>NZ_CP117866.1:9794516-10107769 GCF_028736035.1 Streptomyces sp. T12
CTGCGCCACTGGGACTTCCGGGCCCGTTTCGACGCCAACGACGGGACGTCGACGTTCGCCAAGGACGCCACGTTCGTCGCCCGCACGGGCACGTCGAGCGGTTCGATCCGCTTCGAGTCGTACAACTACCCCGGTTACTACCTGCGGCACTACAGCTACCAGCTGCGGGTCGAACGGTCGGACGGAACGGACCTGTTCCGGCAGGACAGTTCGTTCGTGCCGGTGACTTCCTGGGCGTGACCTGCACCCCTGCTGACCTGGGCAATCTCGGTAGCGGATTCGGAGTAGTTCCCTCCACTTCCCGGGATTGCCCAGGAGTTCCCGGCCGAGTGTGCACTGGTTGTGCATGGGGAATTTTGGCTAAGGTCTTCCAGAAATGTAAGGAGGACCATGTCCGACCTGGCCCGGTACTTCGTCGTGCTGGTGGTCCTGCTCCGGGCATACCGCGCCTGTTGACTACGTCTCGGACTGAACGGCTGGTACAGCGGCAGAAATCGTATGGGTGCAGATCGAGGCTGCGGCTGCTCATTGATGCGTTGGGTGGTCGGGGTCGTATCTGGTCGAATCCGCCTTCCCCTTGCTCTGATCGTTGGGTTGTTGCAGGTCAACGACATGATCAGCTGCCGTGGAGGCGAATCGCCGGAGCGGCAAGGGGCTGAGGGGCGGTCGTAGGGTGGCGTTCCCGTCCCTGCCCGCGGGGGCGTCGTAGCCAGTGTGTCGTGGTTGGGGGCAGGGGCAGGGCGGCTGCGGCCTTGGCGCACGGCGCCTTCTGCCGGGCGGGAGGAGACCTGCGAAAAGGGCAAGGCCGACGTTGGGTGATCCGGTTTGATCACCAGCGCGGGTGCCGGGTCGCACTGCTGATCGGTTCGAACCCGAAGCGGGCGGAAGCGGCTGTGACGCAAGTCGAGTCGGTGCGCGGCTGTCGGTGCCACCGGTGATGCGGATGCCGACACCGGCGCAGTAGCTCTGACATGGTGAGGGTTCTGCGTCTGCGGGTAAACACGGCCTCGCCCACCGCTGTTAGCGATCATGCTGGCGAACGGCGTCGCTATCGGGAGACCGAACTCGACTGGCACTCGCGGCCCATCGGTCGTGTGCCCTGATCATGTCAGGGCCTGATCCGGCTCTCGTACTCCTGTCCGCTGATCCTGGCCACGGTGCAGGACCTGCCGTTACCGGAAACGGTGGGCTCCTTGCCCTCGGTGCCCTTGACCCAGCGCACGGTGACGAAGACGGCGCCGTCCAAACGGATGGCGCCGACAGTCTCCGCGATCACCGTGCTGGAGTTGCCCGTGATCTTGATGGTGTCGGCCGCCTCCACGGTGACCATGTTGAACCGGCCGCCGATGGTGACCGTTCCACATCGTCCGGTGAGCCCGACTGTGCTCGCCTGGCCTTCGATGACGACGTCGCGCCCTGTGCAGTCGGTGGCCCGCGTGCTGTAACTGCTGCCGATGGTGAGTGCCGTGTCACCGCCGGTGGCAGCGGCTGCGGTTGAGCCCGGGATGCTCTTCGAACCGGCAGCGGCCGAACCGGTGCCGCCAGCGGCACGCGCCGCGTCGGGGCTACCTGTCGCCGCCCCGGGGCTCGGGGCCGGAGCCGGTTCCGACGCGTTGTCGGAGCATCCGACCATCATCGAGAGTGCCAGAGCGATGAGGGTGCGGGAAAGCAGTGTCGCCTTGCGCATGGCGGGAGTTCCCTTTCGGTGGTGATTTTGCAGAGCGCCGGCACCGGGCGGCTGTGGATGTCGCACTGTCGTCGCTCCCGTAACCGCCGCTGCTTGCTGAACCTGCGCGGGAACGGAACTCGACGAGCTGGTACGGCCGGTCAGTCCGACGCTGGTGCGCCGGCCGCAGGGAAGTGCTCCTCCGCCCACACGATCACGGCAGCGAGGGGAATGAGGAAGGCATTGCCGTGCGGTGAGAGTGCGTAGAGGGTTCGCGAGGACGGGTCCGGCGGGACAGTTCGGGTCACGAGGTCAACCGTGGCCAGTTCCCGGAGGCGTTCGGCGAGCAGGCGGTCGCCGATGCCGGGGATTCGATCGCGAACCTGGGCGAAGTCGGCTGGACCTTTGCCCAAGGCCGCGATGATCAGGCCGTTCCAGGGTTTGCCCAGCAGGGCGAGGGCCCGATCAGCGGCCAGAAGGGATTCGGGCAGCCGCGGGGCGTCGGACCGGTGCTCCCGCTGAGTGCAGCGCGGGGTGTTCATGATGGCTGTTCCTTCTCCGTGGGCGCTTGGCAGCACGATGCGATGCCTCGCGCCCCACATCGTTCTGGCCGTCTTGAGGTTCGGTTGGGCCACCCGGCCGCCCAGCTGGGAATGTCGTCCCCGCGCAGGCGTGAGCTCGCCCTCCGCGAGGTCAGCCCATGTGGGCGGGCGCCGCGCCTTCCGTGTGCTGCTGCTTGCCGGCGTTCACGGCCAGGGTTGTGACCACTGCGCCGACCAGGAACATGGCGCCCGCGCCGACGAAGGCCATGGTGTAGCCGTGTGTCAGCGCCTCACTCGCCTTCGAGACCAGGCCGAAGTCCTTGGTGGCGAGGCCCCGGTACAGGCGGGAAGCCGCCTCGGGCAGCTTGTCGTCTGCTGCCGACGTGGAGATCGTTGACAGAACCGCGAGACCGAGCGCGCCGCCGATCTGCTGGGCAGTGTTCAGGAGCGCCGAGGCGACGCCTGTGTCCAGGTGGTCCACGCCGCTGACCGAAGTCACCGTCAGCGGGACGAAGGCCGCCCCCAGTCCTACGGCGGTGACGAACATTGCGGGCACCAGGTGAGCTGCGTACGAGGAGTCGGTCTCCAGGGTGGCGAACCAGAACATGCCTGCCGCCCCAATCGTCAAGCCCAGTGCGGCGATCAGCCGCGGTGCGAAGTGGGCAACCAGCTTGGAGCTGACGCCTGCGGCAGCGGACATGCCGATGCTGAAGGGCAGATAGGCGAAGCCGGTCTTGATCGCGCTGTAGCCCAGGACCAGCTGCATGTACAGCGTCAGGAAGTAGAACGTGGCGAACATGCTCGCACCGATCAGCAACATCGTGGCGTAACTACCGCTGCGATTGCGGTCCTTGAACATGCGCAACGGCATCATCGGGTCCGATACGCGGGACTGGAGGACCAGGAACACACACAGCAGCAGGGCGGACACTACGAAGGAGGTCAGCGTCAGGCCGTTCGCCCAACCGTGTTCCCCGCCTCGGGTGATGGCGTAGACGAGGGCGATCAGGCCACCCGTGCCCGTGATCGCGCCGGGGATGTCCAGGCGGCCGGGGTGGCGTTCGGCCTCGACCAGGCTCTTCGTTCCGGCGAGGACAGCCAGGCCGATGGGGATGTTGATGAAGAACACCCAGCGCCAGCTGAGGGCGTCGGTCAACGTACCACCCAGCAGCATTCCGACCGTGGCGCCGACGCCACCCATAGCCGCATACACACCCATGGCCGTGTTGCGTGACCTGCCCACCGGGAAAGTGGTGGTGATCAGAGCCAGCGCGCTGGGAGCGGCAATCGCGGCGCCGACCCCCTGCAACACTCGGCCGCCGAGCAACAGCCCTTCGTTCGGGGCGAGTCCGCCCAACAAAGAGGCCAGGGTGAATATGAGGATGCCGATCTGAAACATCCGCAGTCGTCCGAACAGGTCGCCGGCCTTGCCTCCGAGCAGGAGCAGGCCGCCGAAGGCGAGGGCGTAGGAGTTGACGATCCAGGCCAGATTCGCGTCGGAGACGCCGAGGTCGGTCTGGATGGCGGGCAGGGCGATGTTGGTGATGGTGCCGTCAAGGACCATCATCAGCTGGGCCGCGGCGATCACGAAGAGCGCTATGCCGAGGTGTCGGTTGCCCGGGGACGCCCCAGTCGCATCGGCACCCGCCTGAGCGGGAGTGGTGATCGTACTGTCGGCAGACAACGGAGAACTCCTTAAGGACAGCCAGAAGGTGCGGTAATTCCACGGGAGCGAGAAAGAGAAGTGGAACATCAATTGAAGTTCCGGGAGATTCCAGACAGTGGGTTGGGCATGACAGTGGGCGCTGCTGTCAAGCTCTGTTGCCCGATTGTCAATAGAGCTGGACGCGGCACACAGGCCCGTCTCGGGACCGAATGAACCGTAACACCTCGGTTCTCGACGACGGGCGCCCTCCCTTATGTGATTGTTTTCGCGCTTGACGGGGGCGACGGATTTGTGATCGAGCGGCAAGATATCGAAATTGCTCGAGCATGAATAGGTGATGCTGTCAAACGCAGAATCGCTTCCGCAGTTGTTGTATACGAACACCGGCGACCGCCGCGCTGAGGTCGGCCGTGGTCGGGCGGGAGCTGGACTGTGCGTGCGGCGCGACACGCGTGAAACTGAAATCCGCTGCCAACAGCGGGCGAGCCAGGGGTCCACCGCTTTGCCGGAAGGAGCTCGATGGCTGGCGCACGGCCCAGGCGTGCGGACACTTCCCCACCGAGAGTGTCGCCTTCAAGTTCCTCTACGTGGCCACTCTTGCCTGGCCCCACCGGCCGCGGCCGCCGACGCCGGAACAACCGTTGGAATGCCGCACTCAACGAGTTCGACGTCCTCTTCGGCGGCCGCCTTGCCGCTACACGAGCGTAGACCGATCAGCCCTTCGAATAACGTTGCTGAGAGATCACGAAATTTCCGGACAGGGATCCAGCAGGGTCTTCCTGAAACAGGAAATGAGGAAGAAATGGCGTCGCCCTCAGACCAAAAGGCGAACTACACGTGATTCCTGATAGGCCCGTCCCAACGTGACATCAGCAGCACCTGGAGATCGATCCGAACGGGCCGGAACCAGGCCCTGAACCGATCGAAGCTTCTCGCCCCCGTGGTCGAGACCCGGCCCCGTACCGGTGTCGCGGCGTCCACGCGCGGCGCCGATGTCGAGGCACCCGCCATGACTGACGACGCCGGACGTGTCTGAGCACCTGCTCGCGGAAGGTGTGTCGGCTGCCGCGCGTGTGACACACCAGACGCCGAGACGACTTCGCCTGCGATATCGGAAACCCGAAGAACTCCACGTAACGGATGCCGAGGAACTCCGAGCCTCAGGGAAGACAAGGAAGCCCTCGGCGGAGCCCTGCACCAAGGCGTGACCGAGAACCGGCACCTGCGTCAACAACTCGACGGCCGCCATGCGGACATCGGCCGACTGCCGACGTAGGTCCCTCTCGGTAGGTAGCAGACCCTGTGCCGCCGACAGCCGGGCTGAGGTTTTGTTCTCACCCCGGCTGTCGGTTCTCATCGGTGCCGAGGCTCAGCGTTTGCTGAGTGCTCTGACACCGATGGTCGTCGGCCTCGTGCGTGCCCGCCCCGCTGAGCGTGGCCGCGCGGGAGCTGCCTACTGGGGCAGCGGCAGGTGGCCGATCACCTTCTCGCCCACCGCCGCGGACATCCGAAGAGCCTTGTACCCGTAGTCCCGCATGGCCTCTTCATGGGCGCCGATGCGTCTGCGACGCCCCTCTCACCCCGCGCGGCGGCGCGCAGTTCTCCTCCCTGAACGTGTGCGTCGCGCAGCGCGGTGTCGGCGCCGATGCCGCAGGACGGGCTCATGGCATGGATCGCGTCGCCCGCCACGGTGACGTTCGAGGGCTCCCAGGCACTGACGGGCACACAGTTCTTGGTGGCTTCGTCCTGGAAACTCGGCTCCTGGTGGCGTGCGGCCAGGTCGGCGACCCGCACCTGCGGCAACCTCTGGGCCCGCACGCCGGAGTTGATGCCGTCGGCGGGGATCAGTACGTCGGCCTCGACACTCTCAGCGTTGTCCAGGAGCACGGCGACGGTGCCGTCGGGGTTGGACCGGTATCCGGTGACCTTGGCACCGAAGTGCATGGCCTTCTCCAGGCCCAGGTAGAGGATCCGGCGCAGCGTCGAGCGGCACACCACCAGGTGCCCGGGGATGCCGGTGGGTACCCCGGTGCCCTCGGTGGCGGGCTTGTCGCGGCCGGGCCGGAGGTTGAGCTGCTCGTCGAACAGCAGCATGTCGTCGTTCGGCATTGCCGGAGGTCGCGGGGAACAGCTCCCACAGCCGCGACTCCACCGGTACCTCCGCCCTGCACGCCGCGCTGGAGCCGATGGAGGTGTCACGCTCGTAGACGGCCACGTCCAGGCCGTGCCGGTTGGGGTAGTGGGCGAGCGTCATCCAGGCAAGACCGCCGACGGCGATGACAATACGCGCCGCGGTCCAGCCGGCGTACGGACGCGGTCTTGATGATGGTGGTCACCCCTCGTTCCTCTCCAGTCCACGGTCGTGCGTCGATCGACACCAGGTCGCGTCCCGGTGAATGGGTGCCCTCCGGCGTGCAGCTTTACCTTGCACTCCCTCGACGTGCCCACCGACTGCCCGCAGCGCGACGAGCGCCTGGGCTGGACCGGCGACGCCCAGGTCTTCGCACCCACCGGCGCCTTCCTGTACGACGTCCGGGACTTCCTCGCCTCCTGGCTGCGGGACCTGGCCGCCGAACAGGCCGCGGACGAGGGCGGTGCGCGGTGGAAGGTGAAGCGGGGCTCCCACTCCTCTGGCTCCGCGTCGCCCCGCAGGACATAGCGGTCGGTGGCCTCGGCGCCTCCCAGTGAGCGGGCGGACTGGTTCGCCTGCTCCGACCCCTCCCTGGAGCGGCTGCACGAGAACCTTGCCCGGCTTCAACGGTGGCACCCCGGAACCTGTACGGCTCGCGCACCGGCCTGCTCGCGGAGTTCAGGGGCGAGGGGTTGAGCCTGCCGTCGGTCAGTACGGCATCCCAGCGTCCCGGCGGACCGGCGGGCTGCCGGCGGGGAAGAGGACGGACGGGTCGAAGCTGCCGAGGACCTGCACCGGCGGCCAGGCGGAGTCGTCGAATCCCGGTACGCGGGATCACGTCGAGGCAGTTCTTCCCGGACCTCCACCTCGCACGTTCCGTGCGGAACAGGTCGCACGGATCGGCGCAAAGGAGTGCTTGTTTCTCATGTTCGAACGACAGTCCTGACGGGATCGTCCCGTCAGCCGTGCCGCGGCTCGCGCACCACCGCGATCTCTCCCGGTGCCAGCGTCACCGAACCCGGCGTCGCCTTGCCGGTGAGGAGTTCGACCGCGTCCTCGGCGACGGATACCGCAGCGCCGCGGCCCCCGTGGTCGATGAGGAACAGGTAGTCCGCGGACGGCGATCGGCGGCGCACCACCTCGACGCCCTCGGGTGCCGTGTGGACCGGCTCCACTCCGGCCTCGGTGTACACCGTGGTGAGGAGGGACGCGAGGGTGGCCGGGTCAGGGTGCGTGGCCAAGTACCAGGCCGTGCCGTCGCCGTACGTGTTCCGGGTCGCGGCGGGGACGCCCGTCATCAGCCCGTCGGTGTACGTCGTCACCGCCTCCGCTCCCGCCAGGCGCAGGCGTTCCGACCACAGTGAGCCCGTACCGCCCCCGCTCAGTCCGATCGTCTCGCCGGGCTGGAGCGGGAAGTACTCGTCCGAACTGACGCCCAGCACCTCGCGGAACGCTCCGGGGTAACCCCCCAGCCGGACATGGCAGTTCTGGTCGACAGCTCCGCTGTGGAAGCCGACCGCGAGGGCGCCGCCCCGCTCAGTGAACCCCGCCAGGTTCGCCGCGCCCTTGTCGTCGACCAGGTACAGGCCCGGAACCAGGACCAGCCGGTACGACGACAGGTCCGCGTCCGGGCGTACGAAGTCCACGGCGACGCCCGCCCGCCACAGCGGCTCGTACCAGGAGCGCACCAGGTCCACATAGCGCAGTTGGCTGTTGGGCTGGGCGGGGAACTCCAGGGCCCAACGGGCGTTCCAGTCCCAGGTGATGGCCACCTCGGCGGTGCCGGTGCTGCCGCGCACCTCGGCCAGCGCCCCGAGGTCGGTGCCCAGTCGGACCACGTCCCGCCAGATCTGGCTGTCGGTGCCGGCGTGCGGAACCATGGCCGAGTGCCACTGTTCGGCGCCGGCCTTCGACGCCCGCCACTGGAAGAACGCGATGCCGTCCGCGCCGTGGGCCACGTGTGCGAGGGCGTTGCGGCGCAACTCGCCAGGCGTTTTCGGCCGGTTGACGGTGTGCCAGTTCAGCGCGCCGGTGGAGTGCTCCATCAGGAACCAGGGGCCGCCCGCCAGCGACCGCATCAGGTCGCTGCTCAGCGCGATCTCGGTCTCCGGCTCGGGGTCGGTGGACATCGTGTAGTGGTCGTTCGCCACCACGTCCAGCTCGGGCGCCCAGCGCCAGTAGTCCAGCGCGTCGGTGATCGCCATGAGGTTGGTGGTGACCGGAGTGGCGGGGGTCGTCTCCCGCACCAGATCCCGCTCCGCCTTGTACAGCGACAGCAGTTCGTCCGAGCAGAAGCGGCGCCAGTCCAGCAGGTTGGACGGGTTGGGGCCGGCGGCGCTCGCCCGTGGGGGCAGGATCTCGTCCCAGTCGTAGTACCACTGGCCCCAGAAGGTGGTGCCCCAGGCGTCGTTCAACGCCGCCAGGTCGTCGGCGTACCTCGTACGCAGCCAGGCCCGGAACGCCGCCGCGCTGGTGTCGCAGTAGCAGGCGCTGTTGTGGCAGCCGTACTCGTTGTGGATGTGCCACATCGCCAGCGCCGGGTGGCCGGCGTACCGCTCGGCGAGTGCGCGCGTGATGCGCAGGGCGGCCTCGCGGTAGACGGGGCTCGACGGGCAGAGCGTCTGGCGGCTGCCGTACGAAAGCCGGCGGCCCTCCTTGTCGACCGGCAGCGCATCCGGGTGGGCACGGTAGAACCACGCCGGGGGCGCCGCGGTCGGGGTCGCGAGGTCGGCTGCGATGCCGTTCTCGTGCAGCAGGTCCAGGATCCTGTCCATGCGCGAGAAGTCGTACACGCCCTCCGAGGGCTCCAGCAGGGCCCAGGAGAAGATGCCGACGCTGACGATGTTGACGCCGGCCTGGCCCATGAGGCGCATGTCCTCGACCCACACCTCCTCGGGCCACTGTTCGGGGTTGTAGTCGGCGCCGTAGGCGATGCCGGGGACGGAGAGGACGGGGCGCGTGGTCATGGTGCGGCTCCGGGATCGGCAGAGTCGGTTACTTGGGTCGGGACGTGGCGGTGCCGGTGACGAAGGCATGCCGCAGGGTCAGGAACAGGGTCAGCGAGGGCACGACGCACCGGAGCCGACGGCGGCGGCCAGGCAGCGGCGCCGGTCGAGGGCAGGGTGTGTGCGAGGAGGACGGCGCTGGGAGTCGCGGCGTCACCGGCGGCCCGCTCGTCGGGCTCCTTCACCCACGTGCAGCTCCCGCCTGGAACTCCTTGAACGCGTCCGTGACGGCGGCGCCTTCGCGGACGAAGACGGGGATGCGGTCCAGTGGCGCGGTGGCGTCGAGCGTGGTGCCGCCTCCGTGGAGCTTGCCGGTTGCGGTGTCGGTCCAGCGGGCGCCGGCTGGGAGGTGGACGGTGCGGCTGCGGGCGCCGGCTGCTGCGACCGGCGCGACGAGGATGTCGGGTCCGAGGAGGAACTGGTCGTCGACGGTCCAGGCGTGCGCGTCCTCGGGGAAGCCGAAGAACAGGGGACGCATCACCGGCGACCCGGTGCGGTGTGCCTGTTCGGACAGCTCAAGTAGGTAGGGGCGCAGGCGCTCGCGCAGCCGCAGGTGCGCGGTCAGGATGGGGTATGCCTGTGGGCCGTATGACCAGACCTCGTTCGGTCCACCGGTCATGTCCGCGGAGAAGGTGGGGTGGTTCGGCGCACGGTCGCCGTGCAGTCGCATGATGGGGCTGAAGGTGCCGTACTGGAACCATCGGACCAGTACTTCCTGGTATGCCGGGTCGGTGGGGTCGCCGCCGAGGAAGCCGCCGATGTCGGTGTGCCACCACGGGATGCCGCTCATCGCGACGTTCAGCCCGGCCCGGATCTGCTGGGCCAGTGACTCGAAGGTGGGCTTGATGTCGCCGGACCACAGTGCGGCGCCGTAGCGCTGGCTGCCTGCCCAGGCTGAGCGGACGAGGCTGAGCGGGCGCTCGTCGCCGGACTCGGTCAAGCCTTCGGCGACGGCACGGGCGACCAACTTCCCGTAGAGGTTGCTCACCTGGACACCGGGGCCCGCCGAGTAGTCAGCGCGGGCGGCCAGTTCGAGGGGCATGTCCGGCTCGCAGGCGTCGAGCCAGAAGGCGGAGACACCGAGCGAGTGGTAGTGCTCGCTCAGCTGCTGCCAGAGGTGGCGGCGGGCAGCCGGATGGGTGGCGTCGACGTAGGTCATCGGCTGGTGGTCCGTGCCGTGGTCGCGGGCGGGCCAGGGGAAGGCCAGCAGGCCGCCGTGGCTGTCGTCGACGAGGAGTCCGCCGTCGTGCAGTGTGTGGTGGTTGCGGCTTCCGGCGTCCACGGTGGGCCAGACGGACACCGCCAACTTGACGTTGAGCGACTCCAGTTCCTTGATCATGGCGCCCGGGTCGGGCCAGTCGGCGGGGTCGAAGTCCCAGTCGCCCATGTGGGTCCAGTGGAAGAAGTCGCAGACCATCACCGACAGCGGCAGTCCGCGTTCCTTGTACTCCCGGGCGACGGCCAGGAGTTCGTTCTGCGTGCGATAGCGCAGCTTGGACTGCCAGAAACCGGCTGCCCATTCGGGCAGCAGCGGCGGGTGCCCGGTGGCCTCGGCGTATGCCTCCATGATGTGGGCCGGGGTGTCGCCCGCGGTGATCCAGTAGTCGATCTGGCAGGCCGAGTCGGCGACCCAGCGGGTGGCGTCCCTGCCCAGCTCGACCCTGCCCATCGCGGGGTTGTTCCAGAGCAGGCCGTAGCCGCGGGAGGAGTGCAGGAACGGGATGGTGACCACCGTGTTTCCCTGGACCAGATCGATCACCAGGCCCTTCTGGTCGAGGTAGCCGTGCAGATGCTGGCCCAGGCCGTGGATCCGCTCGCCGTCGTATGCCCCGAAGCGCTGCTCGACGCGGTGGCTGCCGTCGGCGAGTGGCGCGTAGGAGCGCGCCTGCGGGCACGCCTGGTAGGGGCGTTTGTCGCAGAGCAGCTCGCGGCCCGTTGCGCTGTGCAGGAAGCGCAGCGAGCCGTCCTCGTCGGCCTCCACGGTGAGGCGGCCGTTGACGATGCGGGCGCCGCCGTCGGCGTGCGCGGTCACCGTGGCGGCATGGGCGGTGACGGGAACGTCCAGGGCGCCGGGGAGCGTGTCGTCCGGAGCCTGGCCCGGGCGGGCGCGGACTCGTACCGACTGCGGCCCGCAGGGCTCGATGAGGAGGACTTCGTGTGGGGTGCGTCGTTCGAGTCCGCTGCCTTGTGCGGTGAAGACGTCCATGACTGGGATTCCTTCTCGGATCCGGAAGTTGACGGTGCTCGACGGTGACAGTTCGAATGCCGTTCCAGGAGCGGGGAGGCAGCGAGGAGGACAGCACGCGTCCTGGAACGGGCCGGAAGAAGGAGTACCGGAGCAGGGGAGTGCTTGCCACGAGTGCTCGTTCTTCTCGCCCGAGCAGCCCGGCAGCGGGCCCCCTCGTCGACCGCGTCCTCGGCACGGGTCACCTCAGGGCTCAGGAGCAGATGCCGACACCGACGAAGTCGGCGCCGGCCTCGCGCATGAGGCGCCTGTTCTCGGCCCACACCTCCTCGCGGCGTTGTCTCGGGGGTGCAGTCGGCGCCGTGGGCGATGCCGCGGACGGAGAGGAAGGGGTGCGTGGTCAGTGTGCTGCTCCGGGATAGGCGGAGTCGGTCACTTGAGTCCGGACGTGGCGGTGCCGGCGACGAAGCCGCGCTGCAGGATCAGGAACAGGACCAGCGAGGGCAGGATGTACAGGATGGCGCCCGCTCCGACGACGGTGTAGAGGCCGGTTCCGTGCTCGTTGACGTAGCCGGTGGCCATCTTCACGGCGAGCGTGGTGCGGTCGTCGTCCAGCAGCAGGGCGGGGGCGATGTAGTCGCCCCAGCTCCAGCTGAAGGAGAGGACCAGGCTGGTGGCGATGACGGGCCAGGACTGCGGGAGGAAGATCCGCCAGAAGATACGGATCTGGCCGCAGCCGTCGATGATCGCCGCCTCCTCCAGTTCCTTGGGCATGTTGGTGAAGAACTGCCGGAAGAGGAAGATCAGGTACGGCGCTCCGGCCAGCCCCCACAGCACCCACGGCACATAGGTGTTGGTCAGCCCGGCCTTGGCGAACAACAGGTAGGTCGGGATGAGGGTGATGATCTGTGGCGTCATCATCGTGGACAGCACCAGGCCGAAGATGATCCGCTTGCCCGGCCCGGTCAGCCGGGCGAAGCCGTAGCCGGCCCAGGCCGAGGCCAGGGTGATCAGCACCGAGTAGATGCCGGCGATTGTCAGTGAGTTGCGGGCGTAGCCGAAGAAGTCGAAGAGGGTCAGGGCGAGGTGGAAGTTCTCCAGGGTCGGGTGGTGCGGCCACCAGTGGATGGGCACCGCGCGCAGTTCGGAGGGGTCCTTGAACGCGCTGATCAGCAGCCAGCCGAAGGGGCTGAGCATGAGCACCAGGATCGCGACCAGGAGCATGTAGACGACTTTGCGTCGGGCCAGGACCATCAGTTGTCTCCGATCGTCCGGGGCTTGTTCTTCGTCTGTTCGGGATCGACGGAGTAGAAGACCACTCCCTTGCTCATCTTGAAGACGAGGAAGGTGACGGCCATGACGAACGCGAAGAGCACCCAGAGCAGGGCGGAGGCGTAGCCGTAGCGGCCGTTGGAGAAGTACTGCGCGAAGACGTCGATCATGATCAGCTGGTTGCTCTCGGGTACGGCCGCCACCCCTTTGGGGGTGGGGTCGACCGCGATGAGGAGCGGCAGGAAACTCTGCAGGGTGGCGATGATCTGGGTGACCAGCTGGAAGAACAGCACGGGGGAGAGGAGGGGGAGGGTGATCCGGGTGAAGGACTGCCACCAGTCCGCCCCGTCCACCCGTGCCGCGTCGAGCAGTTCCGCGGGGATGTCCTGCAGGCCCGCCAACGAGATGATCATGACGTTCCCGCAGCCCCACACGGTCAGCGTGATGAGCACCCAGCGGGCGTAGGGATCCTGCAGCCAGGCGAGTCCGTTGACGTCGAAGATGTCCAGCAGGCCGTTGGCCGAACCCGAGTCACGGTCGAAGATCAGCTTGAAGGTGAGGGCGGCACCGACCGGTGGCACCACGGCAGGCAGATAGACCAGTGTGCGGAACACGCCCCGGGCGCGGATCGGCTGGTTCAGAAGCACCGCGAGGAACAGTCCCGACGCGATCGTCAGCGGCACCGTGATCGCGGCGAACAGGCCGGTGCGGGCCAGGGAGGCCAAGGTGTCCGGGTCGGAGAAGACCTCCCGGTAGTTGGCCAGTCCGACGAAGCGGGCGTTCGGGGACAGGCCGTCGGAGTTCGTGAAGCTCAGCCACAGCGCGTAGCCCAGCGGGAAGACCGTCATGCCGAGGAAACCCAGCAGCCAGGGGCCGGCGAACACATAGAAGGCCCCGGCCCGGCGGGCCCGCAGCGAGCGGGGACGGCGCGTTCGCGTTGAGCCGGGCCGGGTGACGGCCGCCCCCATCGACGAACGCGCGTCCGGACCGGCGAGTTGGTCGGTGCTCACCCCACCAGCTCCTTGCCCCGCGCGAGCTGTTCGTTGATCTGGGAGTTGAGCATGTCGGCGATCTTCCCGGCCTTGCTGCCGGACTTGACCGCACCCGGCAGCACCTTGGTGAGTACCATGTTGAGGGCGTCCACCTGGGCGTACGGGCTGACGGGCAGCACCGAGAAGTGGGCCAGCTCCCGTTGCTGGACCTCGTAGGACTGCTTGTGGAACGCGGTGTCCCGCGGCATCTTCGAGCGCAGCGAGTTCAGGGAAGGGATGCCCCAGCCGGTGGTCGCGCGGTCCTGGGCGCCCTTGCCGCCGAAGTACCACTCGAAGTACTTCCAGGCGGTGTCCTTGTTCTTGGCCTCCTTGGGGATCCAGTAGCCGGTTCCGCTGAAGCAGGGGCTGACGCGGTGGCTGCCGAGCTGGGGCGCGGGGGCGAACCGCGAGACCTCGGAGATCTTGGCGTCGCCGCCGATGGTGCCGCCGAACCAGTAGCCGTCGGTGGCCATCGCCATACGATTTGCCTGGTAGGTGGGCCAGTCCCAGCCGTCCGGGTTGGGGTTGACGACGCTCGGGCCGATGTCGGCCTTCGCGTAGTCCAGGTACCACTGCAGTGCCTTGAGCGCTTCGGGTGAGGAGAAGTCCACCGTCGCCAGGTCCTCGGAGAACAGGCTCCCGCCGGCCGACGCGGCCATCCACATGACCTGAGTGAGGGGGCCGCCCAGAGGCGTGCCGCTGAGGCCGTACACCTTCACCTTGCCGAGCCGGCGCTTGACCAGGCGCTTGCCGAGGTCCAGCCACTCGTCACAGGACAACGGTTCGGTGTCGCTGGGAAGTTCCAGTCCGGCCGCCTCGAACATGTCGGTGCGGTACCAGAACATGCAGTCCTGCGAATAGTCCTTGGCCATGCCGTAGCGGGGGCCGGTGCCCTGCTTCTTGGTCGTGCCGTCGTAGCGCCACACGTCGTTGGCCGGGGCGAGGTCGGAGGGCTTGAGCGCGTCGCTCTTGGCGAAGTACGGGTCCAGGTCAGCCATCAGCCCGCGCGCGGCGAAGTAGGGCACGTCCGTCGCGCCGATGCCGCGGACCACGTCCGGCGGGTTCTTGCCGGCCAGCATGGCGTTGAGCTTGGTGACGTCGTACGTGACGATCTCGAGGTTCATGCCGAGCTCGCGTTCGGCGTTCTGCCTGTCCTTCTTGGTCCAGGCGGTGTCCATGACGGTGAGCGTCTCCTTGGCACCCTTGGCGCCGCTCCCCGAGTCGACGGAGGCGGCACATCCGGGCAGGGCGGCGGCCGAGAGAGCGGCACCGGCGGAGGCGGCCAGGAATCGGCGCCGGTCGAGGGAGCCTCTGGATGAAACGGGCATGACGATGAAGCCTTTCGTGCGGGTTGAGAGCAGGGGTGTGCTGGAACGGCGCTCCCGCGCGGTGGAGGACGCGCGGGGCAGGACGCCAAGTCGCCGAGAAGGAAGCGCTGTTGTGTTCCCGGTGGTGGTGCGCAGCCTCGTCGACTGCTGCCGCAACGCACCGGTGAGTGCTTGGCGTTGACGGACCGGTGCTTCGTCTGGGCGGCGTCACGCCCCGAGACGCCCGCCACAGAAACCGGTTGGGAGAATTTCGGCGAACGCTAGGTGTGGTCTTTGGGCGGTGTCAAGAGGTCGGAACCTCCCAAAACCGCACGGACAACCGGGCATTGACTCCGCCGACATGACGTTGGCGCAAGCCTCTTGACTCTTTCGGTGCGGCGGTGGCAGTTTTTTGTATCGCTACAGGAAACCGGTTTCTAAACGTTTCGACATCTCGAACGAAGCAGTCAGGGTCGGTATCCGCCGCGCCACTCCCTGCTCGCGACCCGGCACAACGCCCCGCAAGCCATCGCGCCCTCGCAGCACGCCCCACACACATCGACGCAGGAGTTCGTCCGTGCCCAACGCCACCGCGGTCATCAACCTCGACATCGAGGGCCCGACGATCAGCCGCCACCTCTACGGCCACTTCGCCGAGCACCTCGGCCGCTGCATCTATGGCGGCTTCTGGGTCGGGGAGGACTCGCCGATACCCAATGAAGGAGGCATCCGCCTCGACGTCGTCGAGGCGCTACGAGCCCTGAACATCCCCAATCTCCGCTGGCCGGGGGGTTGTTTCGCCGACGAGTATCACTGGAAGGACGGCATCGGCCCCCGCGAGCAGCGCCCCCGCATGGTCAACACCCACTGGGGCGATGTCGAGGAGAACAACCACTTCGGCACCCACGAGTTCATGGCCCTGTGCGAACTGCTCGGCGCCGAGCCCTACATCAGCGGCAACGTCGGCTCCGGCACCGTCCAGGAGATGAGCGAGTGGGTGGAGTACCTCACCCGCGACGGCGACAGCCCCATGGCCAGGCTGCGCCGGGCCAACGGCCGTGACGAGCCCTGGCGCGTGAAGTTCTGGGGCATCGGCAACGAGACCTGGGGCTGCGGCGGCAACATGCGCGCCGAGTACTCCGCCGACCTGGCTCGCCAGTACGCCACGTACTGCCGCGACCACGGCGACAACAAGCTGTACCGCATCGCCTCGGGCGCCTCCAACGACGACTACAAGTGGACCGAGACGCTGATGCAGCAGATCAGCTGCTTCGGCTGCGAGGCCGCCCCGAAGAACTTCTTCCAGGGACTGTCCGTCCACTACTACACGATCGCCGGCCCCTGGGAGGCCAAGGGCAGCGCCACCGACTTCGACACCGACGACTACTACCGCACGATGGTCGCGGCCCGTCGCACGGACCGCATCCTGACCGGCCACTCCACGGTCATGGACGTCTACGACCCCGGCCGTACGGTCGGCCTGGTGCTGGACGAGTGGGGCACCTGGTGGGACGTGGAACCGGGCACCAACCCCGGATTCCTGTTCCAGCAGAACTCCCTGCGCGACGCGCTCGTGGCCTCCACCCACTTCGACATCTTCCACAAGCACGCCGCCCGCCTGCACATGGCCAACATCGCCCAGACCGTCAACGTCCTCCAGGCGGTGATCCTCACCGACGGCGACGCGCTGGTCCTGACCCCGACCTACCACGTCTTCGAGATGAACAAGGGGCACCAGGACGCCGCCTCGCTCGCCGTGCACCTGTGCGGCGACGGCATCCGGCGCGCGGTCGGCGACGCGGAGCTGGAGACCCTGTCCGCCTCCGCCAGCGTCAAGGACGGTCACATGCTCATCTCGCTGTCCAACCTCGACGCCGAGGAGCCCGTCGAGCTGACGCTCGACCTGCGGGGCCGCTCCATCGGCGAGCCGACCGCCCGCATCCTGACGGCCGACCGCCTCCAGGCCCACAACACTCCCGGCACACCGGACACGGTCAGTCCGCGCCCCTTCGACGACCTCAAGACGACCGACCGGGGCCTCGCCCTGACGCTGCCGCCCCACTCGTTCGTCACGGTCAGCGCCAGCTGAACTGACGCAACGTCAATTTCCTTTCACTCAAGCATTTCAACCGGCAAGGAGCCGCACATGACGACTGACCTGACCCGTCGCAGAACCCTCCAGGCCGCCGGAGCCGCCGCCCTCGCCGCCGGCCTGTCCTCCATGACCGCCGGGGCCGCCCACGCCGAGGACACGGCGGCCGGCACGGACAACTCCGCGCCGAAGCTGGTCACCTACCCGCGGCCGGCCGATGTCGCGACCAACACCAGCTTCAAGGTGCGGGTACGCACCGCGCCCGACGGCGAGTGGCAGACCCTCGACATCTACCTGGCGCGGGTGAAGGAGATCAACGCCACCACCGGCTCCGGTCCGGTCCGCAACTCGTCGATGGCGTACTTCGACTTCCAGGGCTCCGTGGAGTTGGAGGTCACCTACCTCAAGGGCGGCACCACCAAGGCGCGGGTACGGCCGGACTCGCTCGGCATCAAGCCCGAACTCCTCGGCGACACCCTGCGGTTCACCCTCGACGAGCCGAAGGACATCGTCGTCCAGATCAACGACGAGGTCTTCGACTGCCTGCACCTCATCACCAACCACATCGACCCGAACCCGCCGGCCGCTGACGACCCGGACGTCATCTACTTCGGCCCCGGCAAGCACACGGTCGACGGCGGCATCCTGAACGTGCCCAGCGACAAGACCGTCTACCTGGCCGGCGGTGCCGTCCTCAACGCGCAGATCGACTTCACGGAAGTCGAGAAGGCCTCCCTCAGGGGCCGCGGCGTACTGCAGACGGTGAGCAACTCCATCGGCCACGTCCACATCCACCACAGCAAGAACATCCGCGTCGAGGGCGTCATCCTCCTCGGGTGTGGCCTGGGCCACGGGATGTCCGAGAACGTCCTGATCAAGAAGACCCGGGTGTTCACCTACGGGCAGTGGGGCGACGGCTTCCCCGTCTACTGCTCGAAGAACATCACCTTCGACGGCTGCTTCGTGCGCAGCTCCGACGACAGCTTCTCCATCTACGCCCACCGCGACCAGTGGTACGGCGACACCCGCGACATCACCATCCAGAACACCACCATCTGGGCGGACGTCGCGCACCCGATCCAGGTCGGCACGCACGGCAACAGCGACACCCCGGAGATGATCGAGAACCTCGTCATCAAGAACGTCGACATCCTCGACCACCGCGAGCCCCAGATGAACTACCAGGGCTGCATCTCCCTCAACGCCGGCGACTCCAACCTGATCAAGAACGTCCGGGTCGAGGATGTCCGGGTCGAGGACTTCCGCTGGGGACAGCTCCTCAACTTCCGGGTCATGTACAACACGAAGTACAACACCTCGGTCGGCCGCGGCGTCGAGGACGTCTACATCAAGAACCTCACCTACACCGGCACCCGCGCCAACCCGTCGCTGTTCCTCGGCTACGACGCCGACCACGCCGTCAAGAACGTCACGTTCGAGAACCTCGTGGTCAACGGCGTGGTCATCGCCGACTCGATGCGCAAGCCGCGCTGGTACTACACCACCGACATGGTGCAGTGGTACGCCAACGAGCACGTGATCAACATGAAGTTCCTCACCACCGCCGAGGCCGACGCGGCCGCCGCCTCCTGATCGCCCTCGCGTGCCCTGGGTCCGCGCCCCCTGCGCGGAGAGCAGGCCGGAACCGCCGGTGTCCGGCCTGCTCCGTCCCGCCCGCCCAGCACGCGGTGGGCCTGCGTGACCAGGCCGAAGCCCACCACCATGCCAAGAGGAGCCGGAACCCGTATGACCGACCCGCTGACGACCTTCAGCCCGGGTGAGGGCCGCAGGCCTCCGAGGGCCGCGTTCCGCTCGGACGCTCCCCGCCTGATCCTGGACGGCGACTGGAGGTTCCGGCTGTCGCCGTCCACCGCCGAGGCGCCGGCGGGCATCGAACGGCCGGACTTCGACGACTCCGGATGGGACGAGCTGCCCGTCCCCGCCCACTGGCAGTTGCACGGTCACGGTGCCCCGATCTACACGAACATCTCCTATCCCTTCCCGCTCGATCCCCCGTACGTCCCGGACGACAACCCCACCGGTGACTACCGCCGAGCCTTCGACCTTCCCGAGGAGTGGAGCGGTCTGGGAGCGGTCCTGCGCTTCGACGGGGTGGACTCCTGCTTCACCGCCTGGCTCAACGGGCAGGAACTGGGGTGGTCCACCGGCAGCCGGCTGCCCACCGAGTTCGACGTCACCGGGATCGCCCGTCCGGGCCGCAACGTCCTCGCGGTCCGCGTCCACCAGTGGTCTCCGGGCAGCTACCTGGAAGACCAGGACATGTGGTGGCTCTCCGGCATCTTCCGCTCGGTCACGCTTCTCGCCCGTCCGCTGGGGGCGCTCGACGACTTCTTCGTGCACGCGGACTTCGACCACACCACCGGCCGCGGCACCCTGCGCGTCGACACCTCCGCACCCGCCCGGCTCACCGTCGAGGGACTCGGCCTGTGGGACGTCCCCGCCCAGGGGCCGTACGACCTCGCGGCGGTCGAGCCCTGGACGGCCGAGACTCCCCGGCTGTACGCAGGTGAGCTGCGGGCCGGGGGAGAGACGATCCCCCTGCGGTTCGGCTTCCGTACCGTCGCCGTCGAGGACGGGCTGCTGAAGGTCAACGGCCGGCCCGTCCTGCTGCGGGGGGTCAATCGGCACGAGTTCCACCCCGACCACGGGCGCGTCCTCGACGAGGAGACCATGCGCGAGGACATCGTGCTGATGAAGCGCCACAACATCAACGCCGTCCGCACCAGCCACTACCCACCGGACAGCCGGTTCCTCGAACTGTGCGACGAGCTGGGCCTGTGGGTGATGCTGGAGTGCGACCTGGAGACGCACGGCTTCTCCCTGATCGGCGACTGGCGCGGCAATCCCAGCGACGACCCGCGCTGGCGCGAGGCGTACCTGGACCGCATGGAGCGGACCGTCGAGCGGGACAAGAACCACCCCAGCGTCGTCATGTGGTCGCTGGGCAACGAGGCCGGTGACGGCTGCAATCTCCAGGCCATGGCGGAGTGGACCAGGCGGCGCGACCCGGACCGGCCGCTGCACTATGAGCACGACTGGGGCAGTCGCTACACCGACGTGTACAGCCGTATGTACACCTCCCACGAGGAGCTCGACGCCATCGGGCGGCGCGCGGAGGAGCCGCTCGCCGACCCGGTCGCCGACGCGCGGCGGCGCGGGATGCCGGCCGTCGTCGTCGAGTACGCCCACGCCATGGGCAACGGCCCCGGCGGACTCGCCGAGTACCAGCGCCTGTTCGAGAAGTACGAACGATGCATGGGCGGCTTCGTGTGGGAGTGGATCGACCACGGCCTGCGCCAGGGCGGTCACTTCGCCTACGGCGGCGACTTCGGGGAGGAACTGCACGACGGCAACTTCGTCTGCGACGGCCTGGTGTTCCCCGACCGCACCCCCTCCCCGGGCCTGGCCGAGTACAAGAAGGTCGTGGAACCGGTCCGCATCACCATGGCACCGGACGGCATCGAGATCGCCAACCTCCACGATTTCCGAGACCTCTCCCATCTGGTCCTGACCTGGTGTGTGGAACACGACGGCGACGAGACCGCCTCCGGCGACGAGACCGCCTCCGGCGACGAGACCGCCTCCGGCGACGAGACCGCCTCCGGCGACCTGCCGCTTCCGGCGATTCCCGCGGGCAGCCCTCCGGCCCGGCTGCCGTACCCCACGACGGACACCACCGGCACACTCACCGTCAGCGCCCGCCTCGCCAAGGACGAGCCCTGGGCCCCCGCCGGCCATGAGGTCGCCTGGGCCCAACGCATCCCCGAGCGGATTCCCGCACGCCGGCCGACCCGCGGGTCCAGGCCGGACCCCGGCCTGTTCGACACCCGCACCGGCCGGCTGACCCGACTCGGCAACCTGCCCGTCACCGGACCCCGACTCGACCTGTGGCGGGCGCCGATCGACAACGACCGGCTCGGCCACGATCCGGTGGCGGACACCTGGCGGCGCATCGGCCTGGACCGTCTGCACCACCGCCTGCTCGGCATCGACACCGAGGGCGACGCGGTGGTCGTACGCACCAGGGTCGCCCCCGCCGCCACCGACCTCGGCATGTACGCCACGTACCACTGGCAGGACACCGCCGAGGGACTGCGCCTCACCACCGAGATCGAACCGGACGAGGGCTGGCTGGGCATCCCGCTGCCCAGGCTCGGACTACGCCTGGCCCTGCCCGCCTGGATCGACCACGTGACCTGGTACGGGCTGGGCCCCGGGGAGGCGTATCCGGACAGTCGCCGCGCCGCGCGCCTGGGCCGGCACAGCGGCACCGTCGACGCTCTGCAGACTCCGTACGTCTTCCCCCAGGAGAACGGCAGCCGGGCCGACGTCCGCTGGGCGGAGCTCACCGGACCGCGTGGCGGACTACGCGTCACCGGTGCGCCGACCTACCACCTGACCGCCCGCCGCTGGACCAGCGAGGACCTCGACACCGCCCGGCACACCGACGAGCTGCGCCCCGGCGACGCCGTCCACGTCAACATCGACCTCGCCCACCACGGACTGGGGTCCGCCGCGTGCGGCCCCCGCGTCCTGCCGAACCACCAGCTGACCGCCCGGTCCGACGCTCTCGTCGTCACCTTGTCGGAGATCTCCGGCAGGTGATCACCGAGTCGCGTACACCGGCCGGTTCACGCCCTCAGGCACCCCCCACAGTTCGACCGATATCGACCTCACCGCCCGATCAGAGCCGTTCGGGCCCGTCCGATTGGAGTCGCACATCCCATGAGCCGCAACGATCTCCCCCCACTTGATGAAGGCGGACCCCAACGCCTGCGCGCCGAGCTGCTGAGCCGACGAGGCGTCCTGCGCGCCGCCGGCGGAGTCGCTCTCGCCGGCGCGCTCGGTGCCGCCTCCGTACGGTCCGCCGACGCCGCCGGCAAGCGGCATGGCGTCCGCGACCTGGCCCTTGCCGCCGCGCCGACCGTCTGGAACCACCCCGGCGGGATACACCACCCCGGCGACATCAACCGCGCCAAGGTCAAGGTGGCCGCGCGTATCGAGCCGTGGTACTCGGGCTGGCAGCGGCTGACCGCCAACGCCCACTCCGCCTCCACCTGGACGGCCAACCCCCAGGCGACCGTCTACCGCGGCGGGAGCTACCCGCAGAACTACTCGATCCTCTACAACGACATCGCCGCCGCCTACCAGAACACCCTGCGCTGGCTGATCAGCGGCGACACGGCCCACGCGGACTGCGCGGCCGCCATCTGCAACGCCTGGTCCAGCACCCTGACCACGATCTCGGGCAGCACGGACGGAATCCTGGTCGCGGGCCTCCAGGGGTGGCAGTTCGCCAACGTGGGCGAACTGCTGCGCGACTACAAGGGATTCGACCTCAAAGCATTCCAGCAGATGATGCTGAACGTCTTCTACCCGATCAACCACGGCTTCCTCAGAGACCACAACTTCACCTGCATCACCCACTACTGGGCCAACTGGGATCTGTGCAACATCGCGTCGATGCTGGCCATCGCCATCCTCTGCGAGGACGGCGCCAAGTTCGACGAGGCCGTCACCTACTTCCAGAGCGGCGTCGGCAACGGCTCCATCGCCCACGCGGTCCCGTACCTCTACACGGACAACGACGGCTACGCGCTGGGCCAGTGGCAGGAGTCCGGCCGCGACCAAGGGCACTGCCTGCTGGGGATGGGCCAGATGGGCGTGATCTGCGAGATGGCCTACAACCAGGGCGTCGACCTGTACGGCTACGACAACAACAGGTTCTTCAAGGCCGCCCAGTACGTCGCCAAGTACAACATCGGCCTGGACGTGCCCTACACCACCTACAGCTGGGGCAGCGGCACGAGCTGTACGTACAACGAGCAGACGGTCATCTCCTCGTCCGGCCGCGGAGGCATCCGCCCGGTGTGGGCGATGCTCCACTACCACTACAACCGGATCAAGCGCCTGGACGACAAGTACATCTGGGCCATGTCCAACGACCTCGTCGGCATCGAGGGAGGAGGCGGCGACTACGGCACCACCAGCGGCGGCTACGACCAGCTCGGCTTCGGCCAGTTGATGTACGCCAAGTAGTCCGGGGCGGCCCCGCGCTCCCCCGCGGGGCCGCCCGTCACACCGTTCACGCAACGCCACACCCACGCAGGAGTATCTCCGTGCCCGACGCCAGCCCCCCTGTCGAGACGGTCGTGGAGGTGGACACCCGGACTCCGGGCACGGCCATCTCCACCGATCTGTTCGGCGCGTTCTTCGAGGACCTCAATTACGCGGCGGACGGCGGCCTCTACGCCGAGCTGGTGCAGAACAGGTCCTTCGAGTACGGCCCGGCCGACCGGCCCGAGTGGCACTCCCTCACCGCCTGGGAGCTGCTGGAGCGGGACGGCGCCGCCGGATCACTCACGGTCGCCACCGACGACCCGCTGCACCCCGCCAACCCGCACCACGCGGTACTCACCAGCACCACCATCGAGGGTGCGGGCCTGCGCAACGAGGGGTTCGACGGCATCCCGGTCCGGGCGGGGGAGGCGTACGACGTCAGTCTCTTCGCCCGCCTGGCCGAGGGCGCGGACACCGTCGGCCGGCTGGTCGCGCGGATCGAGAGCCGGAACGGCGAACGCATCCACGGGCAGGCGGAGTTGGGTCCGCTGGACGGCTCCTGGAGGCGCCGCGCGGCGGTCATCACCTCTGAAGTCACCGACCCCGACGCTCGCCTCACCCTCACGGCGACCGGGCCCGGCACCGTCCACCTGGACCTGATCTCGCTCTTCCCGCGGAAGACCTTCAAGGACCGGCCGAACGGCCTGCGCGCCGACCTCGCGCAGGCCATCGCCGACCTGAAGCCCAAGTTCCTGCGTTTTCCCGGCGGTTGCCTGGCCCATGGTCAGGGGCTCGGCAACATGTACCGCTGGTCCCAGACCGTCGGGCCGCTGCACGAGCGCCGGCAGCAGTTCAACATCTGGCACTACCACCAGTCGATGGGCCTCGGCTACTACGAGTACTTCCAGTTCTGCGAGGACATCGACGCCAAGCCGGTGCCCGTCGTCCCGGCCGGGGTCTGCTGCCAGAACAGCGACGTCACGGGCCAGGCCGGCCTCCCCGAGGAGCAGATGGACGACTACGTGGCCGAGGTGCTGGCGCTGGTGGAGTGGGCCAACGGCCCCGCCGACTCGCCCTGGGGCGCCCTGCGCGCCGCCGCCGGACACCCCGAACCCTTCGGCCTCGAATACCTGGGCGTCGGCAACGAGGACACCATCACCGACACCTTCCGCGACCGCTTCTCCCGCATCCACGACGCCCTGCGCGAGCACCACCCCGAGATCACGGTCATCGGCACCCTCGGCCCGGCCACCTTCGGCGAGGACTGGGAGAAGGGCTGGGCGTTCGCCCGCGAGCGGAACCTGGCCGTCGTCGACGAGCACTCCTACAAATCGCCGCGCTGGCTCCTGGAGAACAGCCGGCGCTTCGACACCATGGACCGCGAGGGCCCGCACCTGTACATCGGCGAGTACGGCAGTTGGTGCAACGACGGCCGCGGCGCCCTCGCCGAGGCCCTCTACATGATCGGCATGGAGCGCAACGGCGACGCCGTCCGGATGGCCTCCTACGCCCCGCTGCTCGCCAAGCGCGACCACACCCAGTGGCTGCCCGACCTGATCTACTTCGACAACACGCACGTCTGGACCACCCTCAACTACCACGTCCAGCAGATGCATTCGCTGAACTCGGGCGACACCGCCCTGCCCGTCACGGTCACCGGAGCGCCCGAAGCTCCGGCCGTCCAGGTGAGCGACCGGCACGACATCCGCGTCGGTACCGGATCCGACACCCACGCCGAGTTCACCGACGTCCTGTGCGGGCCGGTCGGCGGTGAACTCGTACCGGCCCCCGACTTCCGCAACTGGCGGACAGAGTCGGGCACATGGGACCTGACGGGCGGGTCACTGGCCGGTACCGGTGCTGGACCGGTGCTCATGGACGCGGTGCGCGGAACGTCGTACGCCTTCTCCGTGCGAGCCAGGAAGGGGGACGGAGCCGAGGGGTTCGTCCTCTCCTTCACCGGCACGACGTCCGAGCGCCGGTACCAGTGGCGGCTCGGCGGCTGGGGCAACCGGGCGACCTGGCTCCAACGGGTCGAAGACGACGTGGGGGAGGACCTCGGCGAGCGGGTCCTCGAAGGCGTGGAGAGCGGTCGCTGGTACGACCTGCGGGTGGAGGTGGACGGCCTGCGCGTGCGCTGTTTCCGCGACGGTGAGCTGCTGCACGACGTCGAGGACGTCCGGCCGGACCCGGAGGTGTTCGCGGTCTCGGCCGTCCGTGACAGTGACGCGGGCGATGTGATCGTCAAGATCGTGAACACCACTTCCCACTCCGTCCCGGTCCGGCTGCGCATGTCCGGGGCGGAGGGCGTCGAGACCGGTTACGCCCGCACGACTCTCACTGTTGCCCCGGGCGCCGCCAGCCGGTTCGGGCCCGCCCCGGCCGCCCCCGTCCACGACCGGCTGACCGGCACGCTCTGTGCCGTCCCGCCGTACTCTTTCACCGTCCTGCGCACGGACGCGCGGCATAGCATGCGAGCGGGTACCGAGACCGCAGACCAGGGGCGAGCGTGGTAACGATCCAGGACGTGGCGAAGGCGGCCGGAGTCTCGCCGATGACCGTGTCGAACGTCATCAACGATCATCCGAACGTCCGCCCGTCGACGCGCGAGAAGGTCCTTCAGGCGATGGCGCGGCTCGACTACCGGGTCAACGTCGCCGCCCGCAACCTGCGCAAGGGCCGCACCGGGATCATCGGTCTCGCCGTGCCCGAGGTCAACAGTCCCTACTACGGACGGCTCGCGGCCGGCATCATCGACGCCGCCGAACGGCGCGACCTCCGGGTGAGCATCGAGCAGACCGCTTCCCGGGAGAACGAGCTGGACGCGCTCTCCCTGTCCCGCAACCACCTCTACGACGGGCTCATCCTCACCGCCGCCGGTATGAGCCAGGCCGACGCCGAGCGGCTCAAGGTGGAGCACCCGGTGGTCGTCCTGGGCGACCGGATCTTCGGCGGACCCGTCGACCACGTCGCCATGCCCAACCTGGAAGCGGCCCGGGCGGCCACCAGCCATCTGATCGAGCGGGGCTGCCGGCGCATCGCGTTCCTGTGCGGGGCGCTGAAGGAGGTCGACACCTCCAGCTTCCGCCTCACCGGCTACCGGCAGGCGCTCGAGAGTGCGGGCCTTCCCGTGGACCGCGCCCTGATCCAGCAGGTGGACCGGCTCGGCATGCGCGAAGGTGCGCAGCGCGCCCGGGAGATGACGGAGCGCGGGCTCGACTTCGACGGAGTGTTCTGCATCACCGACTCCCTGGCCATGGGCGTGCTGCGGGGCCTGGCCGACGTCGGGATCCGGGTGCCCGAGCAGGTCAAGGTGATCGGCTTCGACAACGTCTCGGAGAGCGAGTTCTTCATCCCTTCCCTCTCCACCGTGGACCCGGATCACGACGGCATGGCCGAGCGCGCGGTCGACCTCCTGATCCGCCGCATCGAGCAGACCGAACCCTCGACGCGGCATCAGGACCACATCGGCGACTTCGCCCTGGTGGTCCGGGAGTCGACGGGAGGCTGAACCCGCCGCGCCGCGCCGCGCCGCGCCGCACGAGCACGAACCACGAGCACGAACAAGGGAGAACCCCGTGCACCCCCTGGCCGACGCGCCACTCTTCCGCGACCCGATCTACGACGGGGCCGCCGACCCCACGGCCATCTGGAACCGCCGGACCGGCGAATGGTGGCTCGTGTACACCAACCGCCGCACCACCGCCCCCGGCCCAGGCGTCTCCTGGGTCTACGGCACCGACCTGGGTGTGGCCGCGTCCGCGGACGGCGGCCGCACCTGGAACTACCGGGGCACCCTGACCGGCCTGGAGACCGAATGGGGCCGCAACACCTTCTGGGCGCCGGAGATCGTCTGGCACGACGGGCTGTACCACATGTACGTCAGCTACATCCAAGGCATACGCGACGACTGGAACGGCGCCGCCTCCATTCGCCACTACACCAGCCCCGACCTGATCGACTGGACCCATCACGGGGCCCTGGACCTCGGCTCCGACCGGGTCATCGACGCCTGTGTGTTCCCGCTGCCGGACGGCGGCTGGCGCATGTGGTTCAAGGATGACACCCACGGCTCGCTGACCTGCGCCGCCGACAGTCCCGACCTGTACCACTGGCGGCCCACCGGCCTGGCGGTGGGCCATCGCCCGCACGAGGGCCCCAACGTCTTCGAGCTCGGCGGCCACTACTGGATGCTCGTCGACGAGTGGCGAGGCCAGGGCGTGCTGAGGTCCGACGACCTGACCACCTGGGAACACCGGGGACTGATCCTCGACAAGCCCGGCAGCCGCCCCGACGACGGGACCATCGGCCTCCACGCCGACGTGGTCGTCCAGGGCGGGACGGCGTACGTCTTCTACTTCACCCACCCGGGGCGCGTCGCCCCTGTCACCGACGACGACGGCACCTACGCGACCCGCCGTTCCTCCCTCCAGGTCGCCGTCGCACGGGTCGTCGACGGCACCCTGCGCTGCGACCGCGACGAGCCCGTACGGCTCGATCTGCTTGGGGCCGGAGCCGTGGGTGACACCCGGACATCGGTGGAGTCGGACTATTGGACCGGGATGCGGGTGAGAACCTCGTCCTGAAGACGAGTGCTGCCCTGTTACCGAGGTCCACCTGTGGCGCAACCGCGAGACAGCCGATGCAGCAGATCCCTGTCGGCCGTGGCCATCAAAGGGGGCACACCGAGGTCACCGAGCATGTCCGCGGCGGCCTGCATCTCGGCGGTCCGGCGTACGGCGTGCCGGTGGCTGCCCTCGACGAGCCTGCTCAGGGTGGCGGGGTCCGCGCGGGTGAGCTCCTCGGCGATGATCTCCGGCAGCCAGTCCTCGCAGCCCGCGGCCCGGGCCGCGTCCAGTGCCTCGACGACGGCGGCCGCCAGGCCCTTGTAGAACACGCTGCGCGGCAGCTTGCGTTCGGCCGCCAGGCCGGCCGGCCCGTCGAGGACGTCCACGTTCAGGCGGAGGGGACCGAGCAGTTCGGCGTAGCGACCGGCCCCCGTCCCGGAGACGAGCATCGGCGTGTACAACCCTTTCCCGGGCACGGTCGCCATCAAGGACACGTCGGCGAAGGCGATGCCGGCGTCCCCGGCGGTCCTGTCGAGGCGTCGCTTCAACGCGGGTGACGCGGTGTTGATGTCGGCCCAGACGCAGCCGGGTGTCGTGCCGGCCAGGCCCGCCCGCAGGGCGTCCGCGTGGGGGAGACATGGAGAGGAGGTCACGTGCCGGCTGCACGCAACGTCCCGTCCGGGCCCGACCCGGTGGTCGAGGCGATCCGTACGGCGATCGACAGCGATGGAGTACTGGAGTCCTTCGCCGGTGCCACCTTCCACCTGCGTCAGGGTGTGTATGTCGGTGCCGACGGCGTCGTCACCGAGAACTCCGTGCTCTCCGGCGTGCGGGGCGGCCGCCTCACCGACGCGTACGCGAGGCGCGTCTCCCTGCCCCCCCACCAGCGAGGCGTTCAACGGGTTCTTCCTCGCGGGCGGCGCCTCGTACACCCTGGAGGCCCACCGGATCGCCTTCGAAGGCAACGGCCGCCTGGATTTCGCCAGTTACGGCGCGGCCGTCACCGGTGCGGGAGACGGCACCCGGCTGGTCGTGGACGGCGCGGACATCGACAACCGGGGCGTGGTGCGCACCGGCGTCATCGCCCGTGACGGCGCAAACGTGATCGTCAAGAACTCCGGCATCCGCACCCGCGAGGGAGTGCTGCCCGACGACCACGAGCCGGGCTTCGGCGCGAACATGATGACGGTGCCCTGGATGCTCGGCCTGGCGGACAACGTCCGCGCGACCAACGTCCTCGGCGCCAACACCACGGCCACCTACTTCAACTCCCGTATCTCCTCGGAGTCCTGGGGAGTGCTGTCCATGGACTCCGTCCGCAACTCGCTGCTGACCGCGATCAACTCCACCGTCACCCTCACCGGCGACTCCGGCTACGGCACCTACGCGGACGGCGGCAGCCGGCAGGACATCACCGGGCAGGAACCGGCCGGGTTCGAACCCAGGCCGTCGGTCGTTCGCACCCCGTGGGTTCGGCGTGATGTCGCACAGCGGTGACGGCGGCCTGCTGGAGATCGGCGGTGGCACCCGCTTCACCACCGCCGAGACGATGTTCCTCGAAAAGGGCGGCTGCCGCGGTGAGTCCCATGACCACTGCCCTGCGCTTCTCAACCGTCTGCTGAATTCGTGAGATGTCCGGTGACCGTGCTGCTTCGCCCGTGCACAAGTGTGTGCGGGGACGGGTGTCGGGGCAGCAGCCGTTGCTGAAGATTTCCCTTGTGACGGCACCGGCATCGGAAGGAACCGGCCACCGGGTCGGCGGAACCGGGTCGAAACGGCGCCTTGTGCCGATGACAGGACACCGGCCGCGCCGGTGTCCTGAACAGCCCGAGGTGTCGACGGGCCGCGGCCGCCAGGGGGCCGACCTGCAGCTGCGCACGACACCCCCGCTCTACGGCGCCACCACATGATCACCGGCCCGAGCCCCTCAACGACTCTGTGCCGTCGCCGAGTCGGCGGTGTCCACCGACTCGTCCTGATCGTGCGGCTCACCTGTCGCCGCCGGTGGCTCGGCCGTTCCGGGCCGTGCGTGCCGACGTGTGGCCAGGGTCCAGGCGGTGGCGGCGAGTGCTGTCACCGTGAGGGCGGCAAGCATCGGCGTGGTGTGGGATCCGGCGCTGTCGGCTGCCCGGGCGATGGGGTTGGGCAGACCGAGGCGGTCGGCCAGCCAGCCGAGCGCCGCCGTGCCGGTGAGCAGGGCGCCGACCAGTCGCAGCATGGGCTGGATGCGCAGGCGGGCGAGGACCAGCAGCGAGGGCAGTGCCAGGCAGACCAGCAGGAGCTGGACCAGCTCGATGCCGAGGTTGAAGCCGAGAAGACTGGTCACGAGCTGTCCGGTGGACAGGTGCATCTCGGCCAGGACGAAGGAGAACGCCATGCCGTGACCGAGCCCGAAGACCCCGGCCACGAGTGCCTCACGGCCGGGGAACAGCGGGCGGATCGCGTGGACGGCGCCGATGAGGATACTCAGCGCGATGAACGCCTCGACCGGCCAGCCCGGGATGTCCAGGCGGCCGAGCGCGGTCGCGGCCAGCGCGACGGAGTGCCCGACGGTGAAGGCGAGCGTGATGCGGCCGATCCGGGCGAGCGCGGACCGCGCGCCCACCAGCCCGCTCCACCGTCCTGCGGTGGCCGCGAGCGGCGCGGGCAGGAGCAGGATCAGCAGGAAGAGCAGATGGTCGGTGCCGGTGAGGATGTGGTCGCCGCCCAGCTTCACCATGGCGAGGAAGCCGCGCCAGGCGCTGCCTTCGCCGAGGTCGACCTTCAGGGCCGGGACCTTCATGGTCCGGGTGTCGACCCGGATGGTGCCGACCTGGGTGGCGCCCGCGTCGTCGACCTGCCCGGCGACCCAGTCCTGACGTACCGTCACCAGGGCTGTGTGTGTGATGACTTGATGCACGATGACGTCGTAGTCGAAGGTGAAGTGCCGTACGTCGGCGCCGGTCGGCGGGGTGAGCACGGCCTCGGCGATCAGCTCGCGGTAGGGGCCGGTGGAGGTCTGCTCGGTGCTGCTGAGGCTCAGGTCGCCGACGCTGATCTGCCAGGCTCTGCCCTCGGTGGTGGCCGGGTGGATGTGCCGGCCGAGGTAGGTCCGGATGGCCTTGGCCCTTTTGGACAACGTGGCCTCGGTGGTGTCGCTCAGGTCGATCCCGCTGGCCCGGGAGAAGTCGTCGGTCGGCAGTTCCAGCCGTGCGCTCACCGACGCCTGGTACACATCGAGTTCCACCACGGAGTGCGGCATCGGATGCGCGGCGGCCGGCGACGCCCCGAGGAGGAGCGCCGCCGGTACCGCGATCGCGATCCCGGCCACCAGACGCAGTGCTGTGGTCAGCCAGTTTCGCGGTCCGGTCATGAGAAGGAGAACTCGCTGCCGTAGTCGCGGGTGTGGTCCCGGTACACGGTGTGGTAGTGGACCTTGTCCCGGTAGACGAAGCCGTTCTGGCAGACGAACTCGATCCACACGCTCGGGCCGTCGATGCGGACGTAGTCGCCCTGGGTGTCCAGGCCCGTACCGCCGGAGTATCCGACGTAGGTCTGGTTCAGCTCACGCGCGTACGTCTTCATGAGCTTCTTCGCGGTGGCGTCGTCCACGCCCGCGACCCAGGGGTGGATCGCCGCCAGGACCAGCTTCTGCTGCTTGGGCGACAGCTCGCTGGCCCTGATGCCCTCCTTGGTCTCCGGGAACTGGCCGTCCTCGCCCGGGCCGAGCAGCACGTCGCTGAACGACTCGGACAGCTTGGCGGTGGCCAGCTGCTCGGTGCTCAGGCTGCTGGTCAGCTTCAGCAGGCCGTCGCGGAAGTTCGCCAGCGGCGCGTAGGTGGTGCCGTCGTCCGCGGTCCAGCTGGTGGGCTCCACGCCGGTGAAGAACGGGCTTGCGCCGGAGACCTTGCCGTCCTTGTAGGTGATGTTCACGGCGAGGTGGTGGCCGCCGAAGTGCAGCTGCCAGGTGCCGTCGACCGACGGGGTGCCCAGGAACGCCAGGAAGTAGATGTCGCTGCCGTACCCGCCGCCCGCGCCGCCGCCTGTGCCGCCGGACGGCGGGGCTCCCGTCGGGGCGTCACTGGGCGTGGTGCTCGGGTCCGCCGAGGCGTCGCTCGATGCGCTGGCCGTCGGCGCGGCAGGCCCGGAGCCGGAGCTCTCCGCCGCGGCCAGCTGGTCGTCGGCCAGGAGGGTCTGCAGGACGTGCTCGTAGCCGGTGTCCTTGCCGGTCCCCAGGGCCACCTTCAGCACGTTCTTCAGGGCGGCCAGCTGCACCTCGCTCAGCGAGCCGGTCTGGATGCCGGGCCGGCAGGACCCGCCGCACGGCAGGTTCGACCAGGCGGTCGCGTTCTCCTGGCTGAAGTCCAGCAGTGTCTCCGCCTGCTGGTCGGAGTCCAGCGTGTTCAAGAACGTGTTGGCCGCGCTGACCACGGCCGCGACGCCGTTGGCCTTCTTGTTGACCGGGTAGTGCACACCCGTAGCCGACTTCTGTGCGTCGCCGGTGGTCGTCGCGGCGTTGGCCGCCACGAACCCGCCCCCGACGAGGACCGCACCGGCGGCCACGCCGGCTATGACTCGCCAAGTCCGTCGGTTACGGGCCCGACTTGTTCTCTGCTTGCTCATGAACACTCCCTGAAGACAAGGGTGGGGGGACGTTGCGCCGACTCTGCGGGCGGCGGCGTCCAGAACACGCGCGCGCTGGATGAGAGAACTATCAGCAATATTGTTGACAGCTCAACGCGCGGGCCTCCGCGCCTGTCCCGATTGGGCGGCGGTCACCCCGTATGCGGGAAATATGCTGTGCTCATTGACAGGTTGCTCTCAGCGCGGCTTCAGCCGCCGAAACGGGCGCGCGTCACGACAAGGCCGCCGTCCCGGCAAAGCCGGCGTAGGCGGCGAGGGGCGAGGGCCGGCTCCCCCTGCTCTCAGCCCTGGACGGCGGAGCTGGCCACGCCTTGGACGAGCCAGCGCTGGAAGAAGGCGAAGACCATCAGGACGGGCAGGACGAGCAGGACGCCGAAGGCGAGGATCTGGCCCCGGTCGGGGGGGCTGCTGGCCCTGAAAGACGCTGATCTCCAGGGGGAGGGGGCGCACCGAGGGGTCGGACACCATCAGGACCGGCCACAGGAAGGAGCCCCACTGGATGAGGAAGGTGAGGATCGCGACCGAGGCGAACACCGGCTTCGACATCGGGACGATGATCGCGAAGAAGGTGCGCCAGGGTCTGGCGCCGTCCAGCCGGGCGGCTTCCTCGATGCTCTCCGGGATCCTCCGGAAGAACGTGTTGCGCCGGCCGTTGAACATGTGGAAGAGCGGGACGGCCACCGACTCGAACGGGATCAGCATCAGCAGCAGGACGAGGGTGAAGACGGCTTCCCGGCCGCGCCACTTCAGCCGCGACAGGCCGTAAGCCGCCATCGAGTTGACGAACAGTCCGCCCGTCACCACCACGAACGCCAGCAGCACCGAGACGCCCATGAACTGCCAGAAGCAGCCGGTGCTGTCGGAGTTCAGACTGTCGAGCACGGCGGAGTAGTTGTCGAACGGCAGACGGGTGGGCAGAAAACCGGACAGTCCGTTCAGGACCTCGTCGGACGGCTTGAGGCTGCCCAGGAAGAGATGGAGGACGGGCAGGACGAAGACGAACGCCAGGACGCTCAGGACGGTGTAGTCGAGGACGCGGCGGACGGGGGTGCGGGTCATGGCCATGGATGTCAGTCCTCGTTCTCGGGCCGGACGACGTGGCGCTGGACGATCGTCAGGACGAGGACGATCAGGAAGAAGACGATCAGGAAGAAGACGATCAGGAAGAAGACGATCAGGAAGAAGGCGACGGTGATCGCGGACGCCTGACCGATGTTGTTCTGGTCGAAGGCGGTGGTGACGGCCTGGTACATCACCGTGCGGGTGGCGTCCTCGGCCAGGCCTCCGTCGTGGATGAGGATGTGCACCTGGTCGAAGATCCGGAAGGACATCACTGATGTCAGCAGCGCGACGAAGACCGGCGTGCCGCGGATGCCGGGCAGGGTGACATGCCGGAACTGCTGCCGGCGGTTCGCGCGGTCCAGCTCGGCGGCCTCGTACAGCTCACCGGGGATCTGAAGGCGCCCCAGTTGCCGAAACTCACGGCGTTCAGCAGGGAGTTGACCATGCCCTGCTCGCTGCGGGCCAGGATCAGGCGCCAGATCACGGCGACCAGCGTCGCGATTGGCCGTGACGGTGCCGCAGCCGACGGACGGCACAGCGCGGCACTTCCAGCGCAGTGCCAGAGGGCCGGGCTGTCGGACGTTCCCCTGGTCGACCGCGGCGGGGGCGGCTACCTCCTGACCAGCGCGGTGCCGAAGCACGCGGCCCGGATGCGGCGGCTGGTGGTGTGGAGCGCGTTCGTGCCGAACGACGGCTGGGTCGCTGATCGCGGCCTGGCCGCCGCACTACGGCGAGATGCCCCTCGCGTCGACGGCAGCCTCCGGGCGACGACACGCTGACGCCGCCGGAGGTGTGGCAGCAGGCCTTCCGGCAGGATGCGGACGAGGGGGCCCGGCGCATCATCGACCTGTGGCGCATGGATTCCGGGGCCCGGGAGGACCCGGCGGCGAGGGGTGTCGGCCGGATACCCGCACGGTGTGCCGGGGTACCCGGCCCAGGACCGTCGTCGGCCCGGCCGGTGGCTCGAGCGTGCCGTCAGGCGAGCGTGACCTCGACCGGCAGCTTCTTGATGCCGTTGACGAAGTTCGAGCGGACGCGCGGCACGTCGCCGGCCAGGCGGATGTCGGCGATCCGCGGGATCAGTTCCTCGAACATGATGCGGATCTCGGTGCGAGCGAGCAGGTTGCCCAGGCACAGGTGGGGGCTGCCCTTGCCGAAGGTGACGTGGTCGTTGCTCCGGCGGGCCACGTCGAAGTCGTACGGGTTGCCGAAGACCTCCTCGTCGCGGTTGCCGGAGGCATACCACATGACGACCTTGTCGCCCTCCTTGATCCGCTTGCCCCCGAGTTCGACGTCCTGGGTCGCGGTGCGGCGGAAGTGGTAGACGGGGGAGGCCCAGCGCAGGAACTCCTCGACCGCCGTGGGGATCAGAGAGGGGTCGTCCTTGAGGCGGGCCAGTTGCTCGGGGTGCTGGAGGAGGGCCAGCATGGAGTGGGAGATGGTGTGCCGGGTGGTCTCGTTGCCGGCCACCACCAGGAGCAGGAAGTAGTTGTCGAAGTCCTGCGCGGACAGCGGGATGCCGTCGCGGGGGGTGGTGTTGACGAGCTTGGACACCAGGTCGGTGCCGTCGCCGCCGCGCCGCTGCCGGGCCAGCTCCCGGCCGTACTCGAAGACCTCCAGCGAGGCGGGGGAGCGGAAGGGCAGATCGCGGTACTTCTCGCTCTCGGCGCTGTGCAGGAGCACGTCGGCGTAGTCGGGGTCGGTGTTGCCGATGATCCGGTTGCCCCAGTCGATGAGCTGTTGGTTGTCCTCGGGCGGTACGTCGAGGAGCCGGGCCAGCACGTTGATGGGGAAGTCCGCGGAGACCTCCTTGACGAAGTCGAACGTGCCCTTCGCCAGGGCCGCGTCCAGGGTCCTGGCGGTCAGGCCGCGCAGGAAGTCGGTGTAGCTGTTGATGACCCCGGCGCCGAACTGGCGCTGGATGACGCTGCGCAGGGCTCGGTGGCGGACGCCGTCCAGCTCCAGGATCGAGGCGCGTTTGCGGATCTGGTCCTCGTCCACCTCTTCCAGGTTCACGAACTTGGTGGAGGTGAAAGTCTCGGCGTCCCGGTCGACACGTGCGATGTCCGCGTGCCGGGTCACCGCCCAGAAGCCGGAGTTGGGGGCCTGCTCGGGCTGCCAGTGCACCGGGTCCTCGTGGCGCAGCGTGTGGAACATCCGCCAGGGGGTGATCCCGTCGGTGAAGTTGTCCAGGTCGGCGAGATCGACCTGCGCCAGCGGCAGCGGCTCGCGCACATCGGCGGCGGAGAGGTGGGTCGGGGTGGTCATGGTCGGGCTCCTCGGCGTCACAGGTGGTAGGCGTACTCGTTGAACTCCCAGTCGGTGACGTGCCGTTGGAAGCGTTCGACCTCGTTGCGCTTGTAGGTGAGGTAGGAGGTGGTGAAGTCCTTCCCGAGCAGCCCGGCCAGGTCGGTGTCGGCCTCCAGGGCGTCGAGCGCGGTGGGCAGGTCCATCGGCAGCACGGCCGCCTTGGCGGGGTCGTAGCCGTAGCCCTCCAGAGGGGCGGGGGGTTCCTCTCCGGCGAGGACGCCCAGGAGCGCGGCGGCGGCGGTGGCGGCGACGGCCAGGTAGGGGTTGGCGCTCGCGTCCCCGAGGCGCAGTTCCAGCCGGGCGCCGGAGCCCCGCTCGGGCGGGACGCGGACCATCGTGCTCCGGTTGTCCAGGCCCCAGTCGATCAGCCAGGGGGCGAGCGTGTCGGGGCCGAAGCGCTTGTAGGAGTTCACCGTCGGGTTGAGCAGTGCCGCCAGGGCGGGTGCGTGGGCCAGTACGCCCGCGATCGCGTGCCGGGCGGTGGCCGACAGGCCGTGGGTGCCGTTGGGGTCGTCGAAGGTGTTGCGGCCGTCGGGGCCGGTGCAGGAGAGGTGCAGGTGGAAGCCGGAGCCGCCGGCGTCGTTGAAGGGTTTCGCCATGAAGGTGGCGAGCCTGCCCTCACGCCGGGCCAGCTCCTTGATCGCGGCCTTGAAGCGGAACGCCCGGTCGGCGGCCGAGAGGGCTTCGGAGTGGAGCAGGTTGATCTCGAACTGTCCGCCGTCGAACTCGTGGTTCCCGCTCACCACGCCGAGGCCCAGGCCGTGGACGTGCCGAAGGGTGCGCAGCAGGTGGTTGTCGGGGTCGGCGCGCAGGCCGGCCGTGTAGACGACGCCGGGGTCGGCGCCGTAGCGCTGCCAGCCGCCCGCCGGATCCGGGTCGCACAGGAAGTACTCCAGCTCGGGTCCGACGATCGGGCTCAGTCCGTTCTCCTCGCACCGGCCGAGGACCGAGCGCAGCAGATCGCGCGGTGACTCGGGGGCCGGAACCCCGGTGGCCGGGTCGACGACGTCGGCGAGACAGGCGGCGACGCCGGGCTCCCAGGGGAGCCTGGTCAGGGTGGACAGGTCCGGCCGTACGCAGATGTCCGGCAGGCCGGCGTCGAGGCCGCCGCCGACCGGGACCACGTCACCCTGGGGACTGGTGTGGTAGACGGCACGGCAGAAGGCGAGGCCGTGTTCCACGGCCCGGGGCAGCGCCTCGACCAGCACGTCCCGGGCCCGGTCCGTGCCGATCAGGTCGGGATACGTCACCCGCACCACGTCGATGCCGTCGGCGGTGAGCCGCTCCATGTGGCGGCGGACTTCTGACAGGTCTTGAGCGCTCACCGTTGTCTCCTCGGGCGGCTGTGGGGACATCTTCCGGACCGTCGGTCCGGCAGTCATTTGAAGCCAAACGGTATGGAGAGGGTGACTCTCCCGCAAGGGGGTGAGGCCAAGAATTTATCCATCCGGATAGGTATTGACCAGAGGGTGGGGTCTACCTATCTTGTTTGAAGCCAAACGAGTTCGGGGTGCGGTCTCCCCTGTGATCACCGCACCCCTTTGCCTCCCCCTTCGTTCCCGCACCTTCAGGAGGACCGGCCATGAAGGTCGTCGTCGACATGAACAAGTGCCAGGACCACGGCCAGTGCGTCTTCGCGGCCCCGGACGTCTTCTCCATGGACGACACCGGGCACCTGCTCTACGTCTCCGACCCCGACGACGCACTGCGCGACGAGGTCGAGGAGGCCGCCGACGTGTGTCCGTTGCAGGCCATCCGGATCGAGGGCTGAGCCCCATGACCGCAACGATCGTCGTCGCGGGCGGCTCGATGGGCGGGCTGCGGGCCGCCGAGCAACTGCGTGCGGCGGGTTGGACCGGGGCCGTCACCGTCGTCGGCGACGAGCCCCACATGCCCTACAACAGGCCTCCCCTGTCCAAGGAGGTCCTGGCCGGCAAGGCTCCCTTCGAGTCGCTCGCCTTCACCCCGAGGGCGGCCGCCGCCGACGTGGAATGGCGGCTCGGCACGAAGGTCGTCTCCGCCCGGCTCGCCGAGCGGACCGTCACACTCGACGACGGCTCGACGCTGTCGTACGACGGTCTCGTCGTCGCCACCGGCATGCGCCCCCGGCGTCTGCGCTGCCCCGGCCCGCTCACCGGCCGTCACACGGTCCGCTCCCTCGCCGACGCCCAGGGACTGCGGGACGAGCTCACCCGTCCCGACGCGCGCGTGGTCGTGGTGGGTGCCGGGTTCATCGGCTGCGAAGTCGCCGCCACGGCCGTAGGGCTGGGCGTGCGTGAGGTGACCGTCGTCGATCCGCTGCCCCTGCCCATGGCCGGACCGCTCGGCGAACTGCTCGGCCGGGCGTTGCTGCGACGGCACGAGGAGCGCGGGGTGCGCTTCCGGCTCGGCACCTCGGTCGCCGGATTCGAGGGCGAGGACCGGGTCACCGGGGTCGTCCTGGGTGACGGCGGCGTGCTGCCCGCCGATGTGGTGGTCGAGTCGGTCGGCTCGGTCGCCAACGTCGAGTGGCTGGCGGGCAACGACCTCGACCTGTCCGACGGAGTGCTCACCTGCGGGCGGTTGCGGGTCGGCGGTAGGCCGGAGGTGGTCGCCGTCGGCGATGTCGCCCGCTTCCCCAACGCCCGCTACGACGCCGTGCCCCGCCGGGTCGAACACTGGTCGATCCCGACCGATACCGCCAAGCACGCGGCGAAGACCCTCGCCGCCCATCTCGCCGGTGCCGAGACCGACCCGGCGCCCTTCGCGCCCCTGCCCACCTTCTGGAGCGACCAGCACGACTTCCGGTTGCAGTCCTTCGGAGCGCCGGCGCTCGGCCTCGACGACGTCCGAGTGCTCGACGGCGACCCGTCGGGAGACGTCCTGGTCGGCTACCACACCGGCGGCCTACTGGTCGGTGTCGTCGCGCTCGGCGGCCAGGCCGCCGCGATGGGCGCCGCCCGCTACCGCGCCCAGCTGCTGAAGCAGCCCGCCCTCACCGCGTAAGGAACCTCCGTCATGTCCTCAGTCCGTGGTTACCTCTTCCCCAAGACGGCGAGCGGTGCCTCGTCTCTGATTCCCTCGCCGCCGTGGCGCTACTCCGGTGACCTGCTCACCGTCGAGTACCGGACCGACCCGGCACGGGTGCGTGAACTGCTGCCCGAGCCACTGGAGCCGGCCGACGAGGATCCGGGTGCGGTCGCCCTGATCTGGGCCGACTGGCAGTCGTGCGCCGGGGCCGGTGACGAGCTGCTCGACCCTGTGCTCTCCCAGTACAAGGAGGCGTTCGCGGTCGTCCGCTGCAAGTACCGGGGGCAGACCTACACGCGGTGCGTGTACATCTGGGTCGACAAGGACTTCGCCATCGCGCGCGGTCTGCACCAGGGCTATCCGAAGAAGCTCGGATCCATCCACCAGACGCGGCCCCATCCCTACGGCCCCGCGCCGCGCATCGAGGCGGGGGCGCGATTCGGCGCGACGCTCGCCGCCGCGGACCGGCGTCTCGCCCAGGCGGTGGTCACGCTGCGGGAGCCGTCGGAGACGAACGGGTTCGTCAACGCGCACCCCATGGCGCACCACCGGTGGCTGCCGTCGATCGAGAACGGCAAGGGGCTCGCGCTGGACGAGCTGATCGAGTCCGGGGCCGCGTCCTTCGAGGGCGGCCGACCGTGGGTGGGCGAAGCGGAGTTGGAGCTGTTCGAGGCGCCCACCGAGGAGCTGGCCCGGCTGGAGATCCGGGAACCCATCGCCGCGTACTACCGCCAGGTCGGCGTGGTGTGGGACGGCGGCCGGCTGCTGGAGTCCGGTACGTCCGGAGCCGAGTAACCCCCTCACATCGCACAGGACTTGGAGACCGGACATGACCGAGCACACCCTCACGGTGGCCGGGGTCGCCATCGACACCCGGCACTGGATCGGCGGCGAACGCGTCGCCTCCACCGAGACGTTCACCGACGTCTCACCGATCGACGGCCGCGCGATCGGTGAGATCGCCCGGGGCACCGTCACGGAGGCCGCCGCCGCCGTCGCCGCCGCCAAGGCCGCCTTCCCCGCCTGGGCCGCCACCTCCCGAGCCGAACGCGCCCGCCTCCTGCACGCCATCGCCGACGGGGTCGAGAAGCGGATCGAAGAGTTCGCCATTGTGGAGACCACCGACAACGGGGCGCTGCTGCGTTCGCATCGGCGCGGTGTCATGCCCCGGGTCGCGCACAACTTCCGCTTCTTCGCCGACTGGTTGCTGAAGCTGGAGCACGAGGACTTCGAGACGCGCGGGCACGGCAATCACGTCTCGTGGGACCCGGCCGGGCCCTGCGTGCTCATCACGCCGTGGAACGCGCCCCTGATGCTGGCCACCTGGAAGGTCGCCCCCGCCCTCGCCGCCGGCGACACCGTCGTCCTCAAGCCTGCCGAGTGGTCCCCGCTGACCGCGTCCCTGCTCGCGGACATCGCGGCCGAGGCCGGGCTGCCGGCCGGGGTGCTGAACGTCGTGCAGGGCTACGGCTCCGAGGTCGGCGACCCCCTCACCTCGCATCCGGACGTGCGGCGCATCAGCTTCACCGGCTCGGTGCCGACGGCACAGCGGATCGCCGCCTCGGCGGCCGCGAATCTCACGCCCCTGAGCCTCGAACTCGGCGGCAAGTCACCGCTGTTGGTGTTCGCCGACGCCGACCTCGACCTCGCCGTCGACCTCGCCGTGGAGCAGTACGACAACGCCGGGCAGGTGTGCCTGGCCGCGACGCGCCTGCTGGTCGAGGAGCCGGTGGCGAAGGAGTTCACCCAGCGGTTCGTGGCGAAGGCCACGGCGCTGAAGCAGGGCGACCCACGCGACGAGGCCACCGACATCGGGCCCACCATCCACACCCGGCAACTGGAGAAGATCGACGGCTTCGTGCAGCGTGCCATCGCGGGCGGGGCGCGGGCTGTCATCGGCGGGCATCGCAAGGACGGCCTGTACTACGCGCCGACGCTGCTCACCGACGTCGCCCAGGACAGCGAGATCGTCCAGGAGGAGGTCTTCGGTCCGGTCCTGACCCTCCAGACCTTCACCACCGAGGAGGAAGCCGTCCGCCTCGCCAACGACACCCGCTTCGGCCTGGCCGCCACCCTCGCCACCGGGGACCCCGGGCGCGCCGAACGCGTCACCGCACAGCTGGTCGCCGGCACGGTCTGGGTCAACTGCTTCTTCGTACGCGACCTCCGGGCACCCTTCGGCGGCTCCCGCCACTCCGGCGTCGGCCGCGAGGGCGGCACCTGGAGCTTCGACTTCTACTGCGACGTCAAGAACACCGTGACCGCGCCGAGCGGATGGAGCAACCATGGGTGAGATCGTCGGGGCGGGCCTCCTCGCCCACGTCCCCACCATCGTCCTCCCGCGGCAGGAGCGCCTGGAGCTGAACGAGGGCAAGGAGATCACCCTCGTCACCGGCCTGGAACAGCTGCGCAGGGACGTCTTCGAGCGCGACGACTACGACACCGTCGTCGTCCTCGACTCGCACTGGGCGACGACGGTCGAGTTCGTCGTCACCGCCCAGCAGCGCCGGGCGGGACTGTTCACCTCCGAGGAACTGCCGCGCGGGATGTGCCGGATGCCGTACGACTTCCCCGGCGACCCCGAACTCGCCCGGAACATCGAGAGGTTCGCCGACCGGCACGGCACCTGGATCACCGCGATCGACGACGACCACCTGCCGATCTACTACGCCACCATCAACCTCTGGAAGTTCCTGGGGGAGGGGCTGGCGGACAAGCGGTGGGTGACCATCGGGGTCTGCCAGACCGGCGACATGGAGGACCACCTCCGGCTCGGCCGGGCGCTCGCCGACGGCATCGCCGCCACCCCGGGCCGCCGCGTCCTGCTGATCGCCTCCGGCGCCCTCTCCCACACCTTCTGGCCCCTGCGCGAGCTGCGCGACCACGAGGCCAGCGACCCGGTGCACATCTTCACCCCCGAGGCCCGCGAGGCCGATCACGAGCGGATCGCCTGGTTCAAGGAGGGCCGTCACGACAAGGTCCTCGACACCATGGACGAGTTCTGGAAGCACAAGCCCGAGGCGAGGTTCTTCCACTACCTGATGATGGCCGGCGCCCTCGGCGAGCAGGCCTGCGTGGCCAGGGCCCGCCAGTACGGGGAGTACGAGAACTCGATCGGCACCGGCCAGGTCCACCTGTGGTTCGACCGTCCGGCCGACGGCTGGACCGGCACCGGCCTGCCCGCCCCGCGCACCCCGCACAGCAGCGTCTAGCCATACCTCTGGAGCCCCGCCATGCCCGAATACCGCCGCATCCTCCTCGACGGCGCAGCCGTCCAGGTCACCGTCGACGGGGACGAACTCCTCGCCGGAGACGGCCGCCGCGTCAAGACCGACGAGGCGCACCACCTGCCTCCGGTCGTCCCGTCCAAGGTGATCGCCGTCCACCTGAACCACCAGAGCCGGGTCGACGAGTTCCGGATCGACCTGCCCGACACACCCACGTACTTCCACAAGCCGACCTCGTCCCTCAACTCCCACCAGGGCGCCGTTGTCCGTCCCGAGGGCTGCAAATGGCTCAACTACGAGGGCGAGGTCGCCATCGTCATCGGCAGGACCGCGAGGAACATCTCCCCGGCACAGGCGGGGGAGTACATCGCCGGCTACACCGTCGCCAACGACTACGGCCTGCACGACTTCCGTGACACCGACGCCGGCTCCATGCTCCGCGTCAAGGGCTCGGACACGCTCTGCCCGCTGGGTCCGGGACTCGTCACCGACTGGGACTTCCGCGGCAAGTACCTGCGCACCTACGTCAACGGCCAGGTGGTGCAGGACGGTTCGACCGACGAGATGAAGTGGGACATGCACTACCTCGTCGCCGACATCGCCCGCACCATCACCCTCCACCCCGGCGACGTGCTGCTGTCGGGCACCCCCGCCAACTCCCGTCCCGTCCGGCCCGGCGACGTCGTCGAGGTCGAGGTCGAGGGACTGGGCCGCCTGACCAACCACATCGTCACCGGCCCCACCCCGATCCGCACCGATGTCGGCGCCCAGCCCACCGAGTCCGAGGAGGTGCTGTCCACCGCGCTCGGCGGCGACTGGGAGTTCCGCGGCATCCGTGCTCCCCGACGGTAGGCGCCGAGACCCGCGGCGGTACCCGGCGGGTAGGGTCGCGACCATGACCGAGCCCGCCGCGACCTCGCAGGAACCCGGAGCCCACGCACGCAAGCGGCTGGGGTACGGGGAGGGGCGCGAGGCCCTGCTCAAGGCCGCGGTCCGGGTCGTGGGGCGGCGCGGGCTGCGCCACCTGACCTACCGCGCGGTCGCCGAGGAGGCCGGTGTCACCCACGGTCTCGTCGTCCACCACTTCGGCTCCCGCGACGCGCTGATCGAGGAGTCCCTCGCCTACGCCGTGCGCACCAGCCTGAGCAGCAGCCTGCTGGAGCCCGGCACCGGCCGGCCCGAGGACTTCGTCGGCGGGCTGACCGCCATGGTGGAGGACGACGCCGATCTCCAGGCGTACCAGTACGAGCTGCTGCTGGAGGCCCGCCGCAGCCCGGAGCTGCTGCCGCAGGTGCGTGAACTGTACGACGAGTACTTCGGCGCCTCCCGGCGCGAACTGGACCGCATCCTCCCCGAGGGAGCCTCCCCGGCCCTCAACCGGCTGGTGTTCGCCGCGCTGGACGGCCTCGTACTGCACCAGCTGACCGGTGTAGGAGACCGCGCGGACACCGAGGCGGCCCTCGCCGAACTGCGCTCCGTGCTGCGCACGCTGGGCGGGACGCAGCCGGGGAACCGCGACTGAGCCTGCCCGACCCGGCCCCCGTCGCGCCCGCGGCGGGGGTTTTCGCTGCCCGCGGTGCCGTACGTGCGTCGGTTTCCCCGGCGTGAATTCTTCAGCCCAGCCCCTTGCCAGATGGATAGTTCCGGCCCACGATGAGGCAACTCGTTTGGCTCAAAACGAAATCTCTCCCCTTTCCCTCAGCAGGTGATCCGAGTGGACAGTCAGACAGTCGACACCTCTTCGCAGACAGCAGAGGGCACCCGCCCCACTGCGACTCTCAAACGCAACGCCCTGGGTGTCCTCGGCATCCTCTTCTTCGTCCTGTCCGCCCAGGCACCGCTGACCGGCATCGCGGGCGCCGTCCCCATCGCCGTCGCGGTGGGCAACGGCCCCGGAGTCCCGGCCGCCTACGCCGTCGCCGGCGCGGTGATCCTGCTGTTCTCGGTGGGCTTCGTCGCCATGGGACGGCACGTGGTGAACGCGGGCGCCTTCTACACGTACATCGGCAAGGGCCTCGGCCGGACCACCGGCAGCGCCAGCGCGGCCGTGGCCCTGTTCGCCTACTGCACGGTCCAGGCCGCGATGTACGGGCTGTACGGGGCCACCGTCAGCGGTCTGGTCGAGCATTACTCCGGTGTCCACATCGTCTGGTGGATCTGGGCGCTGGCCACCATGGTCGTCGTCCAGGTACTGGGTGCCGCCGGCATCGAGATCGGCGCCAAGGTGCTCGCCGTGTTCGTGCTGGCCGAGTTCAGCATCCTGCTTGTCTTCGCCCTGGTCACCCTGGTGAAGGGCGGTGGGCCCGAGGGCCTCGCCGTCACCGAGACCTTCTCGCCGGGCGCCGTGCTGGACGGCGCGCCAGGCGTGGCCCTGATGTTCGCCGTCGCGTCGATGTTCGGCTTCGAGGCCACCGCCATCTACGGCGAGGAGGCCCGCGAGCCCCACAAGACCGTGCCCCGGGCGACCTACCTGTCAGTGGCCGTGGTCACCGGCTTCTTCGCCTTCGTCTCCTGGATGCTGATCTCCGCGTACGGGCCCTCGAAGGCCACCGCGGCCGCGGGCCAGGCGCTGGAGAGCGGCGACTCCACGCTGTTCGTCTTCGCGCCGATCGCCGATCAGTTCGGGGGCTGGGTCAACGACATCCTGCCGATCCTGCTGGCCACCTCCCTCTTCGCAGGCATCCTCGCCTTCCACAACTCGGCCAACCGCTACCTGTTCTCCCTCAGCCGCGAGGGCCTGCTCCCGGGCCGCCTGCGCACCCTCAACCGACGCCGGTCGCCCCGGACGGCCGGCCTCGTGCAGAGCGCGATCGCGGTCCTGCTGGTCACGCCGTTCGCCCTGGCGGGCAAGGACCCCGTCCTGACCCTGTTCTCCTGGTTCAGCGGCGTCGGCGTCCTGGCCTGCATGCTGCTGTACTTCCTGACCTCGGTCTCCGTGATCGCCTTCTTCCGCCGCGAGCGGCTCGACACCCGGCTGTGGCACACCCTGATCGCCCCCGCCCTCGGTGCCCTCGGCATTGCGGGCGTGATCTGGGTCGTCCTCGCCAACTTCACGACCCTCATCGGCGGCGACACCGCCACGGCCACCTGGCTCGTCCTGGCCGTCCCGGCCGTGCTGCTGCTGGGCGCCGGAACCGCCCGCCTGGCCCGCACCCGCTGACCCGCCCGCACCCGGCCCGGCTTCCACCCGGAGCCGGGCCCCGGAACGAGGAAACCCATGCTGGACGCCACCCACGACGAACTCCTGCGCCGCGCCAGGGCGCTCGGCCTGCCCGCCCACCACCACATCGACGGCACCGACGAGCCCGGCGGCGGCGCCACCTTCCCCGTCGTCTCTCCCCGGGACGGCCAGACCCTCATTCACGTCTCTGACGCGACCGGGGACGAGGTCGACCTCGCGGTCGCGGCCGCCCGCCGTGCCTTCGACTCCGGCCCCTGGCCCGGCCTCGCCCCGGCCGACCGCGGCCGCATCCTGCTGCGGATGGCCGAACTCCTGGAAGAGGAAAGGGAGAAACTCGCCCTCGTCATCACCTTGGAGATGGGCAAACCCATCGCCGACGCGTACGCCGTCGAAGTGCGCGCCGCGGTCAACACCTTCCGCTTCTACGGCCAGCTCGCGGACAAACTCACCGACGAGTCCCCCCACACCGTCACCGACGCCCTCGCCCTGATCACACGTGAACCGGCGGGCGTGGTCGGCGCGGTCGTCCCGTGGAACTTCCCTCTGACGCTCGCGAGCTGGAAGGTGGCCCCCGCCCTGGCGGCCGGCTGCGCCGTCGTCCTCAAGCCGTCGGAGTACTCGCCCCTGTCGGCCCTCCTCCTGGGCCGTATCGGCACCGAGGCCGGTCTCCCGCCGGGCGTCCTGAACGTCGTCACCGGCGACGGCCCCGTCGCCGGCCGTGCGCTCGGCCTGCATCCCGACGTCGACGTGCTGGCGTTCACCGGCTCCACCGCCGTCGGCCGTCACTTCCTGCACTATGCCGCCGACTCCAACCTCAAGCGGGTCTGGCTGGAACTGGGCGGAAAGTCACCCAACATCATCCTCCCCGACGCCCCCGACCTGGACCGGGCCGCGGCCACCGCGGCATGGGGCATCTTCTTCAACCAGGGCGAGATGTGCACCGCCCCCTCCCGGCTCCTGGTCCACTCCTCCATCGCCGAGCGCGTCACGGAAGCCGTCGTGCGCCGCGCCGAGGAACTCCGGGTGGGCGACCCCCTGGACCCGGTGACGGAGATGGGCGCGCTGGTCCGGCAGGCACACCTGGACCGCGTGTGCGACCACATCGCCGAGGGCCGCGCGGCGGGCGCCCGTCTGCGCACCGGCGGCGAACGCACCCTGACGGACACCGGAGGCAGCTATCTGCGGCCGACCGTCTTCGACCGCGTCGATCCCGGCATGCGGCTGGCCCGCGAGGAGATCTTCGGCCCGGTGCTGTCCGTCCTGGCCTTCGACGACCTGGAGGAGGCGGTGCGGCTGGCGAACGCCACCGAGTACGGCCTCGCGGCCGGCCTGTGGACCTCCGACCTGTCCACCGCCCACAAGGTCTCCCGAGCCCTGAAAGCCGGCACTGTCTGGATCAACTGCTATGAGGAGGGCGACCTGACCGTCCCCTTCGGCGGCATGAAGCAGTCCGGCAACGGCCGTGACAAGTCCGCGCACGCCCTGGAGAAGTACACCGAGCTCAAGACCACCTGGATCCAGCTGTGACCCGCCCACTCATCGCCGTCCCGGCCCGCTTCTCCGCGACGACCTCCGCCCTGCGCTTCGCCGCCGAGGTCAACGCGCGCATGCTGATCGAGGCCGTGTGGCGGGCCGGCGGCGAACCGGTGAGCATCCATCCCGCCGACACGGACACGGCCGCCCGCCTCACCCGCTTCGACGGTCTGCTCCTGCCCGGCGGTGGCGACCTCGCCCCGCACCGCTACGGCGTCACCGACGTCCACGACACCGTCTACGACGTCGACGACCTGCAGGACACCTTCGATCTCGACGCCGCCCGTGCCGCCCTGGAGCTGGGCCTGCCCCTGCTGGCCATCTGCCGCGGCCTCCAGGCCGTCAACGTGGCCCTCGGCGGCACCCTGGAACAGGACATGGGAGGACCGGAGTCGGACCACCGGCACCGCGTCCACCCCGTGAGCGTCGAGCGCGGCAGCACACTGCACCTGGCCCTCGGGGCCGAGAAGGCGGACGCCTCCTGCTACCACCACCAGCGCGTCGACCGCCTGGGCACGGGCCTGACCGTCACCGCCACGGCGGCGGACGGCACGGTGGAAGGCGTCGAACTGCCCGGTTCCCGCGGCTGGTTCACGGCCGTCCAGTGGCATCCGGAGGACACGGCCGACGCGGATCCGGTCCAGCAGTCGCTGTTCGACGCGCTGGTGCGGGCAGCCGCCGGCGAGACCGCCTGAGGCCGGCCGGTGTCAGGTCCGGGGCCGACGCCCGCTGCGCCGCGGCGCGGGCTCGGCGCCGTCCAGCAGCGCCTGGCGCCGTTCCTCGCCGTTCTCCTCCACCTGCATCACGACCTGGCGCAGTCCTTCGGCCAGGCTGCGGCACTCGGCGTCGCTGAGCCGCGAAGTGACGAAGGCCTCCTCCTCGTTGAACGCCGGGAACACCCGGCGCATGAGTTCCTCGCCCTCGTCGGTGAGGCTCAGCAGCACCAGCCGCCCGTCGGTCGGATGGCCCGCCCGCCGCAGCAGCCCACGGGACTCCAGCGTGCGGGCCACACCCGTCAGCGTGCCCTTGGAGATCCCCGCCTCCTCCGCCACATGACGGGTCTCCGACTCACCCCACACCCAGACCACCCACAGCACGACGAACGCCGTCCAGGTCAGGTCCGAGCCGCGCAGCACCGAGTTCTCCAGATGCTGCCGGACCGCGGAGGCCGCCCGGTAGATGTTCGCCACGGCGGCCATCTGCTCCCGGCGGATCGGGAATCCTCCGAGCTTCGCGTCCGCGAGCTTCTCGGCTTCGGTGATGGATCGCTGGCCGGGCACGGGCGGCTCCTTCATTTCGTTCGGGATCAAATTGTACGAAGAGAAAGAGCAACCGGACATGACACTCACTCCCCGCAAGCCCCCCCGCATGCTGTTCGTCCTCAGCGAGAACTGGACCCTGACCGGAGGCCGGGCCGACCTGCCCACCGCGGTGCGGTGGGCCCGCGAGGCGGAGGACGCCGGTTTCGACGCCGTCATGGTCAGCGAGCACATCGTTCTCGGGCCCGACGCGGGAGCCGACGGGATCATGGGCAACCCCCGGGAGTACGCCCTGCCGGGAAACCAGGACCCGTACACCCCCTGGCCGAACTCCCTGCTCCTGTTGGCCGCGATCGCCTCGGTCACCGAGCGCATCCGACTGGCCGCCGCGGCCGTCCTGGCCCCGCTGCGGCACCCGCTGGTGCTCGCCCGGGAGCTCGGCACCCTCGACCTGCTCAGTGAGGGCAGGCTGGTGGTGCAGCCCACGGTGAGCTGGAGCCGGGACGAGTACGAGGCCCTCGGCGTGCCGTTCGGCCGGCGGGGGCGGCTGCTCGACGAGCATCTGGAGGTCTGGGCGAAGGCGTGGGGCCCCTCGCCCATGTCCCACGACGGCCCGGACTACCCCTTCCAGGACGTCTACTTCGAGCCCAAGGCGTACCGGCCCGACGGCCCCCGGCTGTGGTTCGGCGGACAGCGCCTGCACGGCCCGGTGCTGCGGCGGCTCGTGGAGTACGGGCACGGCTTCCACCCGCTCGGCCGACCCACGCCCGAGGACCTCCAGGTCCTCAAGGACGCGCTGGCCGGGGCCGGCCGTGACATCGCCGACCTGGAGATGATCGGCGGCACCCAGGCCGTGTTTCCCGACGACCGCTCACCGGCCGACCTCGCAGCGGCCCTCGCCTCGATTCCCGAGCAACTGGAGAGCGGCTTCACGACCTTCTGCATCAAGCCGAACCAGTTCATCGACGACCCGGACGGCGTCGGAGCGTTCTGCCGTGAGGTCATGCGCCGTGTGGAGGCACTGACCTCCTGAGCCCGCGAGGGCGACACCCGGCCCCGGACGGCTCACCGTTCCACGAAGCGGATCACCTGCTCCGGGGCCGGGCGCAGCAGCCCGTCGCGGACCGCGAGGGCCGTGGCTTCCGCCCGGCAGACGGCACCGGTCTTGCGCAGCAGGTGCTCCATGTGGGTGTGCACGGTCCGCGGCGACAGGTACAGCGCCTGGGCGATGGCCTGGTTGGTCTGTCCCGTGGCCGCCCGGGTGAGGACGTCCAGCTCCCTCGGGCTCAGTCCGTGCGGGAGGTCGATGGGCGTCTCGACCACCAGCACGGCCCGTGCGACCGGCCCCGACCGGTGCCGGTGCAGGACGACCCGATGCCAGGTCCCCTCGGCCGGCCACAGCAGGCGCAGCCGCCGTCCGCCCGTCTCGGTGAAGGCCCGCAGCAGTTCGAGGAACAGCGGGTCCTGCAAGGCCCGTACCCTCTCTCGTCCCGGTACGTCGATCACGGTGCCGTCCGCCACCAGGCTCGCCGCGCTCTCCCGCGCGAGGTCCTCCGGACCGTCGGCCCGCGGCACCGGGTCGGCCAAGGCCGCCAGAGCCGGTAGGACGGAGGCGAGCAGTTGCCGGGCGTCGGTGTCGTACGCGTTCGCGTCCGAGGCGGACAGATGCACCAGGCCCACGAGCCGCCCGTACTGGCGCAGCGCCCCGGTCACTCCGTCGCGGAAGCCCGCGGGCCGTACCCGCTCGGCGTAGAACCAACCGTCCCGGAAGCGGGTGCCGGTGTCCTCGGAGATCGACGGTGGCAGTGCCTGCCGTACGACGTTCTCGTACCACGGGGTCTCGACGAACTCGGCGGCCAGGGCCTGCGAGTCCTCGGCGGTGTAACCGATGCCCGCGACCTGGACGTGGGTGCCGGTGAGCGGATCGAGGGCCAGCAGGGTCGCCGCGTCGAGGGGGAGGGCGCGGGCGAGCTGGCGCAGTGCCTCGGCGCCGGCGGACGCGCTGTCCCGTTCGCCGGTGAGCATGCCGATCCGGGTGGCGGCCGCGATCTGGGGGTGGGTGAGCATACGAGCCTCCGGGGCCCGGGACCTCGACAAGGTCGTTTGGACCCCAACGATATGGCGGCAGATTCCCTGCGGCAAGGCCTTCACGGCTCCGTAACCGAATCGTCCCCGCCCGGTGAAGCCGCCGTACCCGATCGGTATTTCTACGGATGGTGGCGCGGCGGCGCCAGGTCTTTCCTGTTCGGCACACCACTCGGCACCACCGGGTGCCCGCCGCTCACGGTCACACCCCTCGGAGGGCCTGCCATGACCACTCCCGCATCCAGCCCGCGCCCGACGGCCACCCGCAGACGGTTCCTCACCCTGTCCGCCGGCGCCCTCGCCACCACGGCCCTGACCGCCACCGGCTGCTCGGCCCCCGACAAGGCCTCCGCCTCGGCCAAGACCTCCGCCGCGGCCGGCCAGGCCCTGACGAAGATCGGCCTGGACTATCCCTTCACCCAACTCCCGCTCTATTCGACCCTGGTCAAGCTGTCGACGGCAGCCGCCCGGAAGCACGGCATCTCCCTGCTCACCACGAGCGACAACGCCGGCGCCGACACCCAGGCCACCAACCTCGGGACCTGGGTCACGCAGAAGGTCCCCGCGATCGTGTCCTTCCCGATGGTCTTCGAGGCCGCCGAGCCGATCGCCCGACGGGCCCTGGACGCGGGTCTGATCTGGGTGACCTACGGAGGCTCCCTCGACAACCAGAGCGCCGACATCAAGTTCAGCTTCCGCGAGGGCGGAACCCTGCTGGGCGAGGCGGCGGCGAAGTGGGCCGCGGAGCGGCTCGGCGGCAAGGGCAAGATCGCCTTCCTCACCGACAGCACCATCGAACTGGGCCGCGAACGCACCAAGGGCATGATCGACGCGTTCACCAAGGCCGCGCCCGGCGTCGACGTCGTGGCACAGGAGCAGGCCATCGACCCCGACACCGGCCTGTCGAAGACCAAGGCCGTCCTCGCCAAGCACCCCGACCTCAACCTCGTTCTCGGCATCACCGACGCCGCCGCGTACGGCGCCTTCAAAGCCCTCCAGCAGGCGGGCCGCGCCGCCGACGACGCGAAGACCTTCGTCGGCGGACAGGACGGTTCGGCCCCCTCCCTGCTCGCCGTCAAGCAGGGCACCTTCTACCGGGCCTCGGCCGCGCTCGCGCCGAAGGACATCGCGGCGGCCATCGTCGACGTCCCCCGGGCGGTCGCCGCCGGGAAGGCCGATCCCAGTGCCGAGGTGCCCATCACGCTGGTCCGGAGCGGCGACACGGCCGAGATCGACAAGCTGCTCGCGCAGAACGCATAGGGACCGTCATGACGACCCCCAACCTCCGCATCCGCCGACTGACCAAGTCCTTCGGCGGAGTCAAGGCCCTGGCCGACGTGGACCTCACCGTCCCCGCGGGCCAGGTGCACGCCCTGCTCGGCCACAACGGCGCCGGCAAGTCCACCCTCATCAAGTGTCTGGGCGGAGCCTTCCCGCCCGACTCCGGCACGATCGAGATCGGCGGAACGGCACACACCCGGCTGACCCCGCGCGAGTCGATCGCCGCGGGCGCGGCGATCATCTACCAGACGCTGAGCGTGGTCGACGCGCTCACGGTCGCCGAGAACATCTTCCTCGGCCAGGAGTGGACGCGCTACGGCCGTGTCGACACACGCACCCAGGAGGAGGCGGCCGGCGCCCTGCTCAAGCGGGTGGCCGCCACCTGCTCCCCGCGTGATCGCGTGGTCGACCTGCCGATGGGGCAGCGCCAGCTGGTGGAGATCGCCAAGGCGCTCAGCCGCAGCGCGTCCGTGCTGGTCCTGGACGAGCCCACCGCGGCGCTGTCCGGCCCCGAGAGCGACGCCCTGGCCGAACGGGTCGAGGACCTGCGCGCCGAGGGGCTGGCCATCGTCTACGTCACCCATCTTCTGTCCGAGGTGGAGCGGCTCGCGGACGCGGTGACCGTGCTGCGCGACGGCCGCGTCACCCACCACTCGCCCGTGTCCGGGCTCTCGCGCGGCGAACTCGTCGCGGCCATCGCGGGCCGCCCCCACGACAAGCCCGCGCGACCCGCGTCCGATCCCGCGCGCCCCGCCGCCCCGGCCCGCCTGGTCGTCGACGGCCTGCACGGACCCGGCTTCGGTCCCGTCAGCCTCACCGTGGGCGAGGGGGAGCGCGTCGGGCTGTTCGGGCTCATCGGCTCCGGGCGTACCCGCCTGCTGGAGACCCTCTTCGGCAGGCGCAGGGCGGGCGGCGGCACGATCCGTGTCGGGGAACGCACCGTGGCCCCGGCCCGGCCCGCACAGGCCCTCGCGGCCGGGATCGCCCTGGTGCCCGCGGACCGGCGGGCCCAGGCCCTCTTCCCGCCACTGACCGCTCAGGACAATGTGCTGTTGCCCTCGATCCGGCCCCTCGCCCGCTCGGGCGTGCGGGCGCTGCGCGACGAACGGCGCGTCTTCGGTTCCCTGGCCGCGGCTGTCGGACTGCGGCCCCCGCGTCCGGGGCTGCCGGCCGGCGCGTTCTCCGGTGGCAATCAGCAGAAGCTGGTCCTCGGCCGCTGGATCAACTCCGCCCGGCACGTCGAGGTCCTGCTGCTCGACGAGCCGACCCAGGGCGTCGACGTCGGCGCCCGGCACGAGATCTACCGGGTGGTGACGGGGCTGGCCGAGGAACGCGGCACGGCCGTGCTGTTCGCCTCCAGCGACCCCGAGGAGGTCGTCGCCCTCGCCGACCGGTGCCTGATCGTCGCCGGCGGACGCGTCGTCGGAGAGCTGACCGGAGCCGCCCTCACCGAGCAGGCCCTGTTGTCAGCCGTCCACGCCCCGGACCGGAGGGACCGTCCGGCCCGGGGCGCGGGAAGTGCCCCGGGGCCCGCCGTCCCGCCCGCCGAAGGAGCAGCATGACCACCGCCGACACCGTCCTGTCCCGCCCCCGTGACCTGGCCACGGGAGGCCTGACCGCCGTACGACGCCACCCCCTGCTCGTCGTGCTCGCCGCGATGGTGCTGGTCTTCCAGCTCTCCACCGGCAGCTTCCTCGCCCCGGCCAACCTCAGCGGCATCGCCACCGACGCCGCCACCCTGGCCATCGTCGCCGTCCCGCTGGCGCTCCTCGTCATCAGCGGCTACCTCGACCTGTCGGTCGGCTCCACGCTCGCCCTCGGCGGACTTGTCGCGGGCAAGCTGGCGGGCGCGGGACAGCCACCCGTTGTCGCCGTCCTGGGCGCACTGGCCGCGGGCGCCGCGGTCGGCGCCGTGAACGGCGTGCTCTGCTGTCACCTCGGACTGTCGCCGTTCATCGTGACCCTGGGCATGCTGACGGCCGTACGCGGACTCGCGCAGCAGCTCTTCCCGCTCCCGCTGAGCGGCTTCGGACCGGGCTTCGCATGGCTGGGCGGGGCGAGGATCGCCGGGATCGCCGCGCCGGTCGTCATCGCGGCGCTCGTGCTGGCCGTGGGCGCTCTCTTCCTCGCGTTCACCCCGGCCGGCCGGCACGTGTTCGCCATCGGCGTCAACCGGGAGGCGGCCCACCTGTCCGGCATCAACATCCGCCGCATGCCCTTCGCACTGTTCGTGGTCACCGGTGCGGCCGCCGCACTGGCCGGGGCCGTCAAGGCGTCGGTGCTGGACAGCGTGGTCGCCGGCACATCCGGCGCCGGGTTCGAACTGGCGGTGCTGACCGCCGTCCTGATCGGCGGGGTCGCGCTCACCGGCGGTTCGGGCTCGATCCTCGGCGTGCTGCTCGGCGTGCTCTTCCTCGGCGGGCTGCAGAACGGTCTCACCCTGCTGAACGTGCCGACGTTCTGGCAGCAGATGACCCAGGGCGTGGCGCTGGTGGCAGGTGCCGCGCTGGCGTACCTCGCACCACGGGCCGGACGCTGAGCATGTGCCCTTCGGCCCCCTCCGTACCCTTCAGAAAGGTCTGTCGTGACCGACACCGCTCCCACCCTCATCCTGACCGGAGGCCAGGTCCTCACCGTCGACCGTGACTTCACCGTCGCGCAGGGCGTGGCCGTCCGAGGCCGGGACATCGTCGCCGTCGGTACGGACGCCGAGATGCGCGCGCTCGCCGGGCCCGCGACCCGGGTCGTCGAACTGGGCGGGCGGACCGTCCTGCCCGGCATCAACGACTCGCACCTGCACGGTGCCGCCTACGGCATGACCAAACCCCCGTTCGCCCTGGACGTCGGCCATCCCGCGGTGGGTTCGATCGCCGGCATCGCCGCGACCGTCGCCGCGGCGGTGCGTGCCGCCCCGCCGGGAGAGTGGATCGTCGGACTCGGCTGGGATCCCGGCTACGTCGCCGAGTGCCTCGCGGACCAGCAGCAATTCCCGCACCGCCGGGACCTGGACGCGGTGGCCCCGGACAACCCTGTCTGCCTCACCGACTTCTCCTCCCACATGGTCTGGGCCAACACCGCGGCCCTGCGCACCTGCGGCATCGACCGGGACACCGCCGCGCCGCCCGGAGGCGTCATCGACCTCGACCCCGACGGCGAGCCCACCGGCATCCTGCGCGAGGCCGCCCAGCGGCTCGTCCAGACGGCCCTGCCGTCCCCGACCACCGCCCAGCGCCGGCAGGCCATCCAGGGCGTGATCCGCGAACTCCACTCCCGGGGCATCACCAGCTACACCGAGCCCGGCCTCGGCCCCGGCGGCGCCGGAACCCTGTTCGGCGGCCTGAGCACCGAGAACTGGACCGCCTACGCCGAACTGGCCGCCGAGGGCCTGCTCGACGCCCGGGTGAGCGTGCTGCTGCTGCCCGCACCGATGGGCGGCTCCGCCGACGACGTACGCAAGGGTCTGGCCGAACTGCGCCGCCCGACGTCCGCCGACCCACGGCTGCTGAACGCCATCGGCGTCAAGATCTTCGCCGACGGGGTGCCCCCGAACCGCACGGCCTGGATGAACGAGCCCTACCCGGACGGCGGCCACGGCGCGCTGTGCGTGCACGGTGAGAGCCCCGCGCTCCAGGTGGAGGAGTTGCGCGAGATGATCCGCCTCGCGCACGAGGCCGGTTTCCAGCTCGGCGTGCACGTCACCGGCGACCGGGCCATCGACACCGTCGTGGACGCCTTCATCGCCGCCGACGAGGCCGCACCCCGCCCCGACGCCCGCCACTACGTCATCCACGGCGACTTCATCGGCCCGGACAGCCTGGCCGCACTCGCCGCAAGCGGCTACGGCGTCAACATGAACCCCGGGATCAAGTGGACCGTCGCCGACCTCATGGACGAGGTCGTGGGCCCGGCCCGCTCGGCCTACCAGTGGCCCGTGCGTTCGGCGATGGAGGTCGGCGTCACCGTCTGCTCCAGCTCCGACGCGCCGATCACCGAGCCCGACTGGCGCCAGGGCGTGGCCTCCATGATGCTGCGCGAATCCAAGGCCAGCGGCCGGCAGAGCGGCCCCGACCAGTGCGTGCCGCTCGCCGACGCCCTGCGCGCCTACACGGCCAACCCGGCCTGGCAGGACTTCGCCGACGACTGGAAAGGCACGATCGAACCCGGCAAGGCCGCCGACCTCTGCGTCCTCGACCGCCCGCTGCTCGGCCTCGACCCGCATGACCTGACCCGAGTGGAGGTGGATCTCACCGTGTTCGACGGGCGGGTGGTGCACGAGCGGTGAGTTCCTGAGACGGATGCCGTGCATCCCGTGGGACGAACCTCCGCCCGAGTCCGGTCATGCGAGCGTCAGCCGGAGCGGTCGCGCTTCGCCCGGCCTCGATGCCGTCGCCGTCGTGAACCGAGCGGCGACGGCGGTTCGACCTCCGTCGCGAAGGAGGTCAGTTCACGGTCCACTGCTGGTTGGTCTGCCCGTTGCAGGTCCACAGGATCAGCTTGGTGCCGTTGGCGGTCGCCGCTTCCTCGGCGTCGAGGCACAGTCCCGACCGGTCGTTGGTGATCGTGCCGTCGGAGTGGACGGTCCACTTCTGGTTGGTGCCGTCGTTGCAGTCCCAGATGATGACCTTGGTGCCGTTGGTGGTGCCGTTGTTGTCGGCGTCCAGGCACTTGTTGCCGTAGACGACGAGCTCGCCGCGTGAGGTGTGGGCGAACGTCTCGTTCCGCCCGCCGGAGCAGTCCCACAGGATGGCCTGGGAGCCGTCGGCGATGGTGCTCTTCTCCAGGCCGGCGCAGCGGTTCGAGGCGGCGCCGACGAGAGCGACGCCGTTGGTGCCGGGGATGCCCTGGACGCGGATGGCGTCGATGTCGGGCGCGGTGCCGCCGGAGACCGCGGCGAAGCGCACGGTGTTGGTGCCCTTGCCCAGGTGCGCCAGTACGGACACCGTGCGATAGGTCGTGGCCGAGCCGGTCGGCGGGAACGCGACCACCGACGTGTACTGGCCGTTGACCTGGACGGTCGCCTCGCGGGCGGTGCCGCCGCCGTTGGCGTAGGTGATGTCCACCAGCTTGGTGCCGGCCGCGCCGGTCGTGACGGCACTGAAGGTGGGTGTGGTGGCCGTGGTCGTGTCCTCGTACGTCGACCCGGACGCCTCGGTGCCGGAGACGGTGAGCAGGACGGCGTCGCCCGCCGGGACGGTGGTGGAGTAACTCGTGGCGTGGGAACCCGCGTTGCCGCCCGTCCACACGTTGCGCACCGACGCGGAGGCGCCGGTCAGACCGAGGTCGGCCCAGCGCACGGTCATGGACGCCGACGAGGACGAGCGGTTGAGCAGCAACACCGCGCGCTTGCCCGTGCCGGCGAGGACCTTGCCGTACACCTGGAGGTTCCTGGTGTCCTCGGCGACCTTGACGCCCTGGAGCCCGCGTGGGTCCTGGTCGATGGCGATGACCTCGGGGTTGGTGAGGATGCCGCGGGTGGTGGTGCTCATCGTGGCGACGTTGTTGCCGGCCAGCAGCGGTGCGCCGGAAGTCGCCCACAGGCCCATGTGGAGCCGGTTCTGGGCGGCGGTCAGGCCGCTCATGCCGACCATCAGCATGTCGGGGTCGTTGTAGTAGCCGGTGTGCTGGGCGGTCGGGTGCAGGCCCCGGTCGAAGTTGGTGAGCATCATGCCGGTGGTCGGGGTCTGGCCCCACAGGATGACATCGGTGCTGGTGCGCCACAGGTCGCCGTACCCGGTGGCCCAGTTCCACGGCAGCCCGCTGCCCCACTCGCAGAAGGACAGCACCAGTCCCCGGCCGGTCACGGTGGTGGCGGCCTCGTTGGCGGCGGCGATCGCCTTGTAGGCCGTCTCCTGGTCGAGGCCCTCCACCCGGCCGCCGCACCAGTCGATCTTGACGTAGTCGAAGCCCCAGCGCTGGAAGGTCTCCAGGTCCTGCTGGTAGTGGCCCTCCATGCCGGTGTTCGGGGCGGCCGGGCGGGTGGTGGGGTAGTAGTAGCCGCAGCCGTTCTTGCCGGCGTCGGTGTAGATACCGGCCTTCAGGCCCTTGCTGTGGATGTAGTCGGCGACGGCCTCCATGCCGCCCGGCCACAGGTCCGTGTCGACGGCGATGGAGCCGTCGGCGTTGCGGTCGCCCTGCCACCAGCCGTCGTCGACGTTGACGTACTGATAGCCGGCCGCCGCCATGCCGGAGGAGACGAGAGCGTCCGTCTGCTCCTTGATGACATCGGAGTCGATGCTGCTGGCGAAGCTGTTCCAGGACGCCCAGCCCATCGGTGGCGGGGTGACCCCGATCTGGCTGGTGCTGACGGCGGCCGGCTCGGCGGACAGCGGCGGCGACGACTCGTGGCCGGTCAGGGCCGTCAGGCCGGCCAGGGTGAGAGCGAGGGCGAGGACGCGCACGGTGACGCGTCTGGCCCAGCCACGTGCGGAGTCGCTCGGCATGCGGGTGCCTTCCATGGTCAGTACCCGACCCGGAAGGTCGCGTCCTGCCGTTCCGTGGTCGTGGAGACGGGGTCGATGCGCAGGACGTAGTTGGAGTGGCGGATGTAGCGGGTCGGGTTGTTGTACGAGCGGAAGGAGGACCAGCTCGCGTCGGCCAGGCCCGCCGTGCGGTAGAAGGTCGCGTCGCCCGCGAACGTCGACGTGCCGTCGTTGACGTCGAGTTGGAGCGCGTAGTTGTAGTGCCGCAGGTAGCGGGTGGGGTAGTTGACCGACTGGAAGGAGACCCCGGAACTGTCGGCGAGCCCGGGGACCAGGGTCCACAGGGAGTCCTTGTACGGCTCGATCGGGTACTCGTCGATGCGGCCCGCGTAGTTGGAGTGGCGGATGTAACGGGCCGGGTAGTTGTAGGACTTGAGCCGGTTCCAGGTGGGCGCGCCCCACTTGGCGAGCAGGTTGGTGTACTCGGCCGTGGTGATCGTCGCGATGCCGCAGTGCTTGGAGTTGACCGGCTGGGTGTAGGTCTTCTGGTCCAGTGCCGTCCAGGTGCCGGCGGCCAGGCTGCTGGACTGCCAGGCGTAGAAGACGCCGTTGGGCGTGTAGGTGTCTCCCCACAGCCACCAGTTACCGGACGTGAGGGACTTGACCACCGTCGGAGCCTCGGTGCCGCCGTGTGCCACACCGGCGCTGTACTCGGTGAAGCTGCCCGGGTCCAGGGAGGTGGACCTGGCGCTCACCAGTGTCTGGTCCTTCTTGAAGTAGAGGTAGTTGTAGCCGTTCACGCCGACCGCCATGTCGCCGTCGATGACGTCGTAGCCGGGGTCGAAGAACACCTGCGGGGCGGAGGCGGTGACGAAGTCGCTGGTGTAGTTGACCATGATCACGTTGTGGCCGCTGGAGTTCACCGAGGAGTAGATCACCGCGTACTGGCCGCGGCCGGCGTCCCAGAACGCCTCGGGCGCCCAGCTGTGGGTGGTCATGTCGTGCAGCTTCAGGCGCCGGTAGCCGGTGAAGGTGCGCAGGTCGGTTGAGTCCCAGACGTGGATGTACTGGCTGTTGTAGCTCCAGTCGGTGCCCTTGAGGTCGGTGGCGAGGACGACGAAGGTGCCGTCCTGTTTGCGCATGAGGAAGGGGTCGCGCAGGCCGAGGGCGCCGGCGGTGGGGGTGACCAGGGGGTTGTTCTGGTTGAGCGGAGTCCAGTTCAGTCCGTCGGGGCTGACGGCGAGGTGCAGGCCGTAGTCGGTGCCGTCGCCGAGGTTGGTCGACTCGGTGAAGTAGACCATCGCGTAGGCCGAGTCGGCGGCGTGGGCAGTGCCCGTGCCGAGGGTCAGGGCGAGCGGGACGGCGGCTGTCATGCCGAGCAGAGCGCGGCGGGACAGGTGGGGGTTTTTGCTCACTTGGGCTCCAGGATGGCGTGCGGGGCACCCGCAAAGGCCGGGATTTCGAACGGGGTTCGGGAAATCGATCAGAACGTAGAGGTTGGCCATGTGTCCGTCAATCGTTCTGTCGTGCCTTTGTGTCTCATGTGTGTCCCGGGGCGGGAGTGGCGTGCCCCGGGGCGGACGGAGGGTCAGCGCTGGGTGTAGATGAATCCGACCTTGTCGACCTCGTCGCCGGCGCGGCCGTGGAACCCGGCGATCTGCCAGCCGCTCGGCGCGGTGCGGGTCACACAGTCGGAGGTCGTGGTGCCGCCGGCGAGCGTGCGGCCGAGGTTGGTCGTGAACTTGGCGTAGAAGATCCGCGTGTGGTCGTCCTTCTGGCCCTGGCAGAGGTACGCCGTCGTCACGTACTCCCCGCTGCCGAGCGTGAGGGAGGACGCGGTGCCGCCGGTCCCGCCGTGGGCGAGCGTGGTGCCGTCGGAGAGGGTGACGTTCAGCTGATCGACCCGGGAGCCGGCGCGCAGGCCGATGGTGGTGGCGCGGGCGGCCGCGGGCACGCTGTCGATGTCGTTGTAGTAGTCGCCGTGCGGGCCGCCGAACTGGTCGCTGAGCTGGAAGGCGGAGTTGCGGGTCCAGCTGAAGCCGGCGGTGAGCGGGTCGTGGTCGGAGAGCATCAGACCGTCGTCGGTGAGGAACTTGGAGTGCTCGTTGTTGTACGACGTCGTGTTCAGGGAGACGAGCTTGCTGCCCCGGTAGAGGATCTTGTCGACGACCTCGCAGGTGTTGGGCACGGTGGTCCCCGTCTGGTCGCAGACCAGTGCGTCGCTGCCCTTGGCGGGTGCGCTGCCGCCGCGGATCAGCTGGACCCAGGCGTCGGTGAGGCCGTTGGCCGTGGCGAACTCGGCGACGGTGTCGCCGGAGCGGGTGTAGCGCGTGTTGGTGTCGCCCATGACGACGACCGCGTTGCCCGCGGAGTGGGTGGCGATGAACGCGGTGAGCTGGCTGAGGTTGTCCCTGCGTGCGGCGAGGTCGTCGTCGTTGGTGCCGGCGTTGGTGTGCAGGTTGTAGAAGTCGACGTAGACACCCTCGGCGAGGCGCTCACGCATGAAGGTGAAGCCCTTGGGTGTCAGGCAGTCGCCCGAGCCGTAGGTGCAGGTGTTCCAGCCCACCCGCTCGAAGTCGTCCTCGTCGTAGGCGATCTTCGACAGGGTGTTGAGTCCGCTGCCGATGCCGGCGCCGCCGCTGGTGGGGGTGCGGTAGGCGTGCGCGGTGTCGGCGGCGTAGAGGTAGGCGTGGTAGTTGAAGTCCTCCTGCACCTGGACGATGTCGTACGGCGCGATCCGCTGGCCGATCGTCGTGGTGGCCGACTCGCGCGGGGTCGGCGCGCTGGATATGGCCTCGGGCAGGCCGGCCACGTTGTAGGTGAGGACGTTGAAGGTGCCGGAGTCGGCGGCCGCCGCGGAGGGGGCGGTCGTGGTGAGCCCGCCGACAACGGCGGCGGCCGTCGTCAGACAGGCGAGGAGTCTGCGCATGAGGGTGTGGCTCCTGTGGAGAGAAAGCGGTTGTGGTGGGGACGGGGCTGAAGTTACCGCCGGTTACCCGGGGTCTGTCGAGAGTTCGGGCGTACTTTCACAGGAGTCGCCGGCCGTACATGGACGGTTCGGATCCCCGCCGGGGTGATTCACCGCAGGGATCCGCTTGCTGCCGTCGCTCCACTGCCTCGACTGCCTCGTCACAGTTGCTAACGGTGCGGCTACGTACGGGACTTGGGAGCAGCCTCCGTTTGCGCGGTTTCGAGCGCCCAGCGTTGGCTGCTGGATGCGTCGTGGTCGGCGACGACCACCTCGGTGGGCTTGTCGTCCGGGTTCGCCGCCAGAGCCAGGCCCTGGTGCGGGCGCAGCAGAAGCTCCCCGTGGCCCGTGAGGATGTACGTCACCTCGCCGGTGTGCGCGTCACACAGCGAGAGTCGGACGTTCCGGGGCCGAGGGTCGGCGGCCAGGCAGAGGGAGGGGTCGGCGCCGCTGCGCAGCAGACCGTCGAACTCGTAGGACCACCGCTCGGATTCGGCCGACGAACACGCTGTCAGCCGGACAGCCGCGCCGGCCGTGGCCTGGCCGTCGACGGCCAGGCACTGTCCGGTGGCCAGGTTGCGCAGCCTGCCCTGGGCGGGTGTCGGAGGTGCCCGGTGAGGTGGAGGACGCGGCGCCGGTCCATCCGGTGGTGCCGGGGCTCGGGGAGCTGTTGGCGGGAGCTCCCCAGATCGGTGTGTTCGGCGCGGGCGTGTCGCTGTCGTCGGACGAGTTCTGGGCCGCCAGCACGGCCGCCAGGAGTGCGAGAGAGGCCAGGGCTGCGGCGGTGAGCGCGCGATGTCTTCGCTCGGTCGTGGTGCGGTGGCGTCCGCCTGTGACCGGAGCTGCCGGCTCGCGCTCCGCTGTGGGCTGCCACGCTTCGGGGGTGCTGCGGCCGGGGCGTGTGGCGAGGTAGCGCCGGCCTCCCCAGCCGAGCACGGCGTCGGCCAGCAGAAGCCCCAACTTGCCTTCGAAGTATTCGAGTTGCTCGGCGGTGGACCGGCAATGCGGGCACTGCGTCAGGTGGTGCTGGACATCTGGGAGCAGTGTGCCGCCCCGGCGAATGGGAACGTCGATAAGGCGGTTGTAGAACCGGCACTCCGGGGAGGGTGCGAATTGCATGTGGGCGCGCACCAGACCGCTCCGGAATTGTTCACGGGCATGGCTCGCTGCCGTTCTCGCGACAACGGTTTCCATACCGAGCAGACCGGCGGGTATGTCTATGGGTTCCGCCTCGACTTCTGTGTGCCACAGAAGGCATTGGGAGGAATCCGACAACGCCACGAAGGCGCGTTCGGCGAGTTTTCGGTGCACTGGTGGCCCCGGTTTGGCCGTGTGCAGACCACGGCCGCCAGTAGGTTTGCGCAGTTCTGGTATGGCTGCGCAGGTCCTGTCGTTTGCGGCCCAGGCGCGCACGGTCTCGCGCACTGTCACGAGCAGCTGCGGGCGCAGGGCGACCGCGGGTGTGCCGCTCGCGAGCCGCTCCAGCAGCCGATGAAAGGTGCTGGCGGCCACGAACTGGGCGGTGGGGGGGGGCAGTCCGGGTCGGGGCGGGTACGGCGGGCGTGGGGGGTGGGAAACCTGCACGGAACCCTTTCCTTTTCATGGCAGGACGGCATGCGAATTGACGTTCCGTCGGAAAGGCTGAGTGATTGGTTCATACCTTGAGGGTTCCTTTTGCCTGGTCAGGGCCGGGACTGTCTCAAGGGAGGCTCACCTTCGCATACGTGATTCGGCAGAAACAAGCGCTATCTCTGACCGATTTTCAAAACCCTACGGGAGATAGAATGTTACCGGCGGTAGTCGTACGTGCATTCGAAGCTTGGGATGTGAAACTTTCAGGGCTGTCGCGGCATTTCTCCGGCAATTCGGGATAAGGCTTGCGTGGCGCCGCTGCGTGCAACTGGCCGTGTCCGACCGCCTCGTGACGGGCGGCCGGACACAGGGTCATGTGTGGCTCAGGATTTCGGATACGCGGCACGCACCCAAGCCAGCTCCTCGGCGGTGACGGGTAGCACCGTTCCGTGCCGGGGCCGTGAGGGGAGCTGGTAGTCGCTCGGCAGCGACCAGTCGGGCTCGGCGAGACTGTCGGTGCGGAAGGGCAGGTAGCCGCGTCCGGCGGCCTCGTCCATGAACACCCACCAGCCGTCACCGGAGTTGTCCTTGAAGACGGTGGGACCCTCGGCCCGGTCGGTACCGGCGCCGGTGCGGACGCAGTCGTCGACCAGCCGCCTGGGACTCGGTGAGCCCGTTGCGCAGGCCGATGTTGCCCGAGGCGTAACGGGTATCGGTGGTGGTGTCGACCAGGGTGCCGTTGACGCTGGTGGTGAAGGTGGGGCCGGTCATGGTGACGGCGAGGTCGAGCCACTCCCCGGTGGCGATGGCGGACGGCAGGCGGACCTCGCTGAGGACGGTGTACGTGACGTTCACGCAGACATGCTTGCGCAGCATGCCGGGACTGCCGGCGCGCAGCTGCCACATGTAGTTGTTGGCGGTGCTCGCGGTGCGGAACCACACCCCAGCGGCCACGGCAGTGATCCTCAGCCGGGCGGCGAAGGTGCCGTCCGTCATGACCGGCCCGGACGGCACCCAGATCGGCTCCGCCTCCCACATGTCCTCGACCGAGGTGGCGAGCAGGGCGGGCTCCGACCAGGCCGATCGCTTCTCGCCCCAGCTGGCGACCCGCCACCAGTAGGCGGTACGGGGCTCAAGGGCCGGCCCTTCGTACGGTACGGCGGTGGAGTCGGCGGACCTGCGCTGGCCCGAGTCCCAGACGAGCCGCTCGTCCTCGAAGTCGCCCGGAGTGGCGGTCAGTTGCAGCTGGTAGGCGTGCTGGAGGGTTCCGGCGCCGAAGTCGGGCACCTGCCAGCTGAACCGGGGGCGCTGCCCGGCACTCGTCGCGAGTGCCTGCGGCAGCAGATCGACCAGCGTCCCGGTCGGCGCGGGCGGCTTGCCGTGGGCTGCGATGCCGCCCGGGCCGTCGGCCGCGAGGGCCCGGGGCCCGCTCAGTACGACCGAGGCGGACGTGGCACCACCGAGTTGGAGAAGTCTTCGACGCGACAGGTCCCAGGACATGGTGCACCCTCGACTCATGAAAGGTTTCAATGGGATTGCCCGGAGGTTAGGTCTGGGGTCAGTGCGCCGCCTTGCTGCCTGAGCGATCGAACTACGCGCCGACCCATCCCCTGGGCTGCCACCACCCACGCATCAGCGACCGGGTCGTCTTCGACAAGATGCTGCAACTCCTGCGATTCGGCTGCTCCTACCAGGTGGTCGCGACGCGACCTGTTCGGCCACCACGATCCGCAACTGTCGCGACGAGTGGATCCAACTCGGCGTCTTCGCCAAGTTCAAGCAGATCGCGCTGGAATCCTACGACCGCACCGTCGGCCTCGTCCTGGACCAGATCGCCATCGACGGCTCCATCGCCAAAGCCCCCGGCGGCGGTGAGGTCGCAGGTCGATCACCGGTCGATCGCGGCAAACAGGGAGCGCGGCCTGCACGGCAGCATCGCGCACAAGCGTGAGACAGCACCGATCCAGGCAAGTCAGAGGTGGCACGTCGAACGCACCCACGCCTTCATCGACCTCGCCGACACCATCATCACCGCCCGTAGCATGATCCGTCAGGCATGGACGACTTACCGCTGGGACGAACGCCCGAACCGCCGCCCATGAGCACGCACCTACCTGCGTTCTCTACGGGTGTCCGGCATCACTCGCGAATCCGGCCAGCACGAGCGCGATTGCGGCGTCCACCTCGGCCGTGAACGCCCCGTGCGGCGCAGCCTCTTGGGAGAGCCGTCGCATGAGTGCGCCCTGGAAGACGTCGTAGAGCACGTCCACGGTCAGGGCGGGATCGGCAGAGGGTGTCGGTCCGTTGTCCGGCCGTTCCCGTAGGCAGTCACGCAGCCAGTCGCGCAGTTCCGCGGAAAGCTGCGAGCGGTGGGGCGGTACGCCGTGTCCGCGCAGCAGTCCGGTTGTCATCTGCCGGGTCTCGTCCCAGTCCCGCTCCGCCCTCAGGGCCAGCTCGTGGAAATATGCCCGCACCCGGTCTGCGGCAGAGGTGATGGGGTCGACGTCGCGGACCAGGGCGAAGACCGACTCCCCGCCTCGTACGGCCCACTCAGTGGCGATGTCCGACTTCGCGGGGAAGTGATTGAACGCGGTCCGCCGGGCCACGCCGGCCTCTGCCGCGATCTCGTCCATCGTGGCGGCGTCGTAGCCGCGCGAAGCGAACACCTTGATCGCTGCCGCATAGACGCGCTCCCGGTTGGCCTGGGCATTGCGCGTCCTCCCGTCCTGCTTCTCGCCCTCCGTCTGCCTCATGTGGACATTGTTGCACTCGCGTGCAACCATCGAGCTTATTGCATCTGAGTGCAATTTGATTTGAGGGAGAACGCATCATGGACAAGACCAACGGCTGGGTGGACATCCACGCGCATTTCACCCCACCGACCACGGCAGAGGCGCGCGAGGCCCAGTGGCGTCAGCTGAGGGACGCGCACCTCCTGGCGCCCGAGCCCTACCACTGGCAACCCGAGACGATGCTGGCCACCATGGATCGCCTGGGCATTGCCGTGCAGATGCTCAGCCCGGTACCAGTCGATTCCCCACTGCCGCAACTGCGCGCCTGGAACGACTACGGCGCCCAGCTCGTCGCCGACCACCCCGGCCGCTTCGGCCTGCTCGCCGGCCTGCCCACCGACGACCCGGACGCGGCTCTGGCCGAGATCGCGCGCGGCGACACGGAAACACACCCCGACGGCTACCTGCTGACCACCCGTCGCTCAGGTGTCCCGCTCGGGGACCCGCGTCTGGCGCCGGTGTGGGAGGAACTCGACCGGCGCTCGGCCGTGCTGTTCATCCATCCGAGCGCCGTACCACCCACGTTCCGGCAGACCGCCGTCCTGGTCGAATTGCCGTTCGAGACGACCCGGACCGTCGTGGACCTCCTCTACACAGGATTCTTCCGCCGGTACCCCCGTCTCACGGTCGTCCTCGCCCACTGCGGCGGCGCCCTGCCCGCGCTCTCCGGTCGCCTCGGGCTGCTCGGGGCGGAGGAGTATGTATTCAACCCCCTGGGCCTGACCGCCGATGACATCCGCACCGACCTGGCGAAGCTCTACCTCGACACCGCCGCGGCCGGCACAGACGCCAACCTCGCCGCAGCAGTCACGATGGTCCCCCACGACCACCTCGTCTACGGCGCCGACGCCGGAGTCCCCTGCTCGAACGAGAACAACATGAAACGCAACATCGACGCGCTCCGGAACTCCCACGTCCTCACACCGCAAGAAGTCGACGCACTTGGCCACCGCGCCTTCGACCTCTTCCCCGCAGCCGCACAACGCCACCGCGACGCCATCGCAGCAGCAGCCTGAGAGGCCGACGGTGCGGTCGTAGGATTCCAGCGCGATCTGCTTGAACTTGGCGAAGACGCCGAGTTGGATCCACTCGTCGCGACAGTTGCGGATCGTGGTGGCCGAACAGGTCGCGTCGCGACCGCCTGGTAGGAGCAGCCGAATCGCAGGAGTTGCAGCATCTTGTCGAAGACGACCCGGTCGCTGATGCGTGGGTGGTGGCAGCCCAGGGGATGGGTCGGCGCGTAGTTCGATCGCTCAGGCAGCAAGGCGGCGCATTGACCCCAGAGTGGGTCGGTCAGCCATGATGGCAGCACAGGCACAGGTCTCCCCGGTGACCACAGAGCCTCGCAACTCCATGATCGCCGAGATCGGTGCCTGTCTTGCTGTCGGGGTACCATCCCGCGCCTGTCGGCGCGGCCTCTTGGCCAGAACGGTCGATGACACGACAGGACCTGCGCAGATCCGTCAGGTCACATCGTGGCGCGCAAGTGGCTGACGGTGACGAAGTGGTAGCCGCGGGCGCTGAGGGTGCGCACGATCTCGGGGACCGCGGCCACCGACGTGGGGTGAATGTCGTGCATGAGGACGACGTCATTGCGCTTCACCTTGCCGATGACGCTCTGGGCGACCTTCGCGGCGTCGGGGTACTTCCAGTCCTCGGTGTCGAGGGTCCACAGCACAGGGGAGAGCTTGGTGGCGCGGCGGACGGCGCTGTTGACGGCGCCGTAGGGCGGGCGGAAGAGGGTCGGGGCCTTGCCCGTCGCGGCCTTGATGGCGGCACTCGTGCGGTTCAGCTGGTAGGCGACCTGCTCGGAGGTGAGCTTGGTGAGATCGGGGTGGCTCCAGGAATGGTTGCCGACCTCGTTGCCGGCCCTGGCCTCGGCGCGGACCAGGTCGGGATGGGCGGCGACGTTCTGGCCGACCGTGAAGAAGGTGGCCCGGGCGTTGTACTGCGCGAGGTACGTCAGCAGGGTCGCCGTCTCCGGGACGGCGGGGCCGTCGTCGAAGGTCAGGGCGATGCACTTGACCTTCTCGCAGTCGGTGTCGTCGTCGCCGGAGGCCGTGTGGGTGGGCGTGGCGGGAGTGGGGGTGGCGGACGCCCCGAGGTCCAGTGAGCCGGACGGCCGTACGGTCTGCTGCTGGGCACGCTTGCCGAAGGCGGACAGCCAGGGGGTGACCGTCGCCCTGGAGAAGGTCACGACGTAGGAGCCGGCGGCGGGGGCGCCGACGTCGCCCCGGTCGAATGTCACCCGCAGTCCGCCGTCGGCGGTGAAGGCCACGTCGTCCAGGACGGCGGCCAGGTCCGACGGGTCGGCGAACGCCCCGTCCACCGTGTCCGCGTCGGTGCCGTCGCGTCCCTTGAGCTGCTTCTTCAGGGCGGAGACGAAGGCGTCCCGGGAGCCGTCGCCGACGAGCGCGAGCGCGGTGCGGTAGGCGCCCGCCCGTCCGTCGTACCAGTAGGTGCGCACGCTCAGCCCACTGCTTGCCGCGGAGTGGTCCTGGGTGGTGAGCCGGACGCCGAGGACGTCCCCGGAGGCCACCAGGAACTGGTGGCTGATGTTGAGTTCGCCGACATCGCCCGACCCGCTGCTGTCGTCGCACCCCGTGCGGAAGGTCGCCAGACGCTGCTCCACGTCCTTCTTCATCGCGGCCGTCATCGCCTCGGCGCCGGGCACGTCCGGGTAGCCGGCCGCGAAGGGGCAGGAGCTGTCCTCGCTGCTGTCGTTGACGATCTGCAGACCCTTGATCTTCGAGGGGTCCACCGCCCGCACCGGCGCGGTGCCGGAGGACGATCCGGGCCGCGCTTCGGCGGTCGCCGTGTCGTTCGTCCCGGAGGAACCGGACGAACAGGCAGCCATCAGGGAGAGCGAGCCGAGCAGCAGAAAGGAGGGGAACAGGAGGTGTGTACGCATGGGACCAGAACCTGGACTAGAGGGCTTTTCGGAGTCCGATCGTCCAGGTCAGGGGCGTTTTTCAGCGACCGTCGCAGTCACTGTGAACAAAAAATCCCGCTCAGTGTGGTGTGGTGCACACCTGCCGGTACGGCACGTCGGGCACGTACGTCCGCCACTGGGCCTCGGTGAGTCCTGCGCCGGCCCGCTCGCACACGATGCGGGCGACGTCGTCCGGGGCGACCGGGTGGCGCTGGAGCAGTGCGTCCGGACCGCCGGAGTACAGAGTGGCGCCGTCGCGGGTGAAGGCGAGGGTGCCGATCTCGTCGCCGGACGTGGGCAGGTCGCTGCCGAGGAGACGTTGCCCGGCGGTGTCCCACAGGCGCAGGGTGCCGTTGCGTCCGCCCACGGCGAGGGTGCTGCCGCCGGGGGAGAAGGCGAGCGCGCCCACGGCCTCGGCCTCGCCCCCGGAGACGGTGTCGGAGGTGCCGGTCAGGATGCCCATACGGTGGCGCAGGTCGCCGTCCCACAAGGTGACGTGCCCGGTGGAGTCGCCGACGGCGAGCCGGGTGCCGTCCGGGCTGAAGGCCAGTGCGGTGACCTGTCGGCCGTCGGCCAGAGCGCGTCCGCTCACGTGACCGGACGGCAGCTCGGCGTACCGGTCCGCGGAACCGGCGAGCAGCCGGCCGTCGGGCCGTAGGGCGAGCCCCTCCGCGTCGAGGGAGCTGAGGGTGGCCGTTCGGCGGTGGGCGGCGGTGTCCCAGACCTCGGCGGTGCCGTCGTCGCCGGGGGAGCGCGCGGCCAGCAGCGTCCGGCCGCCGGTACCGAGGGCGAGAGCGGAGACGATGCGGTCCGCCGCACCGGAAGTCTCGAACGATGTACGGACCCGGTGAGCGGGGACGTCCCAGATGCTGAAGCGCTGCCGAAGGGAGCCGTGCCAGGACACGGTGTCGGCGACGGCGAGGGCCCGGCCGTCCGGACTGAAGGCCAGCGGTGGGGCTCCTTCGTAGCCGTCGCCCGGCAGGGCACCGAGCGTGGTGCGGGCAAGGACGGCGCCCGTGCGCGTGGAGCGCAGTTCGAAGCGGTAGCCGGAGCCCGACCTGGTTGCCGTGGCCAGGACGCTGCCGTCCGGGCTGAGCGCGGTCGCGTCGGCCGGAGTGCTCTGCCAGTGGGCGTCCAGGCGGTCGCTCAGGTCGTACGTGCGCACCGTGGCGCCGTCGAGATAGCGCAGCGTCCGGTTCCTGCCCGGGGCCCAGGTCAGGCTGCTCACCTCGGCGCCGGCCAACGGAGTGTGGAAGTCGTTCCCGCCGCCCTGGTCCAGCGACCACGCGGCGATCTCCTGGTCGTCGGCCGTGGCCAGGAACTGCCCGTCCGGGGAGAGGACGGCCTGGGTGAAGCCACTGGTGCCGCTGCTCTGGAAGTCGGCGACCTCCCGTCCGTCGGAGATGTTCCAGGCGGTGGCCGTGTTCCCGAAGACCACGGCCAGCCGTCGGCCGTCCCCGCTGAACCGCAGGAGCCGGGAGCCGTGGTCCGCCCCTGAGCCGGTGCCGCAGACGGTGCCGCCCGCCTTCTCCCAGGCCCCCGGCAGCCGCTTGCCGTGGACGGTGTCCCAGACCTGGGGTGCACCGTCGGCCGGGCACAGGGCGATGACGCGGCCGCCCGGGCCGACCGCGGCGGCGGTGAGGGTGCGTGGCGCGTCCGTGGTGAACAGCACCTTTCCGTCCCCGGCCCGGTGCACCTTGACCGGACCGGGACCGTCCACGGGTCCGGTGCCGTAGGCGCTGCCGTCGGGCGCCGCCCAGTAGTCCGCGTCGCCCAGTTCGGCGACGGCTCTGCGGGCGGAGAGGTTCCACAGCTCGTTGCCGTCCGGGCCGGTGAGGACGAGGAAGTGGGCATCGAGGTCGGCGTCAGAAGCCTCTGTGCCCCCGGGCAGGCGGTAGGTGGCGGTGACACGGTGGTCGGCCACGTCGCGGACGGTCACCCGGGTGCCCGTGACGGTGACGAGGGCGCGACCCTGGTCGGTGAGGAAACGCTGGGTGTTCTCGCCCGTCTGCGGATCGGTGAAGGCGTCCCGCTCCGGCCGGGCCAGGGCGTCGAGCAGGGCCGAGCGGGACTCGGTCAGCGGGGCGAGCCGCCAGGCTGCCACGGAGAGCAGGGCGGCCGTGCGGGGATCGGCGGAGCGCATGCTGTCGGCCACGGTGGCCAGGCGGCGGGCGGCCGCCTTGGCCGCCTCCGCGTCGCTCGCCCGGTCGCGTTGCCAGGCCAGCAGGCCCGCGGCCAGGGCGAGTACGAGGAACGCGGAGAGCCCCACGGTGAGCAGGCGGGTACGGCGGGCGGCCCGTGCCCCGGCCTCCCGCTCGGCGTCGCGTGCGGCACGGGAGGCGTCGAGGAAGGCCCACTCCAGCTCGGCGAGGTCGTCGGCCCGCTCGGTGAACAGCTCCTCGGCCTGGGTCAGCCGTGTCCCCCGGTACAGCGCTCCCGGGTCACGGTCCAGTTGCTCCCAGGCACGGGCCGACTCCCCGAGGAGCCGCTGCGCCCGCAGCTGCTGCCGGCCCTCCTCGATCCAGCCGGCCAGTCGGGGCCAGCCGGTGATCAGCACCTCGTGGGCCAGCTCGACGGTGTCACCGTCCAGGGTGACCAGCCGGGCGGCGGCGAGGTGTTCCAGCGCGTCCTGGGCGTCGGGCCCCAGTTCCGCCCGGGACGCCGGGCGGCGGGTGTCGGCGGTTCCGTCCCCGGGGGCGATCAGCCGCAGCAGGATGCGGCGGGCGACGCAGGCCTGCTCCGGCGCGAGTTCGCCGTAGACCCGCTCGGCCGTCGCGGCGATCGCGCCGCGCACGCCGCCCGTTTCCTCGTACGCGGCCAGGGTGAGGGTACGGCCCCGGCGGCGGCGCCAGGTCTCCAGCAGGGCGTGCGAGAGCATCGGCAGGGCGCCGGGCTGGTCGGTGACCTCGTCGATGACGCGGGTGGTCAGCGCACGCTCCACGTTCAGGCCCTCGGCGGTCGCCGGGCCGGTGATCGCTTCCCGCAGTTCGTCCCGGCTCATGGTCCCGACCAGCAGGTTCGCACGGCTGACCGCCTCGGCCAGTCCCGGGTGGGCGCCGCAGTGGCCGTAGAAGTCGCCGCGCACGGCGATGGCCACGCGCAGTCGGCTCTCGGGGGCGCGGGCGCGCAGCAGCAGGTCGAGGAAGCGGTCGCGTTCCTCGCGGTCGTGGCAGAGGGTGAACACCTCCTCGAACTGGTCGACGAGCACCCAGGTGTCCAGGTCGTCGTCCTTCGGGACGAGGGCCTCCTCGTGTGCGTGCGCGGGCTGTTCACCGGGTGTGAGCACGCGGATCACCGCCGGGCGGCCGGCGCCCCGCGCCTGCCGGAGCGCCGGGATCAGCCCGGCCCGCAGCAGGGACGACTTGCCGCTGCCGGAGGGGCCGAACACGGCCGCGAACCGGTGTGCGCGCACCAGGCCCAGCAGCTCGTCGACCTGCCTGTCCCGGCCGAAGAACAGGTCGCTGTCCCCCGGCTCGTAGCGGGCCAGCCCCCGGTACGGGGCCCGCTCCTCCGCCGAGGGCGCCCGCACCTCCGCGTCCGCCTCCCGCCAGCGCCGCTCCCACTCGTCCGGGTCGGCGTCCAGCACCTGGACGTAGGCCCGCACCAGTGCGAGCGAGGGCAGCTGGTCGCCGGCCGCCGCCTGGGACAGGGCGGTCGTCGAGTAGCCCGCGCGCTCGGCCATCTCCCGGTACGGAGGTTTTCCCGCCTTCTCGCGCAGCAGGCGCAGTTCGTGCGCCAGCCGCGGCACGGGCCCCGCATCCGGGTCCAGTGGCTTCTCGCGTCGTCCCACCGGGCCGTACCTTTCACGCTGCAAACACACCAGTGATCGGCGCCCAACCTACGTACGGCTGTCGAACAGCGGCAATTCCGGCCCATTACGTGGACGGGGCACCGACACGGACGTGCCTCCGGCCAGTGCGGCCGGAGGCACGTCGCGGGACCGTCCCGGGTCAGCGCACGGTGCGGTACGCGGTGTGGACGGTCTCGGTGGCGGTGTTGCCGTCCGTGTCGGCCAGGGCTGCCCGGAAGGAGACGGTGCCGGGCTTCTTCGGGTGGGTGAGGGTCAGGTACCGCTTGCCGGAGGCGTTCGTGTGGACGGTGACCGGCTTCCAGGTGCGGCCGCCGTCGTACGACACGCGCACCGTCAGTGACTTGAGGTGGCCCTTGGCCGCGGCCGGGCCCTGCAGCGACAGCGGCACGGTGACGCGGGCGCCCGCCTTGGCGGTGTCGGTCAGGCTCAGCTGCGGGTGGAAGCGGACGACGGAGAGCGGGAAGGGGGCCCCCTTGGTCTCCCCGTTGTCGCGGGAGGTGAAGGTCCACACCGCGTCCACGTGGTCGCTGGTCCTGTAGTCCTTGGCCCGGTCGGTGCTGATGGACAGCCGGTAGCGCGTCGGCGCGGCGGGCAGGCCGCCGTAGACGTTCAGGCAGGTGTCGTCCGTGGTGGAAGTGAAGACCCGCGAGCCGGAGCTGAGCCGGGTGGTGATGGCGGCCTGGGGGAGGTAGGCCAGGTTGCCCGGGCCGTCGGAGAACATCGGCACGCACACGTAGTAGTACCCGCCGAGCCGTTTGGCGCCGGTTCCGGACGCCGGCGCTACGGCCGGGCCGTGGACGCCGCCGTTGAGGGCGACCCGGTAGGTGCGGCCCGGCTCGAAACGGCGGGCGGTGAGGAAGGAGACCGAGTCCTCGTTGTGCGAGCCGTTGGCGATCCGGGAGCCCAGGTTCCAGCGCAGGCCGCGGTCGGTGCTCAGGTACTGCACGAGAGACGCGGTCGGGGCCGGACGCAGGGCGCCTTCCGAAAAGAGGGACGCCCGGCCGAGCTGCGGCCAGTCGGGGGTGGACCAGCTCACCTGGGGGGCGGTTCCGGCCTGGGGCAGGGCGGTGGCGACGGAGGTGTTCACCCGGGCCATGCCCCGGGTGGAGGAGAACGTGCGGTTCAGGCCGGTGAAGAAGGAGCCGGTACGGGTGGTGACCAGGTTGTACGTCGGTGAGGTGGCGGTGCGCTGCCAGATCCCGCCGAGCTGGGTGACGAAGGAGTCGGCCGGGGTGCCGGGGCCGACCTGGCCGAGGGTGGTGTCGGCGTCGACGGTGTTTCCGCCGGCGTAGTCGTAGGCCGGCTTGGCGCCGTGGGCCGCGAAGAGAACCTGCGCATCGCGCAGGGTGGCCCGGCGGTCGGGGGCGGTGACCTTCACCGGCTTGGCCTTGCGCCCGTCGAAGGCGAGGGCGGTGTCGTGGCCGAGCACGAAGTGGGGCGCCACCATCAGGGCGGTCCTTCCCCGAGGGTCGACGCTCTGGACGTCGATCAGATAGCGGCCCTTGGGCAGCCGCAGGGTGACCGTGCCGTCGGGGTGGCTCTTGCCGTCGTCGAAGGGCGTGTACTGCTTGCCGGTATCCAGGCCCGCCACGGTGACGCCGGGCCCGTCGTCGCGCTTGCCGTCGCGGCGGGTGACGGTCAGCGTCAACTTGTACGACTCCACTTCTCGGATGACGCCCAGGGCGGTGCGCACGCTCTGTCCGCCGCCGGTCGCCGTCACGGCGCCGGAGTAGGCGCCGTCGGCGCCGCCGAGCCGGATGTCGGCGGTGACCGTGGCCTGCGCGGTGCCGCCGGCCGGGACGGTGAGCCGGGCCGGGGAGACCGTGAACATGCCGGTGGGCGCGTTGCCGCCGTCGGGGCCTGTGGCGTCGGCGGTCAGGTCCAGGGTGAGGGGCTTCGCGCCCGGGTTGCGGTAGCTGAGCGTCCGCGTCACCGGCCGGTCGTCATGGTGCGGCCAGCTCGCGGTGCCGAAGTCGACGGACGACGGCTCGGTGGTGACATCGGCGCCGGTCGCCCGGGTCAGGTCGACCCGGCCCGCCCCGGCCTCGTACGCGGTGGTGCCGGTCAGCGGCTTCACCGATGCCGTCAGCGCGGCCTTGATCCGCTCGCCGGTCCAGTCGGGGTGCTCCTGGGCGAGGATCGCGGCGGCGCCCGCGATGTGCGGGGTGGCCATGGAGGTGCCCGACATCGACACGTAGCCGGGCGCCACCTCCTCGCCCTCGCTGGTGTGGGCGGCCTGCGCGGCGACGATGTCGACGCCGGGTGCGGCGATGTCCGGCTTCAGGCGGCCGTCGGCGGTTGGACCGCGGCTGGAGAAGTCGGCGATCTTGTCGTGCCGGTCCACCGCGGCGACGGTCAGCGCGGCCGCGGCGGAGCCGGGAGTACCGAGGGTCGTGTCGGAGGGGCCCTCGTTGCCCGCGGCGATCACGAACAGGGCGTGGGAGGAGGCCGACAGGCCGTTCACGGCCTTCTCCATGGGGTCCACCCCTGGGGTGTCGGTGGAGCCCAGGCTCATGCTGACGACCTTGGCGCCCTGCGCCACGGCCCACTGCATACCGGCGATGATCGACGAGTCGGATCCGACTCCGGTGTCGTCCAGGACCTTGCCGACCAGCAGCTTCGCGCCGGGCGCCACACCCTTGTACTTGCCGTGGCTCTTCGCCCCGGAGCCGACGACGGTGGAGGCGACATGGGTGCCGTGCCCCTGCCCGTCGGTGGTGGAGCCGGAGTCGGAGAAGTCCTTCGCCTTGAGGATGCTGCCCTTGAGGTCCGGATGGGTGGCGTCGACGCCGGTGTCCAGAACGGCGATCTTCACGCCCTTGCCGTCGTAGCCCTTCTTCCAGGCCTCGGGGGCACCGATCTGCGCGACACCGCCCTCGGGATCGGGGTCGCTGCTGTCGTCCTGGGGGGCCGCCTTGACCCGCCCGTCGAGCCACACCCGGTCGATGCCGGGCGCGGTGGTCACGGCGGTGCGGTCGGCGACCGGGTCGGTCAGCGCCCGCCACACGTCGCCGGCGTCCGGCTTGTCGGCGGACAGCGCCTCGCCGCGGATGGCGGGCAGTTGACGCTCGACCTCGGCGTCGGCCGCGGCCAGAGCCCGCCTGGTACCGGCCCGGGTGCCGCTGCCGCCCCTGTAGGAAACAATCAGCGGCAGCCGCTTGCGGTGGGCGTCGTCGTAGCCGTCCTTGACGAGCTGGGTGATGTCGAACAGGCGGCGGTCCAGCCGTCCGCTGCCCAGCAGCCGGGTCGCGTCCTGCGGGACGACGTATGCGTGGCCGGCGAACCGCCGTACGGAGAAGCCGATGTGGCCGCGGCCTTTGCCGCGCCGCACATCGGTCACCCGGCCCGTCCCGTCCATGCTCACGGTGTCGCCGGTCACGAGTGTCACGCGGGCGGCGGCCCGGGCCGAGCCGCTCGCCGCCGCGGCTGACAGGCCCGCCGCTGATGGGCCTGCTGTCGCCGCGGTGACGGTGGTGGCGGTGAGCCCGGCCAGCGCCACCATGGCCGGTATCCCGTACGCGGCACCCCGCGCCGTCAGTCTCTTCCTCTTCCCGCTCCGGCTGTGCTTGTTCCGCAATGTGCTCTCTCGCTTCCCCATAGGTCGGTGGATGGTCCCGAGTCGCGCCCGCCTGCGCGGGTGCATGGGGCGGCCCCGGGCTGCACGAGGGGGGGTGTGAGCCGGGGCCGCCTGAGACCGTCGGCGGGGGGATGCCGTCGGTCGGAACCGAGTCTTGGACCCGGGGGAATTGGTCAGTAGCCCATCGCGGGCACTGAAAAATCGGGGAGAAGCCCTGTTCTCGGGAAGTCTCGGCCGTTCGGCCGATTGTGCGGCCCTGCCGCGTCGCGGCATGTGGCCTTTCGGCCGATCCGGCTGTGCCGGCGGGGGGTTAGGGTCGCGCCGTGGATTTCCTGAAACCCGTGCGTGCCCTTGATGTGTCCGGCGGACCGGTACCGGATGCCCGTCGGCAGGTCCTTCTGCGGGCGTTCGGCATCGTGCTGCTGATGCTCGCGGCAGGTGCGGACCTGCTGTTGGCGGGCGGCGCCGGTAAGCCGCTGTGGCCTCAGTTGGTCGTGCTGCCGATCGGTCTGGCGGCGGTCCTCTGGCCCGCCGCAGTGCGGCCGGCATGGCTCACCACGGCCGTGCGCACTGCCGTGCCCGCAGTGCTCTCCGGTGCCATGACGGTGGTCGCGTTCCTGTCCGGCCGGGAGCTGTGGTACGGCCCGGGCGAATTCGCGATCCTGCTGTGCCTGCTCCTGATCGCGGTGCGTGACTGCCCCATGCCATGGGCGGCGGTGTGCGGCGTTCTGGTCGGTGCGGCGGTTCTGGCCCTGCCCTACAGAGCGGCTGCCGGCCACCCCTATGTCACGTCGGTCAACCCGTTCCAGTTCCTGCTGCCGACGGGTGCGGTCGCCGGACTCGGCGGGTACCTGCGCACCCTGGACCACCGCCGCCGCGTCGCGGTCACCGAGACACAGCGGGCCGAACGCCTCGCCATGGCCGCCGACCTGCACGACTTCGTGGCCCACCATGTCACCGGAATCCTGGTGCAGACGCAGCTGGCCCAGCTCCTCGCCACCTCGGAACCCGAGCGTCTGGGCGGCATCCTGAAGGACGTCGAACGCGCCGCGGTGGAGGCCCTCGCCTCCATGCGCCGTACCGTCGGTCTTTTGCGCGAGGTCCACGAGTCAGCCGAGGCCGGGACCGACGACCGCCGTCCGAGGGGCGACCTGGCCGCGCTCCCCGAGCTGGTGGAGGGCTTCCGCGGGCCCGTCGGCCCCGAGACCGCGCTGCGCCGCGACCTCTCGGTACCCGACGACCTGCCCCATGAGGTGCAGGCCGCCGCCTACCGGGTCGTCCAGGAGGCCCTCACGAACGTGCGGCGGCACGCCGCGGACGCCACCGAGGTGACGGTCGGCCTGACCTACGACGGTGGCGTGCTGGAGGTGACGGTGCGCGACGACGGCCGCGGCGGCACCCGGCTGCCGCAGGCCGCACGCGGCGGCGGCTTCGGCCTGGTCGGCCTCACCGAACGGGTCACAGCGCTCGGCGGCAAGCTGCGTACGGGACCCCGCTCCGACCGCCGGGGCTGGGAAGTCATGGCGACTCTGCCCGCGGAGAGGGGCCGTCGTGACCGCCTCGGTGCCCTCGGCCCCACGCCGTAGAGAGCGGGAGCGCGGCCACCATCGCCCCGGAGGCGGCCGGCGGCCACTGAGGGAAGCCGGGTGAGAGCCGTGCCGGGGGTGAGGCAAGGGACATCGAACTCGGGGTACTCGTACCGCTGTTGCACGCAGCGCTCGACGATCGGGTCGGCATGACGGCGAACTCGCCGGCATGGTGCGAGCGAAAGTTTCAGTGATCCTCCGCAGGTGGTGACTGAATGCCACCGTCTGTACGGTCGTGCAGGCAAGTCGTGGCATTGAGGGGCACGCGCCGAGCGGCCCTCGCCGTGGACCGTCAGCAAGGGGCCTGAACAGCACATGCGTTATCGGGAACTCGGCCGCACCGGGCTGACCGTGTCGGAGATCGGGTACGGGGCCTGGGGGCTTGGCCAGGGAGCCTGGGTCGGCGCGGACGACGACTCCGGTGTCCGTGCCCTGCACCGTGCCCTCGACCTGGGCGTCAACCTCATCGACACTGCCAGGGCATACGACCGCAGTGAGCGCGTCGTGGGCCGCGCGCTGAGGGAATTCCCGGGCGGCGGTGACGGTGTGTACGTGGCGACGAAGGTCGGGCCGAAGGTCCCGGTCTCATTGGCGCCCAGCGGGCTCGACCCCATGGAGGCGTTCCCTGGCTCGCACCTGCGCGAGAGCCTGGAGACCAGCCTGCGCGAGCTCGGCCGCGACCACGTCGACCTCCTCCAGCTGCACACCTGGGAGGACGATTGGGCCGGGCGCGGCGACTGGCTGGAGACGGTGGACGCCCTCAAGCAGGAGGGCAAGATCAGGTTCTTCGGGATCTCCGTCAAGGACCACCAGCCCGAGAACGTGCTCGCGGTGTTGCGTACCGGGGTGCTGGATGCGGTCCAGGTCATCTACAACGTCTTCGAGCAGGCCCCCTCCGAGGCCTTGCTGCCGGCCTGCGCGGAGTACGGCGTGGGTGTGATCGGGCGGGTCGCGCTCGACGAGGGGGCCCTGACGGGCTCGATCCGGACGGGCGTCACCTTCCCGGAGGGCGACTGGCGCAACTGGTACTTCAGGGACGACCGGCCCGCCCAGGTCGAGAAGCGTACGGACGCGCTCCTCGCCGACCTGGGGATCGGCGTCGGCGAGCTTGCGTCCACCGCACTGCGGTTCGCGCTCGCCGGGCGGGCGGTCTCCACGGTCATCGTCGGGATGCGGTCACTGGCGAACGTGGAACGCAATGCCGCGGTCACCGAGGCACCGCCGCTGACCGCCGACGAGCTCGCGCTGCTGGCCAGGCACCGTTGGCAGAAGAACTTCTACTGCTGATCCGTTCTTCCGCTCTCCTGGCCGGGGCACGGGACGTCGTCGCGCGCGTAGACGGTGACGCGGGCGCCGGTGACGTTCTTGGTCGTGCATTCCCGGAAGTACCGTTCCAAGGTGCGGTGTTTGGCCAGCTCCTGGGCGTTGATGTCCGAGTGCGCGCCTGCGGCGTCGCGGACTGCGACGATCCGTCGGAAGGCCCGCATGCGGTGGGCGATCTCCTGGGCGGGCAGCTCGGTTCCGGACAGCGTGTTGGAGGACAAGGCGTCCTGTGCCAGCGCGAGATCGGTGAGTAGCCGGGTGTCCTGAGGACGTGCTTGGGTCCAGACGCGGTGGCGGCCCGACAGGTAGAGGAGACCGTCGCCGAGGCGGGCGGACTGGCGTACCGCGCGGCCGATGGCGATCACGTCGTCGTGGCGGCTCTGCGGTGTCCGCAGATGCATGCTCACCGGCACCAGGGAGGCCAGCACCGCGGCCGCCACCGCCCACGGGGCCCATCCCGTCAGCGGCCGACGACAGGCGTGATCGATGCCGGCGCCCAGCAGCAACGCGAAACCGATGGTGCTGTAGAGGACGTACCGGTCGACGAACAGGGGCTTGATGGGCGCGAGCAGGAGGAGGAGCAGACCGGGCAGGACCAGGATCGGCACCGCCAGAGCTGCCAGGCTGATGGGCCCCCGCCCGGTCACGGGGCTTCGCGCGCACCAGACGCCCACCACCGCCATGCCCAGCATGCCCAGCAGTTGCACAGGGTGCGGCCAGGCGATCCAGGCGACCTGTCCGGACTGACCCGTACTGAGCACCGCGAGCGGCAGCAGCCCTGCCGCAGCACCCCAGGCTGCCACCGTCCACGCCCGCATCACAGGGCGAGGGACCCCGGAGACGAGTAGGGTCACGCCGTGGGCGGCCACGGCCAGGATCGCGAACTCGTGGAGCAGGCCCGCGAGCAGCATGGCAAGGCCGTAAGCGCACCACCGCCCTCCGGACGGGCGGGAGACGGTGCGGACGAGCAGACAGGTGGACCAGGTGACCAGAGCGCACACCATGGCGTACGAGCGGCCCTCCTGCGCGTACAGCTGAATCTGAGGGATCAAGGGGAAGACGAGACCGGCCAGCAGTCCGACACGAGGACCGGCGAGACGATGCCCCAGAAGTCCGACGCCGGCTGCGGCCAAGGACATCGCCACCACTGAGGGCAGGCGCAACGTCAGCAGCTCACCGCCGAACAGTCTGAACAGCCCGTGCATCAGCGTGTAGTAGAGCGCGTGCACGAGGTCCACGTGTTGGACGGTGCGCCAGATGTGCGCCACGCTGCGGTGCGCGAGTTGGTAGGTGACGGATTCGTCGCCCCACATGCTGTTCTTCCGGCGTATCCCCCACAGGCCCAGGGCCGACGTGACCAGCATGGGCACGATGACCGCCAGTGCGGCATGCGGTTCGCGTCGCGGTCTCCGGGATCGAACGACGGCAGGCTTCAGGAGAGGGTGCGTTTGTCCCTGTGCGGTGTTGATGGTGAGCTCCGAGGGCTGCGACCGGACGGCCGACTGGATGTGTGCAGGGAGGCCCGTGCATGGCCCCGCCGGGCTGACTCTCACCGTCGGCGCAGAGGGGCCCTGGGCGTGGCGGTCCTGGAGGTCAGCGCGTCTTCAGTGCAGGGGTGAAGACGGCCATGGGGCTGTCCGCGCTGCTCCTGAACGGGGCGGCGAGCGGGCGTGCGACCAGCTCGCGCTACTTCTCGCGGACCCGGCCGAGGCCGTCGGCGCAGGTCCAGTAGAGGCTACGGATGTGGTCGAAGTCGATGTGCTGGTGCATGCGCGCGCTCCGTGCTGGTGGGCCGTGGTCGGGGGCGCGCAGAAAGTAGGAGATCGAACTGCGAACGCACGTCACACCCAGGTGCTGTCTTCCGGCCTCATACCTGGGTATGACGGTGCCAGGTTCTGGAACCTCCAGGCCTCGCTCAGCGCCCATTGCCCCGCGGACCGGCGGCCATCGGCTTCAGGCCAGGTGAGGGTCCACTTCTGGGTGGTGCCGTTTGTCGTCGGCGGCGTTGGACGCGGGCGTCGGTCGAGTACCTACCGGACTCTGCCCGTCAACTCAGTGCCCCTTGATCCGCCGTTCGGCCGAGGTCCCGCGTGTCCGGGCCGGTTGCTGATGGCCGTTCGGCCGAGGCGGTGGTCCCTGCAGAGAGGGGAGAGTGGAGCCCTCAGCCCCGTACCGCAGTGGTACGGCGATATTGCCGCCGCCACGCCTCCGCCGCCATGTGGCCGGGCCGCGCGGGGTCGTCAGGGGACCAGGACAGGAGAAATGGGCATGACTATCCGGGTGGTCGTCGTGGACGACCAGGACATGGTGCGCTCGGGGTTCGCCGCGCTGCTGTCCGCGCAGAGCGACATCGACGTGGTGGGGGAGGCGCCCAACGGCCGCCTGGGCGTCGAGGTCAGCCGCAGTACGCACCCTGACGTGGTGCTGATGGATGTACGGATGCCGGAGATGGACGGGCTGGAGGCCGCCCGGCGGCTGCTCGATCCGCCACCCGGTGTGGTGCACCGTCCAAAGGTGCTGATGCTGACGACTTTCGACATCGACGACTACGTCTACGAGGCCCTGCACGCCGGGGCCAGCGGCTTCCTGCTCAAGGAAGCGCCGGTCGCCGAACTCGTGCAGGCAGTGCGGGTGATCGCCGCAGGCGAGGCGCTGCTCGCCCCGTCCATCACCCGTCGCCTCATCGAGGACGTGGCCCGGCGCCGCCCCCTCCCGCGCCCGAACACCCGCCTGCGGCTCAACGGCCTCACGCCACGGGAGACGGAGGTCCTGCTGCTGGTCGCGCGAGGCCTGTCGAATGCGGAGATCGCCTCGACGCTGGTGGTGTCGGAACAGACCGTCAAGACCCACATGAGCCGGCTGCTCGCCAAGCTCGGTGCCCGCGATCGGGCCCAACTCGTCGTCATGGCCTACGAGTCGGGGCTGGTCGCTCCGGGGACCTCCGGCTGAACCAGATCCGGCGCAGCCGGCTGCGGTCATCACGGATGGGCAAGCCCGGCGCCACCGTCACCATCCGGGCACCGGCACACCCCCGGCCCTCCCGGGGCCACGTCACTCATACCCAGGCGTGACACCGGAGTTGGCACCTGGGTCGGACGTGCCGACTCGTCCCCACGTCCTAGCGTCACCGCGCCCTGATCAACCAGACCGGTTTCGCACGGAGCACTCATGCACCAGACCATCGACGTCGACCACATCATCCGGCTCTACCGCGCCTACGCCGACGACCTCGACCGGGCCCGCGAGAAGCAGCGGAAACTGCTCGCGCCGCCGACCTCGCTGAAGGCCCAACTCGACGACATCGAAGCGGAGATCACCTACCATCGTCGGCCGCCGGCCGGAAGGCCCAATCTGCCACCCCTGCTATCGCGCCGACCCCTCGAAATTCGAGGAGTGCGCCGAGTGCGGGCACCTCGACGTCCCAGTGGTCCGGCGCGACGACGGTCGCGGCATCTGCAAACAGTGCTATCGACGCCCGGACCGGACCTGCACATCCTGCGGGAAGACCGCCGCCGTCGTCAACGAGGACGAGGTGCTCTGCCACCACTGCTACAACCAGCAGCGACGCCCCCGCCGCCCATGCGGACGCTGCGGGGAGATCCGTATCATCGCCCGCAACGCCACCGGCGACACCCCGGATCTGTGTCCGAGCTGCTTCCGCGGACCAGAGGCCCCTTGCTCCCTCTGCGGCCGGGTACTGCCCTGCCATCGCAACGCGGAAGGCCAGGCCGTCTGCGGGACCTGCTACCAGCGCAATCGCACCGGCGATACGTGCGCTCGTTGCGCCCGCACCCGGCCGATCACGACACGGTGGCCGATCGGGCCGGTCTGCCAGAGCTGCTACACCGCTGTTCTCCGCTCGCCGACCGAGTGCCCCCGCTGCGGCACGGTCCAACCGCTGATCGCGCGCGACGACGACGGCGCCGAGATCTGCGGACCCTGCGTCGGCTTCGCCACCGACTACACATGCAACCAGTGCGGCCGGGCCGGCAACCCCCACAGCCGCGGCCGATGCGCCCACTGTGTCCTCGCCGAGCGGGTCAACGCCCTGCTGGCCGGGCCCGACGGCACGGTCACCCCCACAGCTGGAACCGCTCGCGGCCGCGCTGGCGGACGCTCCCTCGCCGTTCCCCGCCATCCAGTGGATCAAGGAGAGCCCGAATACCAAGCTCCTCGCTCAACTGGCGGCCGAAGGGTACGAGCTCACCCATGAGTTGCTCGACGAGCTCCCGCCCAGCCGGAACCAGCGCTACATCCGCCAACTCCTCGTCCATACCAGCATCTTGGATGAGCGGAACGAGGACATCGAACGCATCCCCGGCTGGCTGGAGCACGAGCTCGCGGACAAGCCGGCCGCGCACGCCAACCTCGCCCGCCCCTTCCTGCACTGGTTCCTGCTTCGGCGAGCACGCCAACGGGCCGCCATTCGCCGCCATCCCGCCTCCGCCGACCGCGACCTGCGGCGTCGCGTCCGCGTCGCCCTGGACTTTCTGACCTGGATGGACCAGCGCGGCCTGGCCCTTGACAAGCTCGCCCAGGAGCACATCGACGACTGGATCGCCGGAGCCACCAGCCAACGCCGCTACCTGATCCGATACTTCCTGAAATGGACCACAAGCCGTCGCCTCACCCGCGAACTGACCGTCCCCTCCATCCCCAGGCAAGAGCCCCAGAACCTGCTCGACGAGGACGATCGATGGCCGCTCCTCCAGCGCTGTCTCACCGACGATGCCCTGCCTACGGACGTGCAGGCTGCCGGCGCGATCACCCTGCTGTTCGGTCCGTCCACCGAACGCCTTTGCCATCTGACGCCCGAGCACCTCAAGTTCGGTGACGAGCACGCTCACTTGGTCCTGGGCCGCCACCCCGTCCTGCTGCCTCCACGGCTCGCCGAGCTCCTTCGGAGCCTCGCCGAACAGCCTCAGCTACGGCCGCAGCTCTCACGAGTCCAGCCAGGGCCGCGGTGGCTCTTCCCGGGCATGGTCCCAGGCAAGCCGATCTCGACGCACGGCATGACCCAGAAACTGGGTCGCCACGGCATCCCGGTTCGCACCGCCCGCAACGCGGCGCTGGCAGCCCTCGCCGCCGATCTCCCCAGCCCAATCCTCGCCGACCTGACCGGCATGCACCGCCACACCGCCGTCCGCTGGGTCGCCTACGCCAGACGCGACTGGGCCGAATACATTGCCGCCCGAGCTGAAGACGAGGCCAACAAGCGGGAGAAGAAGCAGGTTCCTGACACCGTTTAGCTATCAGACGACTGAGAGATTTCGATGAGAACTGGACAACACTTCTGCCATCACGTGGGCCATCAGTCCACCCGGCCGAGTGTCCGGTTGTTCCTCACGCCTTGCCGAAAGTACTGGGCGAACACGTCGTCGTCTCGTTGATGCACACATAGACGGTGACGTTTAGGCCCTCGGCGATGTCTCCGCTGCCGTCGGGCGTGCCCAGGTTGTACTCCTTCAACCCGTCCGCCGTGCCCACGTAGAAGGTGTCTTCGTCCTGTGTATGACCTTGCGCGTCTGTGACGACGACCCGGGCTCTTGCAGCATGTCCGTCGGCGTAGCCGTCCTTCACGGACAGCTTCTCGCCGTACGGGTCGAAGAAGACCCAGTACTCACCAGATCCGTCGCTGCGCCACAGACCTGAGCCCGCCTCGACACCTCCGGGGTCCTTGGCACTGGGGTCCGTCCACGATTCGGTTTCCCAGAAGGTGGCCGCGTGGGCTGTTCCGGTAGTGCTGATTGTGAGCCCCACAGCCGTGCAGGCTGCGACCAGAGCCATGCGGACCGCGCTCGGTGCTGTTCTCACTCGGTGTCTCCAATCTCTCCCCGTGCCATCTTTGCTTAGGCAACTGGAAGGTGAACATGCCATCTGCCGCAGCAGATGGGAACCTGAACTCTTCGAGGTTGACGAGACGACGGCCAAGGGGTTCGAAACCACCGGCCATGTGCGTCGGAGGCGAGTACCCCGCCGGAGACTCCAAGCAGCATCGTTCGTTGACGGGACATGGGCGAATCAGTTGGCGCCGAAGCGCCGCACCACCCCTACTACGACATGTCCCAGCGCGTCGACGGCTTCCAGCACGCAGTGCGTTGCCTTGACTGCCATTGGTCCCAGATCGTGGACGAGGACCTCCGTGAGGAGCGTGAGAATGTCCTGCTTGCCTGGCACGCCGCGCATCCGGAGGAAACCGTCGACCACCTCACTCACGCATGTCCGTCTGGCCGTCCCGACCTACGCGCTCTGGAAGAACGACGGCTACGGTTGCGCACTGGTCAGCGACACGCGTACGCGCCCGGACGGCGGCGCTGTCCGCTACAACCACGAGTGCCTGATGAACCTTCAGTCTGTCGCGGAGGACGGAACCTTGGGAACGGCCGTGGCCGCCAGTAGCCGTCGTTCGAACGTCAGCAGGCGGTGGGCCCGTGAGGAAATCACGGCGCTTGCGGCCGGGCTATACCGAAAGAGACTGCTGCGACCGGCTGCCCCGCCGAAGCTGCCTCCCGCCCCGCCCGGACCGAGCCCGGACAAGGGGCGAGAGTAGTTGGCCCCGTCCCTCCCGGGGCAGAGGGAAAAGAAGGGGAATAGTGCACGGTCGGAATAGCCCCCTCCCGCCAGTAATCCGCGAGATCACCCAGGATGCTCTCACCGAGTACTTCGGCACCCCGGCGGTGAAGTCGGTCAAACGCAAGCTCGATCCCGACCTGCCCACCGCCCACTGGTGGATCATCGCACCGGTTGCTCAGGCCATCGAAACCGCCATGCACCTGTCGATGAGCGACACCCTCGCCTTTGCGGCGGTCACCCCGCGCTTCCACGGCAGTGGCTTCACCAGCCAGACCGCCATCAGGTGCTTCATCCAGCACGTCAACCGTCACCGGAGCGTCACCGGTCTCGCCGAGATCCCTCCCAGCAAGGTCACTCCGCACATGTTCCGCCGGACCATGGCCATGCTCACCCGCGACTATCCCGGATCGGAAATCGCTGTCGGCATGCAGCTCAAGCACGCAGCCACCCGAGCCCTGGCCAACCGCTGGACCCAGGGCTACATGGATCACGACCCCTCCTGGGCCCGTCTCCTCACCACCGCCATCGCCGAACGTCGGTTCCAACGGCTGAGGGACCTTTTCGACGCCGATAGCCGCGGCGAGGCCATCGGCTTTGGGCCCGGCGCTGACCAGATGCGTTCGGCCTTCGCTGCCGTCCGGGAGAAGGCCGAAGCCCTCCGAGCGAGTGGGAAGGCCCAGCGAGGGGACGTTCGCGTCGAACACGGCCTGCTCAAACGCACGCACCTATCGATCCGGTTCGGAAAGCTCAACCACTGCACCCTGGACGAGAACAACCCCGCCGGCGCCAAGTGCCTCGAAGACGCCATCGTGCCCCAGGACACCGAGGGCCACTCATTGACCCCTGCCAGCCCGCACGCTGCAGCAACAGCACCATCGCCCCGGAGCACCTGCCAATCTGGCAGGCCGAGCACGCCTCCCTGACCAAACTGCGGAGCCTCCCCACACTCCCGGCGAACCGCAGAGCCCTGATCGACCAGCAGGTCCGCGACGTCGAGATCGCGCTCACCAAAGCGGGAGAAACATGACCGCCCCAACCCGGCCCGGTCTCTCACCCACGGCCGAGAAGGCCCTTCGAGAGGCCATGGAACGGCTCTTCACTGGTCGGCCCATCCGCACCGACGGCAAGCTCACCAAGCAGAACCTCTGGCGGGAGGCTGGCGTCAGCCGGGCCACGATGAACCGGGCAACCGCAGTACTCGTCGACTGGGATAACCACGTCAGCCAGAGCGCGGCAAGCAAACACGACCAGGCCCAGGCCGCGGAGATCGCCCGCCTCCGCCGCCAACTGCAAGACAACCGACACGAGCGACAACGACTCCAAGACGAAGTCGACGCCGCCGCCACGGTCGTCGCGGCCCTGCTCGCGGAGAACACGGCCCTCCGCGAGCAGATCGCCCAACGCTCAACCGTCGTCATCCCGCTCGACCGAGCACACGCCACACGGGAGTGAAGGTGCTCGGAACCAGCCTGGGGCCAGCGGGCTGACATGGCGAGGTGTCGTGATCAATCCTCGTAGCGCCGACGCGCGAGATGGACGGTGATGTCGGCGGCCATCTCGACTCTGCCCGGCAGTACCTGCATGATCTGGCGTCTCGCCGACCGCGGAGCGACTCAACTAGGGCCTGTCCGATAGGTCATGTGACTCGGTGGGTTGCTGCCTGAGATGGGGCCAGGGTGGTGAAGGTTCGGGTGCTGCAGGCCGTGGCTGCGGACGTTACGACCTGCGGTACAGGTCAGTCCGGGTCCTCTTCCGCAGACTCAGCCTCTGGTAGCGCCGGATAGTCGGTCGGGTAGAGCCCGGCTGCGAAGCCGTACACCACATCGCCTCCGCGCGGCAGTTGCGCGTAGTCGTTGGCAAGCTCCAGGACCCGCGCCCAGAACTCGCGGGCCTGCTCCTGCGGGATCCGCACATGCCGCACGATCGAGGACAGTTGATCCGCCTGGTGCGCCGGTGCCGACTCGGCTGCGGCCGTGGCGAGATCGTTGGTGCAGTACGGCGTGGCGCCCCCGTCGGTCGGGCTGACGGTGCCAACGCGAAAGATGCGCGCGGTGCGGCCGTAGTAGCGCTCGTCGATGGCCCGCACCCGGCGGGTCCGCACGACTTTCAGCAGCTGGGCATCCGTCAGGGCGTTCACGTGGTGCGCGACCGTGCTCTTCGGTCGGTCGAGTGCGGCGGCCAGTTCGCTCACCGTCGCGGCGCGTTCGAGGAGCAGTTCGAGGATGGCGTTGCGCAGCGGGCTGGCCAGCGCGCGGAGCTGGGCCGGGGCTGTCACATCTGTGACATCGGCGAGGTCGTAGTCGGGGAGGCGGGTATTGTTCGACACATCTCGATTATTCTATAGTTCCGGATCATTCGCTACTCGCAAGCAAGGGGTTCGGGCATGACAGAGGTCGTACTGTTCCATCACGCGCAGGGGCTGACCCCCGGAGTCGCTGCTTTCGCCGGCGAACTCCGCGCCGTCGGCCACACCGTCCACACGCCCGATCTCTTCGAGGGGCGTACCTTCGGCTCCCTTGAGGAGGGTTCGGGCTACGTCGAGCAGATCGGCTTCGGCGAGATCACCGAGCGTGGCGTCCGCGCGGCCGAGCACCTGCCGCAGGACATCGTTTACGTCGGCTTCTCGCTCGGTGTGCTGCCCGCCCAGAAGCTGGCGCAGACGCGGGCGGGCGCGCGGGGCGCGCTCCTGTTCCACGCCTGCATCCCCGTGTCGGAGTTCGGTGCGGCTTGGCCTGACGGTGTGCCGGTGCAGGTGCATGCGAAGGAAGCCGATCCGTTCTTCGCCGAGGACATCGACGCTGCCCGCGCGCTCGTCTCCGACTGCGCCCACGCGGAACTGTTCCTGTATCCCGGAGACCAGCACCTGTTCGCGGACCATTCGCTGCCGTCCTACGACCCGGACGCTGCCAAGCTCCTGACCCAGCGGACGTTCGAGTTCCTCGGCTCGCGCTAGGGCGCGTATCGAGTCGTGATCAATCCGCGGGTTCGGGCCTTGCTCCGAGGCTCTGATCCGGTAGATCGTCTTGTGTGACTCGTGCGCAACTGGCGGACGATGAGTGGGAGTTCATCGGGCCGTGCCTGCCGATCGGCGAGTGCGGCCCGTATCCCGAGCACCTGAGGTCTGCATCGACAGGTTCGGGAGGGCGGGGGATGCCCTGCCGTATTCTGCGAGCCATGACGCGCTACGTGGTCGATGCCAGGACCTTGCTGCACATCGTGTCGACCGGTGTGCAGATCAGTCCCGATAACCAGCTTGTCGCACCAAATCCGGTGCGGTCGCAGGCACTGTCGCTGCTGTTCGAACGGGTCAGAGGCGGCGAGCTCGACGAGGTCGAGGCGTTGCGAATGCACGAGCGCCTGACCGAGGTGAAGATGCGGCTGCTGGGCGACCGGGTCTCCCGTCGCACAGCCTGGCGGATCGCCCGGGAGCAGGGGTGGGACACTATCGGGGACGCCGAATACCTCGCCGTGACGCGGCTTCAGGCTGATGCACTGGTCACGATCGATGAGGCATTGGCTCGTCGGGCGGACGGCATCGTTCCCGTGGCGTCGCTAGACGCTCTGAGTTCCTCGTAAGGCGCTCGCAAGGGAGCACTCGGCGATCGCCGGCCCGGCCTGCCCGAGCTGGGGGGCGACCATTCTTTGGGATCTGCCCTCAAGGATTTGGATCAAAGGCGTCACGGGGCGACTCGTTGATAACGACTCGATACGCGCCCTAGGTGTATTGACCCGCAGGGTTGTTGACGCGGGTGATGGGTGGCTGGCCGCCGAGTGCGGTGTGGCAGCGGTGGTGGTTGTAGGTGTGCAGGAAGTTGTCGAGGGCTGCGGTGCGGTCGTCGTTGCTGGTGTAGGGCCGCTGGTAGGCCCATTCCTCGAGCAGGGTGCGGTGGAAGCGTTCGACCTTGCCGTTGGTCTGGGGCCGGTAGATGCGGGTCAGTTTGCCGGTGGCGCCGATCTGGGCGAGGGCGTGTTTCCAGGCCAGGCCCTTGCGGTAGGCCCAGGCGTTGTCGGTGAGTACGCGCTCGATGCGGGTGATGCCGTGCGCGTGGAAGAACGCGGCCGCGCGGGTGAGGAAGCCCGCGCAGGTGGCGACCTTCTCGTCGGGGTGGATCTCGCTGTAGGCGAGGCGGGAGTGATCGTCGACGGCGGAATGGATGTAGTCGAACCCCATGCCGCTGCGGGTGGCCCGGCCGGCCTGACGGCCCAGCGTCTTGTGGCCGCCGCCGTCCGGGATCCGGCCGAGCTTCTTGACGTCGACGTGGACCAGCTCGCCGGGGCGGGCGCGTTCGTAGCGGCGGATGACCTGCCCGGTGGGCCGGTCCATGAACGCCAGCCGGTTCAGGCCGTGCCGGGCCAGGACACGGTGCACGGTCGAGGCGGGCAGGCCCAGGATCGGGCCGAGACGGGCGGGACCGAGCTTACGGTCCTGGCGCAGTCGGCACACTCGGGCTTCGACTGCGGCCGCCGTGCGGTGCGGTGTCGTCATCGGCCGGCTGGAGCGGTCGTGCAGCCCCTGCTCGCCCTCGGCCCGCCAGCGGATCCACTTATGGGCCGTGACGCGGGAGATGCCCATCTCGGCTGCGACATGGGCGACCGGGCGACCGGCGCAGACACGTTCGACCAGCAGCCGCCTGCCGTGAACGGTCAGCCGGGCATTACGGTGGGACATGAAGACCTCCGTGCGGTGCAGTCCTAGACAGCTCCACCACACCGGAGGTCTTCGCCATGATCAAGCCCCGCGCCAGCGTTAACAACGCTCGTGATCAATACACCTAGGGCGCGTATCGGGTCGTGATCAATGAGCGGGTTTTCCCCTCGCGCTGATCTTCGATCCGGTAGATCGTCTTGCATGACACGTGCGCAACTGGCCGACGTGGAATGGGAGTTCATCGAGCCGTACCTGCCGATCGGCGAGTATGGCCCGTACCCGGTGCGGCTGCGGCAGCAGTTCGAGGGGGTGCTGTGGCGATTTCGGACGGGCGGGCAGTGGCGGGAAATGCCCGCTGAGTTCGGTGCCTGGTCGACCGTCCACAACCGTTTCCGGCAGTGGCGCGACGCCGGTGTCTTCGAGGCCCTGCTGGAGGGCCTGATCGCCGAGGCCACGAACCGGGACGAGGTGGACTGTCGCTGGTCAGCGTGGACTCCACCACCGCACGGGCCCACCATGACGCCGCCGGGATGCACCTCGATGACGATGTCCTGACCGCTCTGGAGAAGGCCGCCGCCGAGGAGGAGAAGGCCCGGCAAAAAGGGGCACTTCGGAAGGACGGAACGGGCAGTACACCGAGGACGCCCCCGCGCGAGAAGACCGAAGACGCTTCCGGCGCCGGCACAGAGTCCGGCTGAAGGCCGCCCTGCTCGGGCGCTCACGGGGCGGGCAGACCAGCAAGATCCACCTTGCCGCCGACCGTAGGTGCCGCCCGCTGGCGATCGTACTGACCGCAGGACAGGCCGCGGACAGCCCCCGGTTCATCCCCGTGCTGAGCAAGGTTCGCGTCCCTGGTCCGGTCGGCCGTCCCCGCACCAGGCCGGACGCGGTCGCCGGGGACAAGGCGTACTCCTCCCGCGGCAACCGCGCCCACCTGCGCAGGCGCGGCATCAAGGCCGTCATCCCGGAGAAACGGGACCAGGCCGCCAACCGGAAGAGGAAGGGCCGCAAAGGGGGACGCCCCGTCGACCATGACGCAGAGCTCTACAAGGAGAGGAACATGGTCGAGCGCCTGATCAACAAACTGAAGGCGTGGCGGGGCATCGCGACGTGCTACGACAAGACCCCGGAAAGCCACCTCGCCGGGCTTCACCTGCGCCTCGGTGATCTGGATCAAAGACCTCACCCGAACCAGAGCCGAGAGCCGCGCAGGTGATCGAGGGGCGTAGCTTGCCGGGATCGCAGGTGTGGACTCTCAGCGGCAGTTGCATGCCCGGACGTCGGGATTTCGGTGGCCCGCTGCCGCCCGGGGAGTGGGGATTGTGCGCCACCGGCGCCGCGCCGGCCCGCGGGCTCAGGTGAGGGCGGCCGCCAGGCAGGCGAAGGCGGCGATGATGACGGCGACGCGGGCGTAGTGCCAGCGGTCCCAGCGCTTCATCTGCTCCTTCCAGTCGGCCGGCCGGCTGCCGGCGGTCCACGTCTTGACCCGGTTGTTGATCGGGACAAGCACCAGGATCGACATGAGCACGCTGACGATCAGCAGCGCGGCGGCGGTCACGACGAGGCCGGTGCCGTCGTCGTCCCATCCGGCGACGGCCCAGACCCCGACGAGGACGAGCGAGCCGATGTACCAGAACGGCATCACGGCGCCGCCCAGTCGGGCCCCGTGGACGCGGCCGCGCAGGCCGTTGTCGCCGGGGAGTGCGTTGAGGATCGGGTTACTGAAGAAGGGGACGGAGAACTCCACCCCCACCATCACGCCGACGACCACGATGGTGACGACCTCAAGTGCATCGAGCATGATGACCCCTCCGGAAATCTAGTGTTGCTAGCTGACGAGGCAACGCTAGTACTGCTGCCGCTTGATTGTCTAGCGGTGCTAGGATCGAATCATGTCGGTACAGGAACGCAAGCAGCGCGAACGGGCGGAGCGCGAGCGCCTCATCGTGGCGACGGCCCGCGAACTCGCCGAGGAGCAGGGCTGGGAGGCGGTCACCACCCGCCGGCTCGCCGAGCGCATCGAGTACAGCCAGCCCGTCCTCTACAGCCACTTCCGCGGCAAGCGCGAGATCATCGGCGCCGTCGCCCTGGAAGGCGCCACGGAGATGGCCGCGGCCGTGCGTGACGCGGCCTCCGGCGCGGACGGCCCGCGCGAGCGGGTCGCCGCCCTCGCGCGCGCCTACCTGGACTTCGCCGAGCGCAACCCGGCGGTCTACGACGCCTTGTTCCAGCTCGACGGCGGCCTGGCGTACGCGCAGGAGGACACCCCCGAACCGTTGAAGGACGCCTTCGCCGCGCTGCTGGAGTGCCTCAGCGAGGTCGCCGGGGACGGCGTGCGCCCGGAGCTGTTCACCGAGACGTTCTGGGCGTCCCTGCACGGACTGGCCACCCTGACCCGAGCGGGACGGCTCCCGCCGGAGGACACCGAGCGCAGGACGGAGCTGCTGGTGGACCGGCTCGCCATGCTCTGACGCACCGTCCCGGATGGCACACGGCCGGGGTCCTCGGGCCCCGCTGCCTGCCTGCGGCATCGCTTCCGGTCACTCGCGCCCACACGGCGCAGCCGCAGATCGCCGGCCCCGTACCCCCGACGGGGCACCCGGCCCGGAAGCTGCGGTGCTCATTGATCACGACTCAATACGCACCCTAGGTGTTGCGGGTCATGACCTTGTTGACGGTGTCGTTGGCAGCGACTTGGGTGGATAGCTGCGCAGTACCAGGGATGTGGTGACCGGGCCGTAGCGGGCGAGGGAGTCCACGACTTGTTCAAGGCGTTCGGCGTGAGAACAGTGCACGTCGAGCAGCAGGCAGTCCTCGCCGGTCACGCGGAGTGTCGAGACGACCTCAGGAGTTTTGGCGGCGAGGGTGAGTGCTTGGGACAGCTGCGCGTGGGTGGTGCGTAGTCGGACGATGGCATGGATGTTCAGCCCGACTGCGGCTGGGGCGACGACGGCGCGGTAGCCGGTGATGATCCTGTTCTTCTCCAGGCGTTGGATGCGGGCGCTGGCTGCTGGCTGGGACAGCCCGACTCGGCGTCCGACCTCGGCTCCGGTGAGTCGGCCGTCGGTCTGGAGCAGTTCCAAGATGGCACGGTCGATCTCGTCGATTGATTCCATCGTTGTCACCCCCACTTTCTTTGAGATCACTTGCTGAGCCTGATCGTTGCCGCTGATCCATCGAGAATCTCCCCAGGGTGGCCCCACGACGCGTGGGGGCCGCGATTGGAAGGTCGGTAAGCGATGGTCGCGTACGTCATCATCCCCGGGATCGACGGTTCGGATGAGAGGCACTGGCAGAGCTTGTGGGAGAACCAGTGGGGAGCCTCAGCGGTCCGGATTGCACCGGCCTCGTGGAGCATGCCGCACCTGCCGGACTGGGTTGCCGCAGTCCAGGCTGCCTACGAGATCGCTTCCCGGCGTGACAGCCAGGTGGCGTTGGTGGCTCACAGCCTTGGCTGCTGGGCGGCTGTGCACTGGTTGGACCGGGCGCGACCCGACGAGGTTGCGGCGTTCCTGGTCGCGCCTCCGAATCCCCAGGGACCGGCGTTCCCACGTGAGGCCGCATCTACGTTCCTGGGCTTGTCCGCTCGCCCTTTGCCGTGCCGGAGCCTGATGGTGGCCAGCGACGACGACCCCTACTGCGACCCGACGACGTCCGCCTCCTTCGCGCACGAGTGGCAGGCACAAGGGCATCTCATCGGAAGCCACGGCCACATCAATTCCGACAGCGGCCTCGGCGACTGGCAGGCGGGCCTGGAACTCCTTCGCACACTCGTCGATTGCTGAGATGACCGATCCGACGCGGAGCTTCGCGTTGACGCCAGCCCTCTCCCTGCTCTGAAAGCCCGCGCATGCCGCATCGCAATGCCCCGCTGTCTCCCGAAGGTCGGCGCCGTCTGATCGACCGCTGCCGGAACCGCCCGATCGCCCATGTCGCCGCAGAGATGGGAATCTCTCGCGCGTGCGCGTCGAAGTGGGTCAACCGCTTCCGCGGCCACGGCGACCTCGGCCTCCTGGATCGCTCCTCAGCACCACATCGGCGACCCACAGCAACTGACACCGATGTCGTTTCCCGGATCGAGGACCTACGCCGCACCCGGAAATGGTCGGCTTCGAGGATCGCATTCGAACTCAACAACGACGGCGCCACCATCAGTCGCCGCACCGTATCCCGTCACCTCGTGAGCCTGGGCCTGAACCGGCGCCGGTTCATCGACCCCAACGGCGAGACCAACAGGGAACCGCGAAAGATCACCGCCTGTCGTCCCGGGCACATGGTCCACATCGCCGTCAAGAAAGTCGGCTGCACCCCCGACGGCGGCGGCTGGCGTGCTCACGGGCGAGGCAGCGGAGAAGCCAAGGCCGTGGATCGGCGCAAGAAGAAGACCGAACGCGGCGGCTACGTCTATCTGCACTCCGCGGTTGACGGCTACAGCCGCCTCGCCTACACCGAAGCCCTGCCAGACGAAATGGCGGCGACTGCCATCGGGTTCCTCCACCGAGCCCACGCGTGGTTCGCCGCACACGGCATCACCCGAATCGAACGCATCGTCACCGACAACGGCTCCTGCTACCGAGCCGGCGCCTTCGCCCGCGCACTCCTCGGATCCAGGCATCAGCGAACCGCGCCCTACACGCCATGCCACAACGGCAAGGTGGAGCGGTACAACCGGATCCTCGCCGAGGAGTTCCTCTACGCCCGCACCTGGCTCTCAGAGCAGCAGCGCGCCGAGGCTCTCAAGGTCTGGAACATCCACTACAACTACCACCGGCCCCACGGTGCTACCGGAGGCCAGCCGCCAGCAGATCGACTCCGAGTAGGCGTAACCAATGTCTTGGCCTCCTACACCTAGGAGGATGCGGGGACGCTGATCCAGGAGTCGGCCCAGGTGAGCGCCTGCCAGGTCGGGATCGTCGAACTCGCTGGTGTCGCCGGTGATGAATCGGGTGACTTCGGTGACCTTGGCGGCCACGGCTGCCCGTCCGCGGACATCTCGGCCGATGGTGACTGTATAGATCCGCGAACGGAACCGGCGCCGCACCCGCCGGTGGGCGCACACGGCCGTGGCCAAAGTGGTCTTACCGAACCCGCCCGCTCCCCACAGCGAGGTGGTGATGCCTACCGCGCGGCCGCCGTGGCACACCGCCGCCACCGTGTCGCGCGTCTGGTCCCGGTCCACGAACCAGCCCGGTACGGCCGCGGGTTGCGGAGGTGGTGGATCATCTTGAACCGCTAGTGGACGCTCTTGCATCCACATCGCGACACTGGCTGCCACGAATGACAGCGCCCCCAGCACGGCGCCCCACGGCCACGGGTGCCGACGCAGTCCATCCACCAAACCGGGCCACCGCTGTTGGGATGTGGCAGCGTTTCCCGTCAGTGCCAGCAAGACCGCCAGCACCGCCGTCACCCCGGCAAGCGACACCAGCCCCACAACACGGCCCCGCACCTGCACCCCCAACTATGGTCTCTGGCCCGGAGATTACCTGCCACGCCAACGGCACCGTCAGTCAGCGGCCACGGAATCGGCAGGGCAATTCGGGGTTACCAGAGGCCATAGCGGAGGGACGCGCGGAGAGCGGCCCTGACCGTAAGGAATACTCCCGGGCCCCGACGCCGGACGAAACCTGCTTCACCGGCACCAGCAAGGCCACGGGGCAGGAAGCAAGAGCAGCTCTGGGGATTCGCCTGAGCGCCCCTGGGACGTCTTCATCATGTGGGGGCCCAGACGCGAGCTGATGTCTCATGAGACACCTCAAAGTCTGGAGAAGGACGGCCACCGGACCGTCGTCTGGCGGGAGAAGGACACCGTCCGACAGCAGGCCCGCTCCGGGCGGGACGTCACTGCCGTGTGGATGGACCTGGCCCTCGCGGCCTTCGACTTGCTGCCGCCAGGAGTGGTTCTGGATGGCGTTATGTGACCTGTGGGGGTGTCTCAGCCCCAAGGTGTCTCAGGCGGCGCAGCTCCCATGGACGAGACGTGACGGGCGTCGCGGCACGTTCCGCAGCGGCCGCTCAGAGGTGGCCGTCCAGGAACTTACGTACCTCGGTGATGGTCATGGGCCCCGTGCCGTACGCCACCGCCTCTCCCTCCTTCAGCAGGACGTAGGACGGGGCTCCGGTGATCCCGTATCGCTCGGTTGCGGCCGGACAACGCGTGATGTCGGCGCGGACGGCCGTCAGGCGGCCCGTGTAGTCGTCGGCGATGCCACCCACTACGAGGTCCATCGCCCGGCAGGGCTCGATTGCCTTGGGCCATGTCCCGGTGAAGTATGCGAGGACCGGGACTCCGCTCATCCCGAGGATGAAATTGAACTCCGCGTCCTCACGGGGTCGGTGAACCCGTTTCGTCATGGAAGCTCCTGACCTCACGTTCCGTCATTCCATCCCCATCATCCCTCGCGCGGTGTGCCAGGCCGGCCCGGTCGGTCGTCCGGTTGACCTGTCGGAAGGGAGGCACGGGGCCGTCGCAGAACCACGGTGGTCCCCGGCGCGAGCGGCCCGGCCCCCCGCCCCTGGTGACCCGGCCTGGCCGCCCCGCCGGTCACCCAGCTGCAGCCCGCCGCGCGCGCCCGTGGGTCAGCTCGTGCCAGGACAGCGCCCTCCACGACGACATGAAAGCCGTTTTCCAGGGTGCAGCGGCCCAGATCATCGACCAGATGCTCGATGAGCGCGTCGACGAGCGGGCCGGGGTGCATCGTCCACCGGATCCAGTCGAGCCGTGTCCGTCACCGCGCTTCTCAGAGACAGCGCCCCCGACGGGCTTCCCGAGGTCTTGTCCGGTCTTCACATCAACCCCGGGTCTCAGCTGGCTGATACCGCTCTTCCCCGGGCCGCATGAGCCGGCTGATGGCACCGAGAACGAGGCACGATTCCTGGACCGCTCGCGGACGCGGTCGTGGACGGTCGAAGTACGCGTCAGCCGGCCCGAAGACCGACCGCCAGTGTCAGTTCAAGGACCCGGTGTGGCGATGCGAGATCCGGAAACAGCTCCCGCAGCTGCGACATCCGGTACCGGACCGTCTGGGGATGGACGAACAACGCCGCCGCCACCTCGTCCCGCCTGCCCTGGTGCAGCAGCCACGCCCGCAACGTCTCCTCCAGCCGCTGTGCGGTCGCGACAGGCAAGGTCCGCAACGGTGCGAGGGCCCGGGCACGCAGGTCTGCGAACGCGTCCGCGTCGGCGCTCAGCACCAGCTCGGGCAGGTGGTCCTCGGTGTCGCGGATATCGGAGGAGAGGGAGCGCGCGCGTACGGCTCGTGCGTACGAGGCGGACGCACGAGTCCATGGCCGGGCCGGGCCGACCACGGCGGTGCGGTCGGTCAGCTGCCGCAAGAGATGTGATCGGTCGGCATCGGGGACGAGCAGCACACCGGTGGCGTCCGGCAGATCGTCGAGGACGAGGGTGCTCGGGTCGAGCGCGCGGTAGGCAGGCCGGGCCTGGGCGGCGGGCAGCAGAACCGCGGTCAGCGAAACCGGAGGCTGCCACCCGGCCCGTTGAACAGAGGCCAGCAGCACGTCCGGGCTCGCGCCGGCGAGGAGGTCGCGGGCCAGGTGTTCCAGGTGGCGCTCGTGGTCCCTGCCCCGGGCGGCCAGTTCGTCGGCGTGGCCCGCGGCGCTCGCGGCGGAGAGCTCGTCGATGTAGGCGAAGGTCAGCTCGGCGAACTTGGCGACCTCGGCGGCGGGCAGACCTGCGGGTACGGCACCCGCTGCCAGGCATCGCCAGGCCACGCGGGCGCCGACGCGGTAGGCGCTGAGCAGGGCGTCCATCGAGCGGCCGTCGCGCACCTCGCCGCGGCCCAGCTCGTAGGCGGCGTCGCCGGCGTCGCCGCCTGTGGCGTTCCCGCTCGCGCGGTCCAGGTAGTGCCCCAGGGCGGTGCGGACGGCTCGGCGGATGGTGGCGCCCATGTGGCCCGAGAGGGCGTTGGCGTAGGGAGGGACCTCGTCGATGATCGCCTGGACGACCTCGTCGGCGGTGGTCTTCAGCGCGGCCCGAAGGGCGGTGACCGTCGTCTCATCCAGGGCCAGTTCGCTGGCCCTCCGGATTGCATGGCTCACGTTTCTATTCCCTGCGAACAAATCAGCCAGCCAGATTTACGTCCTGCGGTCAGGACTTTACGCCCTGAGGCACAGCAAGCTGGAGTCATGACGAGTACAGCCCTCCGCAGCAGGGCGTGGAAACTGCTGGAGATGGTCACGACGCCGCTGCTGCCGTCGGACTACCTCGACCTGGTCAGCCCGCTGCGTGCGGGCGCTGACCTGCGTGGGCGCATCGAGGCCGTGCACCCCGAGACGGGTGACGCCGCGACCATCGTGATCAGGCCGGGACGGGGCTGGCGCGGCCACACGGCCGGTCAGTACGTGCGGATCGGGGTCGACGTCGACGGGGTGCGCCTGTGGCGTGCCTACTCCCTCACCTCGCCGACAAACCGCCAGGACGGCCGCGTCACGATCACCGTGAAGGCGATCCCGGACGGCAAGGTCAGCAACCACCTGGTCCGCAGGGCCAAACCGGGCACGCTGATCCAGCTCGACCAGCCGACCGGTGACTTCGTGCTGCCGCAGGCCAAGCCCGCCAAGGTGCTCTGCCTGACGGCAGGCAGCGGCATCACGCCCGTGATGGGCATGCTGCGCGACACCGAGTTCGACGACGTCGTCATGGTCCACTGCGCGCCACAGCCGCAAGACGTGATCTTCCGCAACGAGCTGCACGCCCTGGTCGCGGACAAGAAGCTGCGGCTCACCGAGGTGCACACCGATACAGACGGCATGCTCGACATCGCCCGTCTCGACGAACTCGTGCCCGACTGGGCCGAGCGCGAGACCTGGGCCTGCGGGCCCGCGGGCCTGCTCGACGCCGCCGAAAAGCACTGGAGCGAGCACGGCGTCCCAGAGCGCCTGCACACCGAACGCTTCCGCCCCAGCATCGTCGTGGCCGGCGACGGCGGCGAGGTCACGTTCAGCGCCACCGGCAAGACCGTCGACGCGGACGGCGCCACGCCGTTGCTGGACGTCGGCGAGGAGGCCGGCGTGCTCATGCCCTCCGGGTGCCGCATGGGCATCTGCTTCGGCTGCGTCTCGCCGCTCAAGGCGGGCGCCGTCCGCGACCTGCGTACCGGCGATATCACCGAGGCCGAGCCGGGCGTCCTCATCCAGACCTGCGTGTCCGCCGCGGCGGGCCCCTGCGACATCGAACGGTAGGAGCACCTTGACCGCCATCGACCCCACCGCCCACCTGACCGCGGAGCAGATCGAGGAGCTTGGCCGCGAGCTGGACGCGATCCGCGACGAGGTGATCGCCGGCCGCGGCGAGAAAGACGCCGCCTACATCCGCAAGGTCATCTCGGCGCAGCGCAAGCTCGAGCTGGTCAGCAGGGGCGTGCTGCTGTTCTCGATCTTCCCGCCCGCGTGGCTGATCGGCACCGCCGGTCTGTCCGTGGCGAAGATCATGGACAACATGGAGATCGGTCACAACGTCCTGCACGGCCAGTGGGACTGGATGCGGGACCCGAAGATCCACTCCACCACCTGGGAGTGGGATCACGTCTCGCCGTCCGACCAGTGGAAGCACTCGCACAACGAGCTGCACCACACGTACACCAACGTGATCGGCAAGGACAACGACCTCGGCTACGGCATCATGCGCGTCGACGAGGACCAGAAGTGGCACCCGTTCCACCTCGGCCAGCCGCTGTGGAACTTCATCAACGCCTGCTTCTTCGAGTACGGCATCGCAGCGTACGACCTGGAACTCGGCAAGAACCTGCACAAGCGCCGCCGCAAGAACCCGGAGTTCCGCGCGCGGGCCAAGGCCGTGGGCCGCAAGATCCGCAAGCAGGTGCTCAAGGACTACGTGATCCACCCGCTGCTGTCGGGCCCGTCGTTCCTCCCCACGCTCGCCGCCACGTTCACCGCGAACCTGGTCCGCAACATCTGGTCCCACTCGGTGATCATGTGCGGGCACTTCCCCGAAGGCGTGCAGGTCTTCGAGCGCCGGTCGATCAAGGGCGAGACGCGCGGCCAGTGGTACCTGCGCCAGATGATGGGCTCGGCGAACATCAGCGGCAGCAAGGCCATGCACTTCATGACCGGCAACCTCTCGCACCAGATCGAGCACCACCTGTTCCCGGACCTGCCGAGCAACCGGTACGCCGAGGTCGCGGTGAAGGTGCGCGCGCTGTTCGAGAAGTACGAGCTGGAGTACGTCACCGGGCCGCTGCCCAAGCAGGTGTTCTCCGCGTGGCGCAAGGTCTTCCGGCTCTCGCTGCCGAACAAGAAGCCCACGGTCAAGACGCCGGACCGCGAGCAGGAGCTCGTCGCGGCCTGATTCCCGGTATCGGTTCAGATCTTTCGGTCGTACCGGCGGCACCGCCGGGTTCGGTGAGATCCGTTGCGGACAGTGGGCGGCCGCGACATCAGACCGTACGACACGGGATCCGGGCGGCCCGGTGTCCGGCTGCGCTGCCTGGACGTGCCCCAGGAGCTCAGCACACAGCCCCCGGCGAGGTGTTGTAGTGCGCTGACCTGCCGTGGTCGGGCCGGTAGTCGGGTGCGTACGCGCACTCGGTTTGCCGACGGGCGGGCTGGGTGGAAGGCATCAACGCGTCACAGGGAGGGAGGCCACGGTGCCGCCCTGGCCTAGAGCTTCGCGCAGGGTGGCGTTCTCCGCTTCGAGTTCGGCGTTCCGCAGGCTCAGCGTCTGGATGTGGTTGGCGTAGGCGGCGATGGTGGCGCGTGCCTCCCGCTGCTCCGCCGCGTGTTGGGAGCGCAGCGTGCGGTCCGCCTTCTTGAGGCGGGCGATGTCCGCCGTCAGGGTGTCGGTCTGCGGTCGGGGCGTTCCGGGGTTTACCCGTCCACGACGTAAGCGTCCTGGTGCGTACTCGCCGCCGACACATCAAGGCGTTCGCACGTGCCCGGCGCTTGCCTTGATGCGAACGGAAGCCGGTGCCACGTGATCAGGCCGAGCTTCGGCACACGGTAGAAAGACACAGGTCAGACGCACATGTGGTGGGGCAACATAGTTCTGGTTCTGGCTATGCGTGTGGGCTCCATGCCTCGTCGTGCAGCGGTGGTTCAGAGGTCGGCGGAAGGCAGAAGCGACCGCTGTCCGAGAGGCGTAGTCAGGGGGGATTTGGCGGTGCCGTGCTGACTTGGTGCTGGCTGCGCAGCGTTGAACTCCGGCCTTGGGACTGATCGGGCGACGCTCAGTAGGTCACTGCCCCCTCGTGCTGCCGCTCCCCGTAGCCCGCCAATGAGTAACCAGGGATGAGCCCCCCGCCGCTTCCCCCGCGCGCCGGCAATGGGCTTGATGCGCACTGGTTGGGTCGCTTTGCTGCGTTCTTCTCCAAGTGGCGTGTGCTGTGATCACGGTGCGTTGTAGCCAGGGGCAGTGCGGACGCAGTCCCGGCCCACCGGCGGGTTGAGCGCGTCTGGATCGACGAGGCCGAAGACCGTGCTCTCGTCAGAGGTTCGTCTTCTTCGTTGCTTCGTCCCGCGGATGTTGTTTGGTCCCACGGGATCGGGTCGCGCCAAGTTGGGGTGGCTTTGCTGGTGCGGCGGCGAGGCGCGATGACGAACCCCATAGCGGCATCGGTGCGTTTGACGATGGTGAGCGCGAGGCGGGGCCTGGTGCGGGCCCAGTCGAGTCGGCGTATCCGCCGTCGGCCCACACCAGGGTGACCCTGCGGTGGAGTTCACGCAGTCGCTGCAGCAGCGGTATCCCGGTCCTGGACGCTCGCGGCGGTGACCAGCGTCACCACTGCCGGCAGCAAGCCCGGCCCAGGCAGTCCACGACCTGCCCTTGTGGCCCGCCACCTTCCTCCCGCCATTGGCGTGAGCCTAAAAGCGTACATTGCTGAGAAAATCACAGTATTTGATAATTTGATTCTTGTAATCCTGCCAGAGCGTAGCCGGAACCGTCGGATCTGGTGTCCGATCTGCCCGGAAGGTGCGCAGCGAGTGGCCGTCGGCAGCCTTGGGAGGGCGCGGGCGGATCACGTAGGCCCCAGGAGGAAGATTTCTCGATGCCCCGGCCCGATGACCCGCGTACCGCGGCGGCCCGGATGTTCGCCGAGGCCGGTCCGTTCGGCGAGCTTCTGGCTGGGATCGAGTGGGCGGCGACGCCGCTCGGGCCCCCCGAGTCCTGGCCGGGGCCTCTGGTGGACACCCTGCGCCTCATGCTCACCTCTGAGCACGGGATGGCTCTGTACTGGGGCGCCGAATTCGCCACGCTGTACAACCTGGGCTCCACACCCATTGTCGGCGCCAAACACCCCTGGGCGCTCGGCAGGCCCTATAAGGAGATCTTCCCCGAGGTCTGGGTCCACCCCGTGAGCTCCCACTTCCACTACGTGACCGACACCCGCAAGTCTCTGCTGATCCCCGATGAGCCGCTGATCATGGAGCGCCACGGCTTTCCGGAGCAGTGCTACTTCGACTCCTCTTTCCAGCCTGTGCTGCTGGACGACGGCACCGCCGGCGGCGTGCTGCAGATCATCACGGAGACCACCGGCCGGGTACTGGGCGAGCGCCGGCTGCGCCTGCTGAGTGAGACCGGCGCCCGCACCGCCGGGTTGCCCACCCCGGGCGAGGTCGCACGTGTCGTCGCGGAGGTGCTGGGCTCCTATCCCGAGGAGATCCCGTTCCTGGGCCTGTACCTGGCCTCCGAGCCGGGGATGCTGCGGTCGGCGGCCTCCGCCGGGCTCCAGCCGTCGCCCGAAGCCGTCTCGCAGAGTGCGGCCGACGGGTCGGAGGTCGCGGCCCAGCTGGCGCAGGTGGTAGCCAACGGTGCCCCTGCCACGCTGCCCGCCGCCGCGCTCACCGGCGGCAACACGGCCGGGCAGCACGCTGCGGCCTCCTGGCTCCCAGTCGAGCAGGCGCTGGCTCTGCCGCTGGACTGTGCGGGCCAGATGGCGGGCGTCCTGGTGGTGGGTGTCAACCCCTGCTTCCCGCCGGCCGGGGCCTACCGGGACTTTTTGGAGGTGCTCGCCGCCGCCGTGGCCGGGGCGCTGACGGCTGCGCTCGCCCACGACGAGCAGCGCCGGCGGGCGGAGGCGCTGGCCGAGCTGGACCGGGCCAAGACCACCTTCTTCGCCAACGTAAGCCATGAGTTGCGCACCCCGCTCACCCTGCTCCTGGGCCCGCTCCAGCAGGCCCTGGCCGACGAGGACCGGCCCGAGCGGCGCGAGCAGCTGGAGCTGGCCGAGCGCGGCGCCCTGCGCCTGCTGAAGCAGGTCAACACCCTCCTGGAGGTCGCCAGAGCCGAGGCCGGGCAGATACGCCCGGCCCTCGAGCCGGTCGACCTCGCCGGTGCCACGGCCGAGCTGGCCGGGGTGTTCCGCTCCGCCTTCGAGGCGGCCGGGCTGACGCTGGAGGTGGACTGCCCGCCGCTGCCCAAGCCGGTGTCCCTGGACCGGGAGATGTGGGAGAAGATAATCCTCAACCTGCTCAGCAACGCCCTGAAGTTCACCTTCACCGGCGGCGCCCGGGTGCAGGTGGCCGCGGCCGGCGACCGGGCCCGGCTGACCGTCACCGACACCGGCACCGGCATCCCCGCGGACGAGCTGCCGCGCCTGTTCGAGCGCTTCCACCGGGTCCGCGGCGCCCGCTCCCGCTCCCACGAGGGCAGCGGCCTCGGTCTGGTGCTGGTGAAGGACCTGGTGGAAGCGCACGGCGGCACCGTAGGTGTGGACAGCCGGCTCGGCCAGGGCACCAACGTCACCGTGGACCTCCCCTTCGCTACCGCCCACCGACCGCGCCCGGCCCCGCCCGCGGCGGGCGACGGAGCCCCCGGGGAAACCCCCAGGGAAGGCGGAGGCGGCCGGCCCGGCGGTGCTGCGGCCTATGTGGACGAGGCGCTGGGCTGGCTGGCGGCTGACCCCGTCCCCGCCGCAGCCACCCCCGCGGCACGCACGCCGCACGCTCCGGCGGCCCACGATGCCCCCCACGGCCCCGGCCCGCACGAAACCGACCACCCACACCGGGCCCGCCTGCTGGTCGTCGACGACAACGCCGACATGCGCGCCTATCTCACCCAGCTCCTGCAGCCCGACTACGACGTGCTGCTCGCCGCCGACGGCCGGGCCGCCCTGGAGATGGCCCTGGCGCAGCCGGTGGAGCTGGTGCTCAGCGACGTGATGATGCCCGGCATGGACGGCTTCGAGCTGGTCCGGGCGCTGCGCGCCGACTCGCGCACCGCCCGCCTGCCCATCGTCCTGCTCACCGCCCGCGCCGGCGAGGAGGAATCCGTGCAGGGCCGGCAGGCCGGCGCCGACGACTACCTCGCCAAACCCTTCTCCGCGCGCCAGCTGCTGGCGCGCGTCCGCACCGGGTTGGAGCTGTCCCGGCTGCGCGAACAGGCCCTGACCGAGACCCGCGACCAGCTGGCCGTGCTGGCCTCCCTGGCCGACGCGGGCCTGCGGCTGTCCGCCACCCTCGACCCGGACCGGATACTGCAGACTGCCGGCCAGATCTTGCTGCCCGACTTCGCCGACCAGATCAGCATCCACCTCACCGCAGCAAAACCCGCCCCGGCCCAGTCACCCCCGGCATACATCGCCGGCACCCCCCTTCTTGCCCCCGAGGACCTGGCCGCCGCCGCCACCCACGCGATCAACGGCACCGTCCCGGCCCCAGCCAGCCCGCAGCCGCCGCCCGTCGCCGTGCTGGCCCTGCCGCTGCACGCCCACGACCAGACACTGGGGGCCCTGGTACTGGTCCGGCACACCGGCTACTCCGCGGTCGAACACAAGTATCTGGAGAACCTCGCCCACCGCCTGGCTCTGGCCTACGACAACGCCACCCGGTACCACAACGAGCGCCGTCTCGCCCTGACCCTGCAGCGCGCCCTGCTGCCCCACCGCCTGCCCCAGGTGCCCGGGGTGCGCCTGGCATCCCACTACCGGGCCAGCAACCGCGGCGCCGAGGTCGGCGGCGACTGGTACGACGTTCTCGCCCTCCCCGACGGTGCCGTGGGGCTGGCCATCGGCGACGTCATGGGCCACGACGTGGAAGCCGCCATCGTGATGGGCCAACTCCGCTCCGCCCTGCACAGCCTCGCGATGGAGGGCGCCGACCCGGCCCAGGTGCTGGCCAGGCTGGACGCCTACCTGCAGTCGCTCGCCACCGAACGCTTCGCCACCTGCCTGTACGCGGTCTACGACCCACAACGCCACAGCCTGCGCTACGCCGGCAGCGGGCACCTGCCGCCCCTGCTGGTAGCCACCGACACCGCCTATCTGGAGCTGCCCCCGGCGCTGCCGCTGGGACTGGGCAGCACCCCAGTCGACCGCGCGGTGGCGTTCCCGCCCGGCACCAGCCTGCTGCTGTACACCGACGGCCTGGTGGAAAACCGGTCACTGTCCCTGGACAGCTGCCTGGCGGCCCTGTGCCAGACCTGCGGCGCGCTGCCCGCCGCCGCCCGCACCGATCCCCAGCAGATCACCGAACGGGCCCTGGAGCTGCTGAACACCCCCCACCGGGTCGACGACGACACCGCCCTGCTCGCCGCCACCGCTGAACCGTAGTGTCGAACCGGCGACCCGCAGGCTGACGGAAGTGCCACACGACCGACCGCTGGTGCTCGGTGAGGAGGCTGCGGATTAGTTAATGCACTGCTGACGAACTGTCTTCATTGCTAGCGGAGTCGCGGACCCTGGACGGATCCTGGAGGGTGAGAACCGTGCGCAGGCTGCGTCCGTAGTTCCACGCATGCTGTCGAGCGCGGAGCCGCATCGAACCGCGCAGGATTGCGGAGGTGGTCTGCCGAAATCTGGAGGGTGGGTTCACCGACTGCCTCACTCGCACGAGTCCTGGTGCTGATGGATCTGCAGATGCCCGGCATGGACGCCGACCTCACCGCCGCGATCGAGGCCGGTGCTGTGGGCTGTCTGCTCAAGGACAGCGGTCGACACGAGCTGTGCGAGACGTCCGTACCGCCGCCCGGGAGCCGGAGGGCCTGTCGGCCGTCGCCCGTGGGCAGAGCAACTTCCGTACAGGACGGTCCCGTCCTCTACGGAAGCGACCCGCTGGGCTGAAGGCCTCACTGGGGCGTTGCTCAGTGGATGGGAGTGCGGCGGACGGTCAGGACGGCGACGTCGTCGTGCTGGTTGCCGTTGCCGGCGAAGGCGCGGGCGTCTGCGTACAGGGCCTGGGGCAGTTTGGTGGTGGAGAGGTCGAGGTGTTTCGTCAGCCGCTCGTCGACCGGGTAGAACGTGCCGTCGGCAGCGCGGGTCTCGGTGAGGCCGTCGGTGGTCAGCAGCAGTGTCGAACCGGCAGGGAACTCGAACCAGCCCACGGTGGTCGGTTCGGAGGCCAGTTCGGCGAGACCGAGCGGGACCCCCGACTCCAGCGGCGGTGTGGTGACGATGCCGTCGTGCACCAACCGGGGTGGGATGTGCCCGCAGTTGACGACCTGCGCTTCGGTACCGGCGTCGACGGAGATGACGAGCGCGGTCACGAACCGCTCGTCGTCGCTGTTCTGTTCGGCGTATGCGTTGTGCCGGACGACCGAGGCGTCCAGGGCGTCGACGAGTGCGGTGAGCGTGGGCTCCCGGTGGGCCGCCTCGCGGAAGGCACCGATGACGGCGAACGCGGCCCCCACGGCGGCGAGTCCCTTGCCCTGCACGTCACCGATCAGCACCCGTGTCCCCCAGGGCGAGGCGACAGCCTCGTAGATGTCACCGCCGACGAGCCGGTCCTCCTGTACGGGCTCGTAGACGCCGTTGACCATGACGTCGTCGGTGACCAGGGGCAGGGGGTGCAGAATGTGCCGCTGCATGGCGGCGGCGGTGGAGCGCAGGCGGAGCATCTCGTGCTCGCGCTTGACACGCCGGTGGCAGGCGTAGACGGAGGTCACTCCCAGGGCGAGGGTGAGCAGCACGAGCAGAGCCCGGTCGAGCCACCGGCCCACGTCATCGCCCCGCAGCAGCACGTTGAGTGTGACGACGACCGTGGTCCAGGCGGCGACGAACCTCGTCTGCCGGACGGTGCACAGCGCCGACGCCGTACCCGGTGGGAAGACCAGGAGCCCGAGGAGCCACACCGCGGATCCGGACAGGACACCGAGGGCCTCCACCAAGGCCGTCACCGACACCACGCCGACGGCCAGCTCGGCGTTGCCCGGAGGCTCGATCGCCTCGAGGGCGTCGGAGGGCCTCATCCGGCGGGGACCGATCATGGGTACTCCCGGGCAGGTGGTGATCTCTCTGTACGTTATGCAGGCTCCGCCGCCCGGGTGGGGCGCCCCGCCGAGCCCGTGTCAGTCCGATGGTTGGGCCGAGGCCGGCAGGCCGAGCGCGACGGCGAGAGAAGCGGCCTGCTTCCCCTCCGGTGCGGCCTCGATGCCGTCCGATGCGGACACCGTGGTGTGCAGCATCAATACCGCGGTCGTGGAGCGGAGCGGGTTGGGAGGGCTTGCTTCGGGGTCCGTGAAGAGTGCTACCGCACGCTTCATCGTCTCCCGGAACGCCGCGTCCAGGGGCAGAGCGCGCACGGCTGCCCGGTCCGACTGGAGGACCCTGAGGATGCCGCGCAGAGCCGCTGTGCGGAGCTGGCGGAGTAGCCCGCCACCGCACAAGATCAGACAGAGCGTGAAGAACGGAAGCGGAAGGCCGCCCAAGCTGACGTCGCCGAGCAGCACCTCGCAGATCTTGAGCGAATCCAGAGAGAAGCCGAGCAGGTGCGTGGAGAGGCGCCCCGAGGCGCGGCCGCCCGACGCGAGGAGGCAGAGGCGACGGGCAACAAGATCACCGAAGAAGCTACGACCAGAGTGACGAAGATCCGGCCTTCGAGGTGCGGAGGTCCGCCGCTCTGCGCCGGTTACGGGAAGCAGCGGTGGGCACCGCCGAGCAGCGTCCGCCGACGCTGATCGACCAGCTCTCGCGCACCGACCCCGGACGCGTGGACACTCGCGTCGCGCCCATGCCGATCAACACCCGGGACACATTGCGTCCGTACAGGACACGGGCGAGGGGCGATTCCGCCTCGGGGCGGGGGAGTCGGTTCCGGTCTCACGGCAGCCCCGCACCGGTAGCCCGCGAGGGCGGTCACGCGTGTTCGGTCTCACCAGGTGACGACGTAGGGGTTCCGAGGCGGCGCTTCAGATAGGGCTCCTGGGACAGTACTGCCCCCGCACTGAGGCCGATGGCGACGGCCACACACACGATGATCAGCCAGGACAGGAGGATGAAGACCGACCCCGCGGAACCGTAGTCGGCCAAGGCCCGGTTGAGTGCCCGTGGCATGTAGAAGTGCGCGGTCACGGACAGACCGCTGACCGCGATCGCCGTGATGACGGCCCCAGGCAGGAGGGGCGCCCAGCGGACGACGCCGGCCAGCAGAAGGTGCTGGGTCCACCACCACATGGCCGCATGCATGACCAGGATGACCGGAAATCCCAGCACCACCCCTTGACCGAACCCGTTGTGCAGCAGCCCTTGCACGACCAGTGCGCCGAGCCACAGGACGATCCACGCCAGCCACCTCCACGGAGCGACTTTCGCCCCCGTCCGGGGCAGTAGCCAGGCCCGTCTGCACAGTCGCTGCACCGCGCGACTCACCGCGGTGGCCGACAGCAGCACCATGAGCAGGCCCACCAGGCCGGTCGCCTGGCGCAGATCGTCGGCAGGGGGCTGGAACGCCTGCTTCACCTCGTCCTTCGCCTGCCCGGTCAGACCGAAGACGGCACTGACTGACGCGGAGACCTGGTCCCGCACCGCCGTCGGCGCGTACGCACCCACCACGAACAGCAACGGAACGGCGGTCAGGAAGCACTGCGCCGCGATGCGAGTGGCGGAGTCGAAGATGTTCACCGACACCATGCGGTCCACGAGCCCTGTGACCACCGGGAAGCGGGTCTCCACCCGCGCGTGGAAGCCTTTCTGCCAGGCAGTCAGTTCCCTGATACGGCCACGCCACCATGACACGCGCAGCAGGGAGAAGATCCGCCGCCGGTCGCCGCTTCCGCGCCTCATCCCGTCGGGCCGACTCGGCCGCTTGCCGGCACCCCTGCGCCTACCCCCGCGCCGCATCAGTCGTCGACGCACATGGTGCCCGGCATGGTGTCCGGATCCCTGGTGCCGACGGCGCCCCTGCGCAAGTCTCCATCGACGCTCCCTTCCACCTCCAGAGTGCGCGACGAAGCGGGCTACGGCACTCCGCCGCATGAGGGGCTCACACGGGGACGAACGGGTCACCCGTCAAGAGATGCGGCGGATCACGGCCGTGCACGGGCTCGACCCCTAGGACGGCCCACCGTGCGATGGCGAGGAGACGGGGCCGGACGGATCGGTTGGGGGTCGAGATGAAGGCGGGCCCTGTCCGTACGCCTCTGGCGGACGCCACCACCAGGACGCACTGCACGTGCTGCTCCATCCGGCGTCGGCCCAGCGCCGCTGCTGGGACCGCGCAGCGCACCTGGACGGGAGATCACGCGCAACAGGCGATGGTGCTCGGCAGTGTGCTGATCGGCCGCTGGATGACGGGACAGAGCGTCTGCGAGCCGGCATGTGAGGTCCCGGCCCGCGCGTCCGAGGGGCCTCAGGGGCAGTCGCGATGCTGCTCAGCGCTGCGATCCGATGAGCACAGCGGCTGTGACGGGCGGCCGTCGGGTGCACTGTCCGTAGCGGGCCGTGGCTGGGCCGTTGTCCCGGCACCAGCATCCGACATGGTCGTCGCGGGTGCCTGGCGGTGTTCCGTACCGCAGCGGCATCGTCCGCTCCGAGGAGAGCGGTGCTCTGCTGGGTCACCGGGGCTCGGGCCAGCCATGCGAAGAGCAGGGCCGGACCGCCGCCGAGCGCGATCAACGGGGCTTCGGGGCCGAGGGTGGCGCCCAGCGGCAGGCCGGCCACGGCCGCAAGGACGACTCCGGCAGGGCGGCCAGGGGCAGCCCCGGGGCGTGCAGACCGGCGGCGGGAACGTGGCCGCCAGCTCCCGGCAGGCGCCGGACCACGAGACCGACGGCGATGCCGGCGAGCGTCAGCAGCGGCAGCGGCCACCACCACGCAGGGGTGTCCCAACCCAGCTCCGCGGGCAGTTCGGCCCACAGCAGGTGCTCGAGTTCGTGCAGGCCGGCGAGGAACCAGAACGCGGCGAGGGAGACCGGGACACCGATGAGCGCGGAGAAGACGAGCGCCTTCCGGCAGGCCGGGCTCCGCAGCAGGTCACGCAGCCGGTCGGCTTCTGATGGCTGCGTACCGGCAGCGGGGGGCAGTCGGAGCCCTCGGCCCGTGCACCCCCCCCGTTCCCGTTCCCTGCATGTCAGCCGAGGATCCGCCGCTTCTGGGTCTCGAATTCCTCGTCGGTGAGCACTCCCTGGGCCTTGAGGTCGCCAAGTTGCTTCAGCTGGTCGATCTTGCTGGACATGTCGTCGGCGCCCGGCTGCGGCGCGGCGGGCGCAGGCGCGGCGGGTGCGGGCGGCGTGACGTACTGCTGGTGAGCGAGCTGCTGTTCGCGGTCCTGCTCGGCCCACCGGCCCGCCTGCCGCCGTGAGACGCGGTTGGACACCGCTGTGGCCGTCCCCGAGATGACGGCCGTGCGGGCGACACCGCGAAGGAGTCCTGGCATGTCATTCATCTCCCCTGTGATCCGTGGGTGGTGTGGCGATGCGGGGCGTACGCCGCCTCAGCGGGCGGCGGCCCCGCCGGCCGCCGTCGACGGAGATCCGCCCACTGGTCACCACCTCGGCCCCGCTGCGTCGCAGCGCACGGGCCACGGGCGCTGCCCGGAGGCCGACCTTGTCCCTGTTGCCCCTGTTGCGCAGCCCAGCGCCCCTGCTGTCGGCGTGACGCACGGTTCGACACGGCAGTCGCCGTTCCGGAGATGACGGCGGTGCGCGCGACACCACGTACGAGACCTGGCACGGCCTGCTTCCCTGCTGCCCTTGAACCGCCACGGTTGCTGTTCAGTGAGCGGCCTCGGTCGCGTCGAGGGCGGCGACGAGGTCGGGCACCGGGATCCGGCCGGACGCGACCATCCTTGCACCTCCACGGCGCAGGGCCGCGGCGAAGGGCGCTGCCCACAGGTTCTCGTAGATCAGGATGCCGGCGGAACTGCCGGGTTCCAGTGCGGTGCCGGCCTCGTCGATGTCGTCCTGGTCCAGGAGACCGGATGACGCGCCCTCGAAGACGGCCAGGTCGAGGGAGCCGTCGCCGGTGAGATCGGCGATCTCCATGCCGGTCACGGATCCGTCTTCGTCCTTTCTGACGAACACCAGGTCCATGATCCGAATGAGGCCGCGGTCCACGAGATCGACCAGGAGGGGGAAGCCCTCGCCTGTCATCCGGTTGCCGGGGAACTCCACGACCAGGTAGTCGATCGGGCCCACTTCGTCGAATTCGTCGCTCACGGTGTCGCCTCTGGTGCTCGTGCTCGTGCTCGCGGCTGGCCCCCTGTGACACACCCGCCTCAGCATCGGGGCGCGCACCTCAATTGCAGCATCGGGGCGTGGCCTTCGCACTTCCAAAAGACGCGGTTCACTCGCCTCGTCCGCCTACGTGACGCGTTGTGCGCCACTCACATCTGCTGGTGACCGAGCGACAGCGGTGACGGAGGTCTCTCGGGCCGGGAGCGCGGCGAGTTGGAGGAACTGCGGCGCCGGGTGGCTGCCCTGGAGGTCGCCGGGCCGCCGTGGCACCACCCGTTTCCGTCGCTCGGCGCCGGCCTGCTGATCCTTGTCGCCGCGCTGTTGTCGCTGCTGTCCGTCGTCGTGGTGTGGGCGAACAGCATCGTGCAGAACACAGACCGCTTCGTCGCGACCATCGGGCCGCTGGCCGCTCAGCCGCCGACCCTTCCGGCATCGATGCGTCGACCTCGCGACACGTCCACCACGACGGGGATCCCGTCCGGGATCTGTCCGTCGAGCCGGTCGAGCAGCGGCTTCACCGGGGGGAGGTCTCCGGGAGCGCGCACATGGATGTACATGGTCCGGGATTCCGCGTCGACACTCGTTACGGAGGCGCCCGGTTCGTCGGCGAGCCACTGCTGCGCCGCGTCCTTGGTCCGGTCGGTCCAGGCGTCGAGCAGGAGCGTGAGGACGGTGTTGGCCGTCAGCGGCACGAACACGACGGTGAAGAGCAGGGCCATGGCGGCGTATGCCCGTCGGGCGGGCCGTCCGGCTGCTCTGTCGTCCTGAGCGCCGTAGCCGAGGGTGGCGAAGACCACCATGCCGCCGAAGACCAGCGCGAAGAGGTTGGACACGAACAGCATCAGTGCCCCCAGCGCGAGCCATCCCGACAGTCGGCCCAGGCAGACTCCGGTGACCACCAGGGGCGGAACGAGCGAGATGGCGATGGCAACTCCGGGCAGCACGGCGGCTACGTCCCGTCGGGCGAGTGCCACCGCGCCGGCGAAGCCCGTGGCCAGGGCGGCGATCAGGTCCATCAGGCCCGGCGACGTCCGTCCCGAGATCTGGCTGTTGGAGAGCAGGTCGTAGTCGCCGGGAAGCACCGTCGAGAACACCATCCCGATCGCGATCACCAGCACGCAGGCGAAGAGGACGGTCCTGACCGATCCGGTGCGGCGGCGCTGCACCGAGCCCAGGGCGATGCCCATGATCGGTGTGGACAGCGGCGCGATGATCATCGCGCCGATCACGGTGGCCGTCGAGTCCGTGAGCACTCCGCCGGCCGCGATGACCGACGACAGCGTCAGCATGGTCCAGAAGGCCGAACGCTTGGACCTGGTGTCTCCGGACGACAGGTCCAGATCCTGAGCCAGTTCGTCCAGCGAGCGGCGCTGGGAGGCCGGCAGAACACGGGCACGCACGCCGCTGAGCATGCTCCCAAGTAACCACGGCCGGCACGGCCCGGTTGTGCGGGACACGGTGTACGTGAGCAAGTTGTGAGCTCAGTGGAGGATCTTCTCCTGCGCCTGCCTGAACTCGTCGGTGATGTCGCCCCGGGCGCGGATCTCGGAGGGACTGGCGAGTTGATCGGCCTCGGTCCCCAGCCCGGCGCCGCTGCCGGCGGCCAGGCGGATGCAGTCGTCGAAAGCCTGCTGCGTGGCTCTCGTCCGACACGACGGCCGACCCGTACGACGCCGCGGCGACGGCCGTGGCGAAGAGCTGCGCCCACTCCCACAAGCACCCGTGCCTGCGCCGATCTCAGCAGCCGACCGCCGCACGGGCCGATTTCCCGCCCACCGCACCGGTGCTGCCCAATCGGAGAGCGGAGTGGCGGGCCTGTCCCGCCCTTCTCGGCAGCCATGGGCACCCTAGGGCACCGGCCGTCCGTCCCGGGACTTCACCCGCACCGGGTGATCACCCAGTGCGGGCAAGGAACTGGCGCCTCGATGGAGTATCCCGTGCCTGTGGCGGTCGGATGCGGCACCGTCTGTGGCACCTTGATGCCGCACTTCGCCGGCACGCCTGCCATGCGGCTGCGGGCTCGGCACCTGGCGCAGCGCGGCCACGCTTACCTCTCCTACCGGCCGCTGCCGCTGCGCCCGCGGCCCCTGTGCTGCCGACCAGCGAGCCCTTGGAGAACGGCGTACTCGCCCCCGACACCGCAGTGTGGACGGTCGTGGCGCACACCTGACGTGGCCCCGGTCGGGCCTCGCGGTAGCGGTGCCTCTCGGGGCGACTCGGCCCCGAGAGGCACCGGATGGGGCGGTTTAGGAGATGTACGAGTAGGTGGTGCAGGCGCTCGTGCTCACCCAGTCGTGGGATGAGATCTTGTTGTGCATTTTCGTGGTGCGGGCGTTCTCGAACGTGTTGCGGGCCAGGCTGTCGACGTACAGTTCGCAGCGCTTCAAGCCGCCGTAGCCGTAGCCGTCGTCGTGGTTGTCGGGGCCGCCGGTGAGTCGGTAGAGCGCGACGATCGAGCCGCCGACGCCTCCGACCCGATCGGTCCCAGGGGGCTCCCACGCTTCCCCGACCCGACGACAGAGTGCAGTGCGGTACCGGGGAACTGTCGGGACGAGGGGACTTGAACCTGCGGCTCGGGAGTTTCACATCCGGCCGCACGAAGGGTCGTTGATCAGGGGCAGTTGAGGGCCGTGTCGCCGGTGTCGCGGTTGCAGGTGTCGAAGCCGAGGCCGCCGTCGAGGCTGTCGTTGGCGATCACGTTGTCCACGGCGTTGAGAGTGTCGTTGCCTTCGCCGCCGATGTGCGTGTCGTTGCCGCGGCCCCCGTTGAGGGTGTCGTTGCCCTGGTCACCACTGAGGGTGTCGTTGCCGTCGTCGCCGTTGAGGGTGTCGTTGCCGGCATTGCCGTTGAGGGTGTCGTTGCCGGCCAGCCCGGAGATCGTGTCGTTGCCGGGGCCGCCGTTGATGGTGTCGTTGCCCGGCGTCGCCCGCAGTCCGGTGGCAGCCGGATCGTCGCCGACGAGCCGGTCCGCCCGGGGGCCGCCGATGAGGCGGTCGTCACCCGCACCGCCGATCACCGTTCCGGCGGCCTCCAGGTTCGGCGAGATGGTGACGCTGTCATCGGCGTCGTCGGCGTTGACCCGTATCGACGTGACGGGCAGCGGACACTCTGCCGTGTGCGTCCCCGTCGACTGACACGGGGCGACGGCGGCCACGGTGTCCCCCGCGTCCGTCACTACGACAACGTTGCCCTGACGCCGGATGGTGATGTCGTTCGCCACCCCCTGGTCAGCTGTGACGACCAGGGCGTCACCCACCTCCTGCACGACCGTGGTGCCTGCCAGGCCCCCGCCGGGGGCCGCACCGGGCGCACCGGGCGCGGCGGAGGCGGCGGTCAGTGGGGCGCAGGTGAGTGCGCCGATCGCCACCACCGTGGTGCAGATACTCCGTGTTCTCATCGGTGCCCGCCTTTCGTGTCGTCTCGCTGTTGTACGGGTACTGGCGTGCTGCTCACTCGCGCTGGTCAGGGGCATCCGCTGACGTTGTCGCCCAAATCGGCGCGGCAGTCGTCCGCGTCGGCGCCGCCTTCGACGTAGTCGTTGCCGCTGACGTTGTCCACGGCGTCGATGGTGTCCCGGCCGTTGCCGCCCTCGGCGTAGTCGTTGCCGGTGCCGGCGACGATCTGCTCGTTGCCGTTGCCGCCGTAGATCACGTCGTTGCCGGCGCCGCCGTCCACGATGTCCGAGCCGCCGCGTCCCTCGATGGAGTCATTGCCGGAGCCGCCGAAGATCCTGTCCGCCTCGGCTCCTGCGGTCAGCGTGTCGTTGCCTGCGCCGCCGGAGAGGAAGTCGGATCCCTCGTCGCCTTCGAGGGTGTCGTTGGCGGATCCGCCGTAGAGGTTGTCGTTGCCGGCCCCGCCGACGAGGGTGACGCCGAGGGCCGCCAGCGAGGAGGTGACGTTGTCGTCCTGGTCGCCGGCGTTGACCACGAGTTCGGTGGTGTCGGCGGCCCTGCAGGCGACTTCGGTCGTGCTGATGGCGTAGCAGTCGCCGGACGGTGCGACCGTGTCTCCGGTGTCTCTGATTCTGATGCCGCTGCCTGACTGCCAGACACTGATCGTGTTGCCCCGTCCGACTCCGGCGGTGACCGTGATGGTGGTGCCGGTCTTGTTCACCAGCGTCGTGGCGAGAATGTGTGGCGTCGGTGCGCCGGCCCCGCGGGCCACGCCCGTGAGGCAGAGAGTGAAACCACACACCGTGGCAAGAAGTGCCACGGTGTGATGACGCGTTCTCTTCATGACCTGCTCCTGACGATAGGGCGCTGAATTTCGATCTCACAGTCGTGCGCATTTCCTTTTGCTTCGATCACCGGGCCAATCGGAGGAGACAGGTATTGACGGCTCCGGCGGTCGCGTCTGAGGCAGATGGTTTGCCGACCGCAGCCGGGACCCAATAGCCGGCCTTCGCGGAGTGCGAGGGAAACGGGGGAAATGGTGTGGCCGCAAGCGCTGAACGTGCGGCTGCGGCTCACCCCGGCGCGACACCCGGATGTCCTTGCCGCTTTCAACAGTCCTCAGTCCTCGCAGACCCCTCCCATCGCGCCATGGCCGACGCCTGCTCAACCGGTGATCGGCCCTGGCGCCTGGGCACCCAGAGCATGCCGGGATGCGAAGCCGTGCTGAAGCCGAATTAGCGCCATTGCCGAATACGCGGTCTCCGCGCGTGGATCGTCGCCCTGACCGGGGATGGATGAACTGCGCGCATGTCTGCGCTTGATTTGCGTCAGCCCCGGCTGCGTCAATTCACGATTCACCCGTATCGAATTCAATTAATCGCGGGGTGAGTTGATTCGGCCCGCACGGTCGATCTGAAAGGGTTCGTGAACAGGGCTTTCCGCTGGTATGTCCAAGCGGCTTCGGGCTCTGCGCCGGCGACCCTGGGTATCCCGGCCTGCCTCGGTGTGAAAGGTGGACGTCAAGGGCGTCCAGTGGCGGCCGGGCCGCCACTGTGCCAGAGCACTTCGGGCACGTACACGAGCCTCCTGGCGCGGCTCTGGCTTGTTCGTAACCTGCCGGTGTGGGGATCATCGTCGGCGGGTCGGCAGTCACCGGCCCGGTCTCGCGCAGTTCAAGGAGACGGCAGCCCCCGGCCTGCCCCCACTGCGTCCGGCCCCTTGTCCCGGCTTGCGGGCTCCCTTTACGGTGATGCGGCACATGCCGACCAGTTGGTATGCCTGAGCCGGGTGGAGGCCGTCGTGGCGGACAACGCGCGCGTGGAGGAGTACTTGGCCGACGTACGGGCCCGCCAGCAGCGCGTATGGCCGGCCTCGATGCCGAGGGAGGTGGTGTACCCGTTCGGGCAGCGGCCGGTCACCGACCACCTGCGGCACTGGGCCCGGCGCCATCCCGACCGAGTCGCGATCACCTTCTACGGCGAGCAGATCACGTACGCGGCGCTGGAGGACCTGACGGCGCGGCTGTGCGGCTGGCTGCAGCGCAGCGGCGTACGCCCCTCAGACCGCGTCGGGGTGTTCCTGCCCAACTGCCCGCAGTTCATCGTCGCCATGCTCGGCATCCTGCGCGCCGGAGCCGTGCACGTCCCGGTGAACCCGATGTTCCGGGAGTACGAGCTGCGGCACGAGCTGGCCGACGCCGGGGTGGAGCTCCTGATCACTCTGGACACCCTGCGACCGCTGGTCGAGGCGGTGCGGTCCGGCACAGCCGTACGGAGCGTGCTCGTCACCAGCCTCGCCGACATGCTCCCCTCCGATCCGGTGTTGCCGTTGCCGTCCGGCCTGGCGGGTGCCGGCCCGACCGGCAGTGGGTGGGGACAGGCCGTGGGCGGTGCCCGCGGCCAGGACCAGCCGGCCGACCTGGACGCGCTCGCCGCCCTGAACTACACCGGAGGGACGACCGGCCTGCCCAAGGGGTGCGAACACTCCCAGCGGCACATGCTCTACACCGCGGCGACGGCGGCGGCCGCCAGCGGCATGGACCTCTCCGGCGACAACCCCGACGTGCTGCTGATCTACGTGCCGGTCTTCTGGATCGCCGGCGAGGACTTCGGCATCCTGCTGCCGCTGCTGACCGGCAGCGGCATCGTGCTGCTCACCCGGTGGGACCCCGAGGCCGTGCTGCAGGCGATCGAGCGGTACCACGTGACGCTGATGCTGGGCACGGTCGACAACTACGTCGAGCTGATGGAGCACCCCGGTCTGCCCGGCACCGACCTGTCCAGTCTGGCGCAGCCGCGGGCCATGTCGTTCGTGCGCAAGCTGACGCCGGCGATCCGGGCCCGGTGGAGCTCCCTGGTCGGTGAGCACAGCATGCTGCAGGAGGCGGCGTACGGCATGACCGAGACGCACACCGCGGACTCCTTCACCACCGGGTTCCAGCACGGGGATCACGACCTGCTGACCGAGCCGGTCTTCTGCGGACTGCCCGTGCCGGGAACCGAGTTCATGGTGGCCGACGGGGAGAGCGCCGAGCCGCTGCCGCTGGGCGAGAGCGGCGAGATCCTCGTACGTTCCCCCTCCCTGCTCACCGGGTACTGGCGGCAGCCGGAGGCCACCGCCCGGGTCCTGCGCGACGGCTGGCTGCACACCGGCGACATCGGAATGATCGACGAGGACGGGTGCCTGCACTACCTCGGCCGCAACAAGGAGATGATCAAGGTCTCGGGTATGAGCGTATTCCCGTCCGAGCTGGAGGCGCTGCTGGCCCGGCACCCGGATGTGCTGACCGCGGCGGTGGTACCGATGGACGATCCCCAACGGGGCCAGGTGCCGCTGGCGTTCGTCCAGCCCCGCCCCGGCGCCGCGCTGGACGCCGAGGGCGTGCGAGTGTGGGCGCGGGCGAACATGGCGCCGTACAAGGTGCCCGTGGTGAGGTGCGTCGACGCCCTGCCCATGACCACCACCGGCAAGGTGAAGAAGGGCGAGCTGCTGGAGCGGGCCGCGCGCATCGCCGTGTCTCCGGCGTCCCCGGCCGCTGCCGATGCTGACGAAAAGGACCGGTGACGATGGGTCTGGCCAAGCTGCTGGTCGCCAACCGCGGTGAGATCGCGGTACGGGTGATGCGCACCGCCCGCGAGCTGGACCTGCTGACGGTGGCGCTGCACTCCCGCGACGAGGCGGACGCGCTGCACACCCGCATGGCGGACGAGGTCGTGGTGCTCGACGGCGAGGGGCCGGGGGCCTTCCTGGACGCGGCGGCCCTGGTCGGTGCGGCGGTGCGCACGGGCTGCGACGCGGTCCACCCCGGCTACGGACTGCTGGCCGAGAACGCCGACTTCGCGCAGCGGTGCGCCGACGCCGGACTGACCTGGGTCGGGCCGCGCCCCGAGGTGCTGCGGACGCTCGGCGACAAGACCGCGGCCCGTGAACTCGCCGCGCGCCTCGGCGTGCCGGTGCTGCCGGCGACGTACGGCGACACCGGTATCGAGGAGGCTCGTGCGTTCATGGCCGGCCTCGGCGACGGTGCCGCGGTGATGGTCAAGGCGGTCGCCGGCGGCGGCGGGCGCGGCATGCGGGCGGTGTACGAGGCAGGGCAGTTGGAGGAGGCCGTCCGGCGCTGCCGTTCGGAGGCCTCGCACGCCTTCGGCGACGGCGCGGTCTACGTCGAGCAGTTGCTGCGGCGTGCCCGCCATGTCGAGGTGCAGGTGCTCGGCGACGGCACGGGCGCCGTCGTCGGCTACGGCGACCGCGACTGCAGCCTGCAGCGGCACCGGCAGAAGATCGTGGAGATCGCGTCGGCGCCCGGCCTCGACGCGGCGGTGCGGGCCGGGCTGCACGATGCGGCGCTGCGCATGGCCCGGGAGGTCGCCTATGCCGGTCTCGGCACGTTCGAGTTCCTCGTGGACACCGGCGACGGCTCCCCGGGCTTCTACTTCCTCGAGGCCAACCCGCGCATCCAGGTCGAACACACCGTCACCGAGGAGGTCACCGGCATCGACCTGGTCAAGGCCCAGCTGCGGGTGGCTTCCGGCGAGAGACTCGACCGCATCGGGGCGGGGCAGGCTCCCGTTCCCCGCGGCTGCGCGGTGCAGGTGCGGGTCAACGCCGAGACGGTCCGCCCCGACGGGACGGTGCTGCCCTCCGCCGGCACGCTGGACGTCTTCTGGCCGCCGGCCGGGCCGGGTGTGCGCGTCGACACCGCCGCGTTTCCCGGCGGCCGGGTCAGCCCGCGCTTCGACTCACTGCTGGCCAAGCTCGTCGCCCACGACGGCTCCGGCAGCTTGCCCGACACGCTCGCCCGCGCCCGCCGCGCCCTGGCGGAGCTGAGGGTCGAGGGAGTCGCCACCAACACCGAGGTGCTGCTGCGGCTGTTGGAGGCACCCGAGGTCGTCGCCGGGCGGCTGCACACGGCGCTCCTTGACGAACTCCTGCCCACACTGGTCCCGCAGGAGACAGACGAGGAGAAGGACGCCGAGGTTACCGACGCGTTGGAGCCACAGGGCACGCTCACCGTCACCGCCCCCATGACGGCCACCGTCGTCGACGTCGCCGTCGCCGAAGGAGAGCGCGTACGGGCCGGAAGCACCTTGGTGGTCCTGGAGTCCATGAAGATGGAGCACCTGCTCCAGGCGCCGGGCGACGGCGTGGTCGTCGCCGTACGGGTGGAGCTGGGTGAACTGGCCGAGCACGGTCAGCCGCTGGTGGTGATGGAGGCCACCGGCGAGGCGGACGGTGAGCCGCGCCCCGAGGAACGGCCGGATCCGGACGCCCCCCGCGCCGATCTGGAAGAGGTGCGGGCGCGCAAGCGGTTCGGCGACGACGCCGACCGCCCCGAGATGGTCACCCGGCGGCACGCCGAGGGGCGGCGCACCGCCCGTGAGAACATCGCCGACCTGTGTGACCCGGGCAGTTTCGTCGAGTACGGCGGCCTGGCCATGGCCGCCCAGCGCAGCCGCCGGTCCCTGGACGACCTGATCCGCCGCACGCCCGCCGACGGCCTGGTCGGCGGCGTGGGCACGGTGGGGGCCGACCGGTTCGGCCCCCGGTCCGCCCGCGTGGTGGCGATGTCGTACGACTACAGCGTGATGGCCGGCACCCAGGGCATGACGGGCCACCGCAAGAAGGACCGCCTCTTCGCGTTGGCCGAACAGGCGCACCTGCCCGTCGTCCTGTTCGCCGAAGGGGGCGGCGGCCGGCCGGGCGACGTGGACGGCACGGTGGTCTCCGGACTGGACTGCATGGCCTTCGCGCTGTTCGCGTCCCTGAACGGGAAGGTGCCGCTGGTCGGCATCGGCTCGGGGCGCTGCTTCGCCGGCAACGCCGCGCTGCTCGGCTGCTGCGACGTCATCATCGCCACGCCCGAGGCCACCATCGGCATGGGCGGCCCGGCGATGATCGAGGGCGGGGGTCTGGGCAGCTACGCCCCGGAGGACATCGGGCCGGTCGAGGTCCAGCGGGCGAACGGCGTCATCGACCTCGACGCCGAGGACGACGCGGATGCCGTCCGGCTGGCGCGCACGTATCTGTCGTACTTCCAGGGCCCGGTGACGGAATGGGAGTGCCCCGACCAGCGCCGACTGCGCCACCTCATTCCCGAGAACCGGCGGCGGGCGTACGACGTGCGTGCGGTCATCGCCACCCTCGCCGACGCGGACTCCGTCCTGGAACTGCGACGGCACTTCGGACGCGGCGTCATCACCGCTCTGGCCCGGGTGGAGGGTCGCCCGTGCGGCATCCTCGCCAACGACCCGCGGCATCTGGGCGGCGCCATCGACTCCGACGCGGCCGACAAAGCGAGCCGCTTCCTGCAGTTGTGCGACGCGTTCGGGCTGCCGGTGGTCTCCCTGTGCGACACACCCGGGTTCATGGTCGGCCCCGAGGCGGAGAAGACCGCGACCGTCCGGCATGTCAGCCGCATGTTCGTCCACGCCTCGGCGCTCACGGTGCCCTTCGGGGTGATCGTGCTGCGCAAGGGCTATGGGCTGGGCGCCCAGGCCATGGCCGGCGGCGGCTTCCGCATCCCCCGGTTCACGGTGGCGTGGCCCACGGGCGAGTTCGGGCCGATGGGCATCGAGGGCGCGGTGCGGCTGGGCTACCGCCGGGAGCTGGCGGCCATCGAGGACGCGGACGAGCGCGAGCGGGAGTTCGCCCGCAGGGTCGCGGCCGCCTACGAGCACGGCAAGGCACTCAACGTCGCATCGGTCTTCGAGATCGACGACGTCATCGACCCGGCCGAGTCCCGACGCTGGATCAGCACGCTGCTGCATGACCCTGACCCTGACCCTGACCCTGAGCCCGGGCAGCGCGGCTCGCGCCGCTGCGTCGACACCTGGTGAAGGCCCGCCGACGCCCGGGCACACGGCCCGCTTCCGTGGTCGCCGTGTGTCTTCCGGCCGGCCGTGCGCGGCGATGCCGGGGCACCGCCACCCGTGCGGCGGGCCGGGCATGGGCGGCGTGGCCCGGACGCCGGTGACCCGGCCGCGGACGGTCTCGTCGGCGTACGCCAGGAAGCAGGCGTCCTGCGGGCGGAGTTTGCCGCCACGATGACTTACCCGGGTTCGATCCACCTGGTGGTGCGGCGAAGGCCGGACCGCTAACGACCGCCGGTGCTCACGCGCCATGGCCGACGGTCGGTCTGTCGCGCACGGTACGCACGTCGGCCGGCGGCTGCGGACGCGGCCACCGATGCCCCCCTCTGGCAGACGCCGCGCGCCACCCCGCCCTACCCGCCGGAGGTGCTGCACAGCCTGGTGCATGCCGGCGGCGCGGTGCACGCGGCGTACTCCACCGGCGGACTGCCGGGCGCACGGTTCGCCGGGGCGGCGGTGGCGTAGTTCGGGCTGCCCGCCGAGCGGGACGGGGCGTGTACTCGTGCAGGACGGCGGTGATCACGCGACGGTGGGGATGGGCGCGGCGGCCGGTGCTGCTGCGCAGCCAGCCGTGCCCGCAGGGCGTCAGCCGCTCGGAACGGCGGGAAAGCCGTCCGAGGAGTCGGCCGGCCGCCCCGACGCCCAGACACGCTCGAACTCGCCGTGGAAGTGCTCGTACCAATGTCCGTCCCGGCCCGGCCGCAGCGCGAAGACGGCATCCCCGCTGGCAGAACTGTGTGAGTAGACATCGACGTAGGTGATCCCGTGGGACCGCTGTGGATCGAGGAGTACCAGCCCGAAGGCAGGGACGAAGGGCAGAAAGCGCACCTCCACCCGGCCGTCGACTCCAGGCTTCTCAACAAGGTCCCGTAGCAGGTCGATCGATGGGCGCAGCCGGTTTTGGTAGACCTCGGGCCGGTCAGGCATCGTGCTGCGTCGGGCGGCCTCCGCAGGTGCCGTGGTGTCCGGGTCGATGAGTGCGACCTTGACCAACGCTCCGGCGACCGCTCGGTGTTCCAACTCGTCGATGAGGTTGCGGAGCGTTCGCGCGAGCGTGACTCCGACGATCCTGATGTCCCGTGCACCGTGCACTTGTTGGACAACGTCCGGCTTGTCGGTGCTGAAGAAGTCCTGGGCCGACACCTCTCCCCGGCTGCGAGCGCGCATCTGCGCGGCCAGATCGGCGACTTGGCGGCGGCTGCCCAGCAGGCTCCCGGCCAGCAGGGCGAGCGTCGCCAGGATGGCAGCCGAGAGCACCTCGCCGTCGGCCACATCGAGCGCGCCGAGTACGGCCAAGGTCAGCGAGAGGAGCGCGGTGACGTAGATCTCCAGGTTCTCCCCTGCGGAGAGATCCTCACGTACCCGCCGTAGGAAGCGCATGGCGGTCATCGTTCGCGATCAACTGCCTGCCCGTCAATGACACAGGGAGGCCCCGTTCGCGCGGAGTCGATGCCGATGCGTGCGGGCGGGATCAGCGGGCCTTGGAACGCATCTCCCGGGGGCTCACCCCGAAGCGCCGACGGAAGGCCGTGCTCATCGCACTCGCCGAGGAGAAGCCCGAGGCGTACGTCAGGTCCGTGATCGTCATGTGCGCGCAGTCGGCGCGCAGGAGACGCTCGCGGACCAGACGCAGGCGCTCCTCGCGGATCAGGTCGCGAGGCGTGGTGCCCACCTGTTGGAGCGCGAGCTGGATCTGGCGGAGGGACCAGCCGAGGGCACGGGCCATGGAGGCGCCGGACAGGCCGGGGTCGGCCGCGTGCTCGCGCACATGACGGCGGACCACCGCCTCCACCTCGGTCAGCTGCCCCGGGACGTCGGGACGGTCGTCCCCGCAGGCGAGCATGCACAGCAGCTCGACGACGCGGTCGCAGACGGCGTCGAACTGCGGGGTGGTGAGATGGCCACGCTCGTCGTTCAGGCCGCGCACCATGGAGTGCACCACACGGCCCAGCCCCTTGGTCAGATCGAGCCCGGTGGCCAGCGGCGCCTTCCGGTTCAGCGGGCCGTCGATCTCCTGGGCCGGGATCGACATGATGACACCGCGCAGGGACGCGCCGTGCAGGATCTCGAAGGGCGCACCGAGTGTGATCAGGCTGCCCGTGCCCGGCGTCAGCCGCACCTCCTGGTCGTCCTGTCGCAGCAGCAGTTCGCCCGCGACAGGGAAGAGGAGCCGGTAGTCGGGGTCGGGCATCTGACGGATCAGGCCCGGTGTACGGGCGTACTCGATCTGGTCGCTGTACCAGGTGACGACCTGGTAGCTGTCGCTGCCCTGCCGGACCATCTTGCCGCGGAAGCCCTCGGCGCGGGCGTACTTGTAGTCCATCCTGGTCTGGTACGCCGCGACGCGCTCACTCCACAGATCGGTCTGCTCGCGGGCTCCGACCTCGGCGGTTCTCGTCGTCTCCACGACGTAGCTTCCCGTGGGCAACGCATCCCCTTTGCTGCGACGTCTCCCGACGGCCTCGGGAGCAGCCCCGAACGCCCCTGTGTTCGAGGACTGTTGTTCGGGGCGCAGCCTAGGGACCAGCAATCGGTTTCCGGAACTCGTATCGGCCTCATTGGCTTACGCCGGAGCCGAGCCGGTCGCGATCTGCAGGTCTCACGAACGCTCGTGCGTCCCGCGGCAACTTCCTTGCGCGCACGGACAAGTCCGCATGCGGATGCGCCACTACCGTCGTGCGCTGCCCGTCGACCCGCCACCCGCTGTGAGGACTTGATGACGGAACAGATACCGGAGGCGGTGTTCTGGTGCCTGGCCGTGGGCCTGTTCGCCGTCGCCGTGCTGCTGGTGCGCGAACGCGGCATCACCGCACGGCAGCGCAGACGGAACGCCGAATTGGGGGAGGGCCTTCGGGCACGGGACGAGGAACTGCGGCATCTCGTCTCGGCCCGGCTGCCGGCCCTGGAGGACGCGCCCCACCCGCAGGTACCGGCCGTCGGTCTGCTCGACACCCGGCTCGCCGACACGGAGTTCGCGAAGTGCCTCGACGGTGTCGTGGAGCGATTCGCCGGTGCGGTCGAGCACGCCCGGTCGAGCGCCGACCAGTCGGCGAAGGCCGCCTTGAAGGCGTCGATGCGCTCCCTCCAGGCCTTGGCGAACGAACAACAGGTGTCCATCTCCGAGATGCAGGATCGGCACGACAACCCCGGCGTGCTGAGCGATCTGCTCGAAATCGACCACGCAAACGCCCAGTTCGGCCGCCGTGCCCAGGTCATCGCCGTGCTGTGCGGCTCGTGGCCGGGCCGCCAGCGTGCCACCTCCGCGCTCGTGGAGGTCGTACGCGGCGCCACCTCCCGTATCCGCGACTACCGGCGCATCCGTATCAACGGCGAGGTCGACATCGCCGTGCGCAGCCGGGCCGTCGAACCGGTGGTACTGGCGGTCGCCGAACTGCTCGACAACGCGGCGCGTCACTCGCAGCCGGGCACGACCGTCGAGGTCACCGTCCAGACGGTGCACAACGGCGCCTGCGTGGTGATCGACGACGCCGGGGTCGGCATGGACGGCCAGGCGGCCGAGCACGCCGCCGAACTGCTCGCCCGCACATACGACGTGGACATCGTCCGGCTCGGTGACCCGCCCCGCTTCGGCTTCGCCGTCATCGGGGCGCTCACCGAGCGCTACGGGTTCACCGTCTCCGTGGACACGCTCTCCCCGTACGGCGGTGTACGCGCGGTGGTGTTCCTTCCGGCCGCCCTGCTCACGCACCTGGACGCCGCCGTCCAGGAGCCCGTGCCGCCCGCCGAACGGCCCGCGCCCACGTCCGCCGTCGCGCCCGCGCACCCCCCTGCGCATACGCACTCGACCGACACGGCCCCCACCGCCGATCCGGCCGCCCCCGCCCCCGATCCCCATGCCGCACCCGAACCCGCGGAGGCGACGACGCCGGGCGGCCTGCCCAGGCGCCGTCGCCGCTCCCCACGGCAACCGGCCCCGCAGCCCGTAGCGGCCGACGAGGTCGGCGGCCGCTCGGCCGAGGAGAACGCCCGGCGCATGGGCGCCTTCGCACGCGGCACCCGCTCGGGCAGGGACGCCCGGCACACGCTCCACGACGACGAAGGGAACAGCCACGAATGACCAGGCCCACCAACAACACGTTGGGCTGGATGCTGGACGAGGTGCTGAAGGTGCCGCAGGCGCGTCACGCGATCCTGCTCTCCGCCGACGGCATGCTCCGCGCCTTCTCCAAGGACATCGACCGCGACGACGCCGAACGGCTGGCCGCGGGTCTGTCCGGCGTCCAGTCGATCAGCCGCAGCACGGCCGAGTTCTGCGGCTCCGCGCACACCCCGTGGCGGCAGACCATGATCGAGTTCGCGCACGGCTACGTCTTCCTGGTCGCCGCCGGCGAGGGCGCCTACCTCGCCGTCTCCACCGGCGAGGACGTCGACATGGAGGCGGTCACCTACCGCATGCACAAACTCGTCGACCGGCTCGGCAAGGAGCTGACCAGCCCCGCCCGGCAGGACACCGGCAGCCCGGCATGACACCCCGGCGCCGCCCCGCAGACAGGCTGGTGCGGTCGTACGTCGTCACGGACGGCCGCGCCCACCCGACCCGCAACACCCTGGACCTGGTCACGCTGCTGATCGCCACCGACGATCTGCCGCTGACCGGACTCAACCCGGAAAAGCGCAGGCTCATGGAACTGTGCCGGCCCGGAGCCCTGTCGGTCGCCGAGGTGGCCGGCCACCTGTCGCTGCCGGTCGGCGTGGCCAAAGTGCTGATCGCCGATCTCATGGACAGCGGCCACATCGTCACCCGCGCCCCGATCCCCGCAGCCCGGCCGACCGACGCCAAAATCCTCCAGGAGGTGCTCGATGGACTCCGCGCCTGCCTCTGACGACGTCTACCTGCGGCCCAGTGTGCAGACGGCGGTCAAGCTGCTGATCGTGGGCCACTTCGCGGTCGGCAAGACCACGTTCGTCGGCACGCTCTCCGAGATCCGGCCCCTGTGCACCGAGGAGGTCATGACCGAGGCCGGCGCCCTCGTCGACGACCTGGCCGGCATGCGGGACAAGACGACCACCACGGTCGCCCTCGACTTCGGCCGGCTCACCCTCAACGACCGCCTGGTGCTCTACCTCTTCGGCACCCCGGGTCAGCAGCGCTTCACCCGGCTCTGGCAGGACATGACCCGGGGCGCGCTCGGCGCGCTCGTCCTCGCCGACAGCCGCCGCCTCAGCCAGTCGTTCGAGGTCATGGGCGTACTGGAGGAGCACGGACTGCCGTACGCGGTCGCCCTGAACCAGTTCCACGACGCCCCCGCGTACGAGCTCGACGAGGTGCGCGAGGCCCTCGACCTGCTGCCCGAAACTCCCCTCGTCCGCTGCGACGCCCGCGACCGGGTCTCGGCCACGCGGGCACTCATCCGTCTCGTCGAGTACCTCCTCACCCGCACCGGCCACCTGGAGCATGCGTGACCTCCGTACCGCCCTACCCGCCGCCGGGCTGCCCCGCGCACCCCGCGCACCCCGCGCACGAGTCCCTGCACGGGCCCGAGTTCGCCACCGACCCGGCAGCCGTCTATCGGCGGCTGCGCGACGTCGGCCCGATCGCACCGGTCGAACTGGCGCCCGGCGTGCGGGCCTCGCTCGTCGTCGGATACGACGCCGCCCTGCACGTGCTGCGCAGCACCGAGACGTTCTCCAAGGACGCCCGCCGCTGGAAGGACCTCGCGGACGGCACCGTACCCCCGGACAGCCCGGTCGTGCCGATGATGATGTACCGGCCGAACGCGCTGTGGGCCGACGGCGCGGAACACCGCAGGCTGCGCGGCGCGATCACGGACAGCGTGGCCAGGGTGGCCCCCGCCACCCTGCGCTCCTACGTCGAGGCGAGCGCGGACACGCTCATCGACCGCATCGCCCCGGCCGGGCGGGCCGATCTGCTCGGCGAGTACGCCCAGGTGCTTCCCCTGCTGGTGTTCAACCGCCTGTTCGGCTGCCCGGCCGACTACGGAGAACGGCTGGTGCAGGGGATGTCCGGGATCTTCGACGGAGTGGACGCCGAGAAGGCGAACGAACTGCTCGCGACGACGCTGCTGGACCTCGTCACACTGAAGCGCCGGCGGCCCGGGCCGGATGTGACGTCCTGGCTCATGGCCCATCCCGCCGAGCTCACGGACGAGGAGATGGTGCACACCCTCGTCCTGCTCATGGGCGCGGGTACCGAGCCCCAGCAGAACCTGATCGCCAACGGCCTGCGGCTGCTGCTGTCCGACGACCGGTTCGCGGGCAGTCTCTCGGGCGGCAGCATGCCGGTGGAGGACGCCCTCGACGAGGTGCTGTGGACCGACCCGCCCATCGCCAACTACGCCGTGCACTACCCGATCCATGACGTCGTGTACGAAGGGGTGCTGCTGCGGGCGGGGCATCCGCTCATGGTCAGTCTCGCCGCGGCGAACACCGACCCGTCCCTGACGGCGGATCAGCGCGCGGGCAACCGCGCCCACCTGGCGTGGAGCGCGGGCCCGCACAACTGCCCGGCGCAGGGTCCGGCCCGGCTGATCGCGGCGGTCGCGGTGGAGAAGCTGCTCGACCGCCTTCCGGACGTCGAACTCGCCGTACCCGTGGAGGAATTGGCCTGGCGGCCGGGCCCCTTCCACCGCGCGCTGGCCGCGCTGCCGGTGACGTTCCCGCCGGCCGCCGTCACCTCCTCCACCCCCGCCACCGTCGGCGACGAGGCGCCCGTGCAGCGCACCGCGCCGGCGCCCCGGCCGTCCGCGGTGCCCGAGGCAGGCCGCGTGCGGCGAGGATGGGGCGCCCGGCTGCTGGCGTGGTGGCGTGGCGAGTGATCAGGACAGGAGTACTGGGAGGGAGCGGTGGCCGTTGGAGATGAACGAGTCGACCGGCTCCAACTCGTCCTGAGGAACGGCGAGTCGGAGTCCGGGGAAGCGGTCGAAGAGCGACTGGAGCGCGATGCGGGCCTCCAGCCGCCCCAGCGGGGCGCCCAGGCAGAAGTGCACGCCGTGGCCGAAGGCGAGGTGCTCCTTGTCGGCGCGGGCGACGTCGAAGCGGTCGGCGTCCTCGCCGTACTTCCCGGGGTGACGTCCGGCGGCCGCGTAGGCGGCGAGGATGGCCTCACCCTTGCCGATCACCACCCCGTCCGGGCCGCCGAACTCGCTCATCACGAGGTCCTCGACGGCATACCGCAGCGGCAGGCTGGCGACGGGCGCCTCCACGCGGAGCGCCTCCTCGACCACGTCCTCCCAGGAGACGCGGCCGGAGCGGACGTGGGCGAGCTGGTCCGGATGGGTCAGCAGGAGGTGAATGGCGTTGTCGATCAGGTTGACCGTGGTCTCGTGACCGGCGCTGACCATGAGCACCAGAGTGTCGAGCAACTCCTGCTCGCTCAGCCCGGTGTCGCCGTCGTCGCGGGCCGCGATGAGCGCCGAGGTCAGGTCGTCGCCCGGCGACCGCCGCTTGAGCGCGACGAGTTCGCCCATCGCCGAGTAGAACCGTACGTAGATGTCGGTGACTTCCTCCGGGGTGGCGGAGGTGTGGAAGACGCCGTCCACGACGGCTCGAAGCTCCGCGCCCTGTTCCTCGGGCAGGCCGAAGAGTTCGCTGATCACCTGGATCGGCAGCGGATAGCAGAACGCCTCGCGCAGATCGACGACTTGGCCGTGCCGTCCGGCCACCTCGACCCGCTCCAGCAGGGCGGTGGCGATCTCCTCGACACGGGGTCGGAGCGCCATGGTGCGGCGTGCGGTGAACGCCTTGGAGACGAGGGCACGCAGCCGTTTGTGCTCGCCTCCGTAGGCGGTGAACATGTTCTGCACCGCCACCCAGGTGAACAGCGGCCATTCCGGGGAGATCTCGCCGTTGATCCACCGGGGCCAGTGCCGGCGCGGGTCCTTGGAGACGCGTGGATCGGTGAGCAGGCGCTTGAGGAGGTCTGGACTGCTCACGGCCCAGGCCCGCACACCGTCGGGCAGTTCGACGAGGGTCACCGGTCCGCGCTCGCGTAACCGGGCGGCCTCGCCGTGAATGTCGCGGCCGGTCGGGTCGATCACTAAGGGGTGGGGGTGTCCCACGGCAGCCTCCTGACGCTCGCACATCAATACGACCCGTAAAGCTACTTGAACGTAGTGTGTTCGGGTCAGAGCGGTCCCCGCGTGCTGCGCACGGGGACAACTTCCTTGCGCGCGGACGCAAGTGGGCGGTCTGTCTTCGCCCTACGGTCCGGGGTGTCGGATGGGAGAGCCGGTGAGTGCGATGACAGTCTTCAGGACCCCGTGGTGGCTGCAACCGGGCAGTGTCGAGGTGCGGATCGTGGCCGCGGGTGGCTGGTGGGACGCCGTACGCGTACCGCACGACCTGGGGATCGACGCACTCCGCAACCTTGGGGACGAGACGGGAGCCGTGATCGGGGACGGTTTCGGCGGACGCCTGTACTGGCTGATCCCTCCTGGCTCCGCCGCCGACTGGGAGCTCCCGCAGGTGCGTGTTCTGGGCCGGGGCTGCCACGTGGCGATCCCTCCGCTCCACCGCGTCACGCGCCCCGGTCTGTACTGGCGGGTCTCCCCGTCGCGCGGCCACGAGTGGACGAACACACCCCGCCTGCACTCCGCCCTCCGCACGGCCCTCCTCCGCGGGAAGTCGCGCACCATCTGACACCCGCCCCGGCCGAACCTGAGCCCGGCCGGGGTGGGATCCGCGAGGGGGGGGGCATGCCGTCGCTCGACGATGCCCGCAACTCTGATGCGGCGGATCTTGGCCAACGGAATCGCCTCCCTCCCGGCCTGCCCAGCCGATCGATGTTCTCGGCTCCTGTGCTGCGCGGGTGCGCGGGCGGGTTCCGGAGGGACGGTCGCCTGGGACGGCGGGGTCAGGGGCGGAGGGGCAAGGGCCCGGTCAGCCGAGCTTGAGACTGAAGGTGACCGAGTAGACCCCCACAGGGGCGCCGACCAGGGGCAGTACGGCGTAAACCCGGGCTCCCGCCCAATCCGCGGTCGGGCGAGGCGCGGGAAGCGACCTCCCCTCATGCCGGCGCTCCCGTGGCCGCCGCACGGGCCCCGGGTTCGCCCCGAAGCCCCTCCCGTGACGGCTCACGCCGGTCCCCGCTCCTCAGGGCGTTCCAGACGGACGATCACGGCCTTGGACGTCGGGGTGTTGCTGATGTCCGCGACGCTGTCGAGCGGTACCAGGACATTGGTCTCCGGGTAGTAGGCGGCGGCCGAACCCGGGGGAGTGGGATAGGCGACGACACGGAAGTCGTCCGCGCGGCGCTCCGAACCGTCGGACCAGACACTGACGAGGTCGACGACGGCGCCGTCCGCGAGGCCCAGGTCGGCGAGATCGGCCTTGTTCACCAGGACGACGCGTCGGCCGCCCTTGATGCCGCGGTAGCGGTCGTCCATCGCGTAGGGAATCGTGTTCCACTGGTCGTGCGACCGCAGGGTCTGCAGGACCAGATGCCCCTTGGGCGCCTGGAGCATGGTGAAGTCGTTGACGGTGAAGACGGCCCTTTTGGCGGGCGTGCGGAACACTCGGCTGTTGACCGGGTTGGGCAGGCGGAAGCCGCCGGGGCGCCGTACGCGCTCGTTGAAGTCCTCGAACCCCTCGACGACCCGGGAGATGCGGTCCCGGACGAGGTCGTAGTCGGCCTCGAAGTCCTCCCAGGGGATGTCCGGTTCGGATCCCAGCACCCTGCGGGCGAGGCGGCTGATGATGGACACCTCGCTCAGCAGGTGCGGGGAGGCAGGGGCGAGGCGGCCCCGGGTGGCATGGACTTCGCTCATGGAGTCCTCGACCGTCATGAACTGCTCCCCGCTCGCTTGGACGTCGCGGTCGCTGCGGCCGAGCGTGGGCAGGATGAGGGCCGTACGCCCGCAGACCGCGTGGGAGCGGTTGAGCTTGGTCGAAATGTGCGCGGTCAGCGAGCAGTTGCGCAGGGCGCGCTCGGTGACGTCACTGTCCGGGGTGGCCCGGACGAAGTTGCCCGCGACGCCCACGAACACCTTGGCCCGTCCGTCGCGCATGGCCCGGATCGAGTCGACGGAGTCAAGGCCGTGTGCCGTCGGCGCGGTGAAGCGGAACTCACGCCCCAGCCGGTCCAGGAACGGCTGGGGCATGCGCTCCCAGATGCCCATCGTGCGGTCGCCCTGCACATTGCTGTGCCCGCGGACCGGGCACACCCCCGCGCCCGGACGGCCGATGTTCCCGCGCAGCAGAAGGAAGTTGACGACTTCCCTGATGGTGGGAACGCCGTGCTTGTGCTGCGTCAGACCCATGGCCCAGCAGACGATGACGCCGCGGCTGCCCAGAACCCGCTCGTGCACTCGCTCGATCTGGTCACGGCTCAGCCCGGTGGCCTCCAGGACGTCGTCCCAGACGGTCCGGCGTATGTGCTCGGCGAAAGCGTCGTATCCGGTGGTGTGTTCCTCGATGAACTCCCGGTCGAGGACGGTGCCCGGCTCCTTGTCCTCCGCCTCGACCAGGAGCAGGTTGAGCGCCTGGAAAAGGGCGAGGTCGCCGCCGGGGCGGATCTGCAGGAACTCGTCGGTGATCTGTGTGCCGCGGCCGATCACGCCGCGCGCCTTCTGCGGGTGCTTGAAGCGCAGCAGCCCCGCCTCGGGCAGCGGATTGACGGCGACGACATGACCGCCGCGGCGCTTGGTCTCCTCCAGCGCGCTCAGCATGCGCGGATGGTTGGTCCCCGGGTTCTGTCCGACGACGAAGACGAGGTCGGCGTCGTAGATGTCGTCCAGGCTGACGCTGCCCTTGCCGATGCCCAGCGTCTCGTTCAGCGCCGAGCCGCTGGACTCGTGGCACATGTTGGAGCAGTCCGGCAGGTTGTTGGTGCCGAAGGCCCGCGCGAACAGTTGGAGCAGGAAGGCCGGCTCATTCGCCAGCCGCCCGGAGGTGTAGAACAGGGCCTCGCCCGGGTGCTGCAGGGCATGCAGCTCGTCGGTCAGCAGGTCCAGTGCCTCGTCCCAGCCGATCGGCTCGTAGTGGGTCGCGCCCTCGCGCAGCACCATCGGCTCGGTCAGTCGGCCCTGCTGGTTCAGCCAGTAGTCCGACTTCCTGCTCAGCTCGTCCACCGAGTACCGCCGGAAGAAGTCCGCGGTGACCCGCCGCGAGGTGGCCTCGTCGCTGATGTGCTTCGCGCCGTTCTCGCAGTACTCGTTGCGGTGTCGCTCGCCCGGCGCGGGCTCGGGCCAGGCACAGCCCGGGCAGTCGAAGCCCTTCGCCTGGTTGATGTTGAGCAGGGTCAGCGCGGTGCGCTTCGGTGACGTCTGGCCCAGCGCGTACTTGAGGGCGTGCACCACCGCGGGAGCGCCCGTGGCCCATGTCTTGGGAGCCGTCACGGACAGCTCGTCCTCATCCGGTTCGTCGAAGTCCCGCATCGAGCCTCATGCCCTTTCCGTCCTGGGCGGCGAGCTCGCTCGGCGCTGTCCGTCGCTCCCGGGAACGGGACAGCCGGCGTGTGATCGAAGCGCACGCGAGCGGAACAGGTCTCGCCGACCGTTCGCACTGACTCTTCGGCAAGGGAGCGAAGCGTGTCAAAGTGGCAGGTGTTATCGCGTGATAGGTACCGCCGATCAGTGGGCGTCAGCGAGTCAGTGGGCGTCAGCGAGGCGTGACCTCGGGAAACGAAGCCCGACCGTCAGTGGTGGATCATCGAGGCGTGGGTGGATCATTGAGGGGTGCTGCTGCGCCAACTCGAATACCTCGTCGCCCTCGCCCGCGCTCGCCACTTCGCGCAGGCCGCGCAGGCCTGCTACGTCTCCCAGCCGGCTCTGTCCGAAGGGATCCGCAAACTGGAGGAGGAACTCGGCATCCCTCTGGTCCAGCGGGGGCGCAGGTTCGACGGGCTCACACCGGAGGGCGAGCGGGTCGTTCTGTGGGCGCAGCGTATCCTCGCCGACCGGGACGCGTTGCAGGGCGAGATCCAGGCACTGCGGTCGGGGCTGAGCGGCCGGTTGCGCATCGGGACCGTCCCGACCGCGTCCACGGCGGTCGCCCTGCTGACCCAGCGGTTCTGCGCCTCCAACCCATTGGCGACCGTCCAGGTGTTCGCCGATCTGCGGGCCGAGGACATCGTGAACAGGCTTCGGTCGTACGAGCTGGACGCCGCCGTGACCTACCACAGCTCCGCCGTGGAGCATGGCTTGAAGGTCGTCCCGCTGTACCAGGAGCGCTACGTGTTCCTGACCCAATGGCCCGCCACCGACACCGGCCCCGTCGAGGTCACCTGGGAGGAGGCCGCCCAGCACCCGCTCTGTCTGCTGCACCCGATGATGCAGGGGCGCCAGGTTCTCGACGCGGTGTTCGAATCCGTAGGTGTCTCCGTGGCCCCGCGCGTCGAGACCGACTCCATCGCCTCCCTGTTCGCGCAGGTCAGGTCCGGCCAGTGGGCGAGTATCGTGCCGCACGCCTGGCTGCATGTCTTCGGCGTACCCACGGGCATGCGGGCCGTCCACCTGGTCCGGCCCGTCCGCACGGAGCGGATCGCACTGGTGCTGCCGGCGCGTGAGCCGGTCTCCGTGATCGGCCAGGCGCTTGTCGACGCCGCCGACCGGGCGGGCATCGCGGCCGCGCTGGAAGAGGTGCCCGAGTAATGGTGCTGCGGCAGGTCGCCGGTGCTGAACATCGTGCTCCCGGCTGCCGTGTGGTGCCCTCGCCGCCACAACTGCACCGCGTGCGACCATCGACGGCCTCAGCACGCGGTGAGGTGATCAGCCGCCCATGCGCCCCGCGGACCTGATCACTCCGCAGTTCCGTCTGGAGCCTCTGGGCCCCCAGCACCACAGGGCGTACCCCTCCATCCGAACGCATAGCGGCCTACGTCGCCGCGCTCCTTGAGCGGTGGTGCAACATCACCGAGGGCGAGGAGGACACCTCGCCCTGGTCGACCGGCCCGTTGATCAGCGAGGCCAGTGGTCCGCTGATCTACTTCCCGATGCGGTGGAGCATGGCCGAGGCGGCGTCGGCCTACGCGGCAGCCGTGGCGGAGTCCATGGGGCTGGTCTGTTTCGACGTGCAGCAGGACCGGCTCAGGCCTTGAGCAGGGTAGCCAATCGGCGGTAGCCAATGAGGGATGCAGCGATGCCGACGAAGGTAAGGAAGTGTTCGGCCTTGCGTTCGTGGCGCTGGTGGAGACGTCGGCAGCCTGCAAGCCAGGACACGGTTCTCTCGACTACCCATCGGTGGCGGCCGAGCCGTTGTGAGGACTCGACGCCCTTGCGGGCGATGCGGTGGCGGATTCCCCGACGGCGGAGCCATCGGCGCAGTGGTCGTAGTCGTATCCCTTGCCGGCATGCAGATTTGCTGGCCGCCGGCGCCGGAGGCCGCGGCGGGACCGGATGGGTGGGATGCCGCGCATGAGCGGCTCCAGGCCCTGGCTGTCGTGCATGTTCGCACCGGAGATGCCAAGGGGCAACGGCAGTCCGTTCCTGTCGGTGATGAGGTCTCACCGAGGGCGCGGAGGTCTCTGACCAGGCAGTTCGTGGTGCGGGTGTCGGTGTCGAGGGCCTGTTCCGACTTCCCCTTCGGGCGGCGGACCGGGACGCGGATGCCGATGCCGGCGCCGATGTCCGGGGTGGAGCCCGGCTCGACATCGGAGAGCCACAGCGGGGTGCCGTCCGGGGCGGACAGGAACTGGACGTTGCCGCCGAAGCTCTTGTGTTTCTGGCTGAACCACAGGTCGTTGCCGTTGTCCCGAGTGCCGGCCAGGCGGTCGCTCTCGATGAGCATGCCGTCGAGGATCACGTGACTCATCTCCTCCTCGTGGCAGCGGTCCAACACCTCGTGCAGATCGGGTGCTTGGGCGGCGAGGATGTCGATGCCCTCGTGCAGGTAGCGACAGCTGGTGGCCTGGGAGATGCCGGCGTCCTGGCCAGGCAGTGCACGCAGCCCCGCTCACGGAACCAGCGCAGCACGAGGACCGCCTGCCGGAACGTGCCCAGTGCGCGCGAGCCCGCGGGGTGCCCAGACGACGGCGATGCGCGGCAAGCAGCCGGGAGAGGTGCACCACGATGTGGCGCGGGACATCGAGCGTGGCAGCACAGGTGACCAACCTGAAGCCTCTGGTTCCGCGGACGATCTTGTGGTGAGAACCGTCCTACCAGGGGCTTCACGTCTCTCGACGATCGGGGCCAACCTGCCCCCACCCGTCCCGAATCGAGCGGTTCACATAGCTTAGCGAAGATCATTTCTCCGTGGCTAGGTCTGGGATTTCCCTGACTTCACGACCACGCTGGCTCCAAGATGTACGCAACCGTTTTCAGGAGATGCACGCTACTGCTCCCAACATTTGACACCTCCACCGAGGATGGCCGCGGCGCTGCCCAATATCCTGCGCGAGGTATGGACTGGAGGTTCCGGTCGGCGGCGGAGTCCCAACACTAATGATCACCGGAGTCACCAGGGGGAGACCGCAGCATGACCGGCACCACGGAGGCCCTTGGCGGGTCGGCTGCAGTCGACGGTGCGGCACGAAGTGTCACGCGCCCGTTCTACGTATACGCCGTGCTCGCCAACACGCTGTTCCAGCGCGGCGTATTCGTCCTCTTCCTTTATCAGCGCGGCTTCTCCGTCGGGCAAGTGGCCCTGCTGCAGACACTGCTCTACCTGGTCAGTGGACTTGCGGAGTTGCCGACGGGAGTCATCGCCGACCGAATCGGCAGGCGTGCCAGCATCGTGATCGGCCAGATGCTGATAGCTGGATGTCTGCTCGGCCAGGTGGCGTTCTCCAACTACTGGGTGTTCCTGGCGCTGTTCATCGGGCAGGGCGTGGGCATGGCATGTGTGTCCGGTTCGGACACCGCCCTGCTGTACGACCTGCTCGTGCGTCGTGGTGCAACGGCCGGCTACGTCAAGATCAAGTCCCGGTTCACCATGCTCGGGACGGTCGCCTCGGGAGCCGCCATCGTCCTCGGCGGCCAACTGCAGCAGATTTCCTGGGGAGTCGTCTACGTCGGTTCGGCGGCGTGCCTCGTCCTGGCCATGGTGGTGCTGATGTCAGGGGTGCCCGAGATCCGCGGCGCGGACGCGGTGGACGAGCAGGACGGAGCCGAGGAGCACGGCGACGCCACAGCATGGCGGGCGATGCTTCGGGTCGCCACGCCGGCGCTCGTGACGCTTGTCGTGGTGTCCGGATTGATGCATGCGACTTTGACGCCGTACATCATTTTTACGCAGAAGACCCTCTCCGATCAGGGAGCGGGCACCGCATTGGTCAGCGTGGTCATAGCGGCGGGATTCTTCGTCGGCGGGCTCACTCCCTTGCTGTCGGACCGCGCGGACCGGCGCATCGGGTATCGGGTCATCGTCCCGGTGTCTCTCCTGACGCTCGCCGTGGCGCTCGGCCTGAGCGGCCTCGGCCTTGTCTGGGTCACCATCGCCGCGTTCCTGGTCCTGGCCGGGATTCCCGAGATCACCGCCGTGATCGTGGACAACGTGTTCAACGAGGCAGTGCCGTCGCGCCACCGGGCGAGCCTGCTTTCGATGATCGCATTCGTGGAGTCGGCGCTCATCGGCATCGGCTATCTCGTCCTCGGCGCGCTCATGGACGGGTTGGGCTCCAGTGTGGGCATGGCCACCTACGCCGCGGTCCCCCTGCTGGCATGTCTCCTGTGGCTCCCGGTGCTCTTCCGAGGGGCACGGGTGACCACCGAGATCGAGAAGCCCGCCGGCCAAAAGGCATCCTGAAACAGACCATCTCGCGCAACGTCCTGCCCGATGGCAGGGGCGCTGCTCGTTGTACGAAAGCGTCCGCGAAGAGACGCAGCGGTCCCTGAGACCGCGAAGGGGCTCCGCGAAGTCCTCAGCAAGCTCAAGAAGCCCATCTCGAACCAGAGGGCCGAGATCGAAGAACTCCTGCGTAGCCAGAGAACTGTCGACTCAGGACACCAGCGGGCTCCTGGTCAATGTTGCAGCGGTCGGACGCCCTGAGGGGTGAATCAGTTCACCTCATTGAGTCAAGCCGCCTCGCCTCGCCCAAATCGGCCCGGCCGGACCTGTGAGAGTCCCGCTTGGCCGTGGAGTCGAGTGGGGGGTTCCGTGCTGGTACGACGCTGGCTGGACGCAGCGGGAATCACAGATCCGTTGCTGCGGGAGTGTTACACCGTCTGCGCCCGCGCCGCTTTGCGGGAGCGTGGCGGTGTGGGCTGGGTAGGGACTCTCGCGGCGCCACCCGAGAGGCGCGCCCACGCAGCCGCCGTGACCATGGTGATCCTCGAAGCCGATGACCGGGTGGACACAGGGCCACCCGAGGGGCGCCTTCGGCGTCTGGACGAGTGGATTGACGCCTGGTACGCCGCTCTGGAATCCGGGGGCAGTTCCGATCCGGTCCTGCACGCGGCGGCTCACGCGTGCAGCACTGTTTTCGACAGCCCACCCCTGGACCTGATGGAGGAGTGCTTCGCTGCGCTCCGCCGCAGCTGGGAGGCGACCGAGTTCGCCACCTACGAGGACTGGCAGACCTGGGCGACCGGCAGCAGCGGCGCCTCCGCTGTTTTGATCATGTCGACGTGGGATGAGCTCGGCAGGGCCGGCCAGGTCGGCGAGCGCATCGTGCGCGGCTACGGTGACGTGTTCCAGATGGTGGATTGTCTGGCCGATCTGTCGGAGGACCTGCGTGAGGGGCAGCTGTATCTGCCGCTTGAGGACCTCGACCGGTTCGGCGTGCGCAGGGAGGATCTGGAGGCCGGGCGATGGACGGAGGCCACCAGGGAACTGATCGCGTTCGAAGTGGCACGCATCACCAGTCGCTTGCCGGCCTTGTCGGACAGCGCACGGCAGCACCCATGGCTGCACCGGTACGCGCCTGCGTTCGACACCATGACCCGCGCGCTGTGCGCCGCCGTCCCCGCGGCGGGTCCCGCCATCCTGCGGTGCGTCGCCGTTCCGCCGACAGGACCGATGGTTCAGGCGGGCTTGGGCCTGTGGCGTGCCGCCCTGGCGGGCTGAGGCGGGAGCCTGACTACGTTGAGTGAGAACTGGGGGAGGAACCCATGACGACCAAGGTGTCGGACACCGCCGGTACGACAGGCAGCGAGTTGGATGACCGGACCGTCAACCAGCTGGTGGAACAGGAGATCCGGCGTTGGGTGGGCGCCGGGGAAGACCTGATGAGCGTCGCGTGCCTGGACGCGCTGTTCCCGTCGGGCAAACTGCTGCGCCCCAGGCTGTGCGTGTGGTCTGCGGCCGCATCAGGCGGCACGGCAAAGGAGGTCTTGTCGTTCGCCGCCGGTCTGGAATGCCTGCATGTGGCGACCTTGATGCATGACGACGTCGTCGACCAGGCCCCCGTCCGCCGCGGCCGGGCCTCGGCTGCCGAGCACTTCGGGATCAGCATGGCGCTGATGGCCGGTGACGGGCTGGCTTCCACCGCGTACGTGGCGATGCTCGCCGGCACCGAAGCAGGACTGCCCGCCGATCGCGTCCTGCGGGCGGGGCGCGTCGCGGCGGACGCGCTCAAGCGCACGGCTGCTGCCATCGCCCAGGAGTCTCTTGTCCGCGGGGATCTCACCTGTGCACTGGCGACCGTGCTGGAAATCATCCGGGGTAAGACCGGAGCGCTGACCAGTGCCGCATGCCAGTCCGGCGCGATCCTCGCCGACGCCCCGGCCGACCGCGAGGCGGCACTGCGCACCTACGGCGAGGAACTCGGCGTGGCCTTCCAGATCCGCGACGATCTCCTTCCCTACGCAACCGGAGCGCACGGCACCGAGAACCCCGGCGCGCTCAGCGATGTGGCCAACCAGCAGCCCACCGTGCCGGTCCTCCTCGCGCGGGACGCCGCCGACGGCGCCGACCGGGACACGCTCCACGACCTGTTCGTCGAACAGACCGATGCCGCCACCGCTCACCGGCGGCTGTCCGAGGTCCTCATCCGCAGCGGTGCTCTCGACCAGGCCACCGAAATGGCCCGGACGCATGCCGCGAACGCGCGGGGCGCACTGGCCCAACTTCCGCCCTCGGCTGCCAGGGACAGGCTGGAAGAACTGACCACGACGGTCGTCGACCGGACCCAGTGACCGAGTCCGATGGAGGTCAGAGATGTGCACCATGCATACGGTCAACGGAAAGTGCTGCGAGGAATCCACCTGGACCTCAAGCCCGGTGCCCTCGTCGGAATCGTCGGTGAGAACGGGGCAGGCAAGTCCACCCTGCTGAAAATCCTCTCCGGCGAACTGCGCCCGGACTGCGGAACGGTCCGCCATCAGGGCCGCTTCGGCTACTGCCCGCAGGATGTGGTCCTCAATGACGCCCTGACCGTCCACCAGCACCTGAAGTTCTTCCAGGCCGCGTTCGGCCTGCCCGACCTGCACCATGCCGAGGCGATCATGGAAGAGTTGCGGTTCGCCGAGTACGCCGACGAACGCTCCGGCGACCTCAGCGGCGGCACCCGGCAGAAACTCAACCTGACCCTCGCCCTCATGCATGACCCGCAGGTCCTGCTGCTGGACGAGCCCTACCAGGGCTTCGACTGGAGCACGTACCAGCAGTTCTGGGGCCTCGCGAGCCGCCTGCGCAATGCCGGCCGCTCCGTGCTGGTCGTGTCCCACCTGGCCTACGACATCGAACGCCTCGATGAACTCTGGCGCCTGGACGGCGGCATCCTCACCCGCGGCACGGCGGTGGCGGCGTGAAACGGCACCTCGCTCTTTACACCACCGCCACCCGCTACGACCTGATCGAGCACGCCCGCAACACCTTCGCCATGCTCCTGGTCGCCCTGTACGTCCCCGTCTGGGTCAGCCTTGCCTACCTCGTCATTCCTGACAAACCCGTCCCGTTCCGGCTGAATGCCACGGGCGAGCGGCTGGCCCCGGCAGGCAACCTGCTCACCCAGATCACCGGTGCCCTCAACGCTGTCACGCTCATCACCGGCTTCATGATGTTCGCAGCCACCTTCAACAGCGGCCGCTTCGACCGGCGCCTGGCCCTTGCGGGCTACCCGCGCACTCACCTGGTCCTCGCCAAGACGACCTCCCTGGCCCTCGTCTCCGCAGCCGTCGCCACCTACGCCACCGCCGTCATCTGCGCCGCGTGGTCCCCTGAACAGCCCGTCCAACTCGCCACTGCCCTCTTCGGAGCCGCCCTCACCTACGGTGCCCTCGGAGTCGTCTACGGCTCCCTGCTGCGCCGCGAAGTAGAGGGCATGTTCCTGATGATCATGACCAGTGTCGTCGACGTGGCCCTGCAGAACCCCATGGCCAGCTCAGGAGCCGACAGCCCCTTCATCCGCCTGCTGCCCTCCTACGGCGCCATGCAGACCGCCACGGCCGCCGGCTTCTCCACCATCGCCGCCCCCGCCTACCTCGGCGTCCAGATCCTGTGGTTCGCCGCAGCCGCTCTGGTCAGTCTTCTCACCTTCCATCACCGCACCCGCAACACCCTCCCGCCCGTCGACGGCCTTCCATCCGGCCTACCGCGCCGCAACCAACCACAACCGTCGCAACCCCACGCCCCGCACTGAACAGCAGCATTGCCATGCCGTACCCGGCCGGGATCAACTCCTGGCATGTCGCCCACACATCCGGCCCTGCCAGCCTCATCCAGGTCGGCGTGGCGTCAGGCCGAGGCGTGGGCACCGCGGCTATCGGAACCGCCTTCGAGAGTTCCGCGGGTGCGCGGCCGGATCGAGCCTCCGACGCCCGCTGCTGCGCGGATGCCGTACCCGCGCGGCACGCGCGGTCCTCTATCCGAGCGTGAGCATCGCCTCGGTGACCTCGCCGACCGCCGCATCGGGGATCGCGGTGGCGGCCGTCTTGAGGACGAGCAGCCGTGCCCCGGGGATCTCGCGCGCGATCGCCTCGCCGTTGCCGACGGGGAAGAACCGGTCGCGGCGGCCGTGGACGACGAGCGTGGGGACCTCGATCTCGGGCAGGCGCTCGCGCCAGCGGGGTTTGCAGTCGAGCCTGGAGAACACCATGCCCATCTGGTTGGCCATCTGGACCGGGGGTGCGGTGTCGGGCGTGCGGTCCCAGATGCGCGCAGCGATTGCGCGCGCGGCGACGGGGTCGTCGCCGCGGATCTCCGCGCCGGCGGCGGCGAACTCCGCAACCGCCTCGCGGTCGGTCCAGTCGGGCATCGGACGCGCGAAGAGCCGGCTCATCGTCGCCTGGTCATGGTCGGGGAGGTCATCGTCGGGCGGGCCAGGGGCAACCGCGCGGGTGCCCACCAGGGTGAGCGCCGAGAACGCGCCCGGATGGTCGAGCACGGCCACCTGGGCGACCATTCCACCGACGCCGATCCCCGCGAGGTGCGCGGGCCCGCCGCCGAGCGCGTCGGCAAGGGCCGCCGCGTCGGCGGCGAGGTCGCGCAGGGTGTAGGCGGGCGCTTCCGGATCCGTGGTCGTCGACTCCCCGCTGTCGCGCAGGTCGTAGCGCACCACGCGGCGTCCGCCGGCGGCGAGGCGCTCGCACAGCGCGTCGGGCCAGGAGAGCATCGTCGTCCCGCCCGCGAGCAGGACGAGTGGTGCGTCGTCGTCACCGAACGACTCGATGCCCAAGGCGATCTCATTGGCGTTGACGGTGGTCATCGGATCACCCCAGGACGTCGTAGGTCAGGTGCGTCGCGGTCGATGTCGGGGTCACGCTCCGTTGCACCAGCGTGCGTGGTGCTCCGCCGGTGAACAGTGGTGTCCCGGCGCCCAGCACGATGGGCGCGAGGTGCAGCGTCAGCGCGTCGACCAGCCCGGCGTCGAGCGCCGAGCCGACCGTGGCGCCGCCGCCCATGAGGATGACGTCGAGGTCCTTGCCGCTGTCCGACGACGCCACCTCGGCTCGCTCGCGCGCGGCGGTGACGGCGTCGAGCAGACCGGTGGTGACGAACGTCCAGTCGAGGTTGGTCGTCCGCACCGACTCTGGCGGCGAGCTCGTCACGACGACGAACGCGGGCTTGCCGACCTCGCCGGCGCCGTAGCCGACGTTGTCGTCCCAGCCTTTCGGCCCGTCGACCACGTCGAAGAGCCGGCGGCCGAGGACGACGGCGCCCGAGCGGGCGGTCGCCTCGCGCAGGACCCGGCGGTCGTCGGGGTCCTCGGAAAACGCCCACGTGTGCAGGGCCTCACCGCCGGTGCCCAGACCGTTGTCCGGGCTGGGGTCGGGTCCGGTGACGAAGCCGTCGAGAGAGACCGAGATGTCAGCGATAATTCGAGTCATGCCAGGGCAGACCCGATCCGCCGCCCAAACTCATCGCTCACGCTGTTCTGGCCGCCATCCGTGAAGGCTCAGCCTGTCGCCGGGCCCGACAGCCTTCGACGACAGCGTTCCATGCTGTTCAGACGGTGGTCGGCGGCGGCCCGGCGTGGACGCGGGCCGTCCTTATGGCGTAGTCGTCACGGAAACGCGGTCACAACCACGAGACTCGCTGATGTACCACGGCCCGTCCGTCGCCATGACAGTCATTGAAGGGGAAAACCTGCCGTGCATGCGGGCGAACTACCTCACGGGCGATGCCCCCGCGTACCCGTCCGAGTTCGACCGGCTCCTCAAGGGCGCGGACCCGCAGCTTCACCCAGCACGACTGGGGCGAGGGCTGATGCCCTCGCCCCAGTCCAAGACGCGTTCCCGGAAACACCGCCCTGCGCAGTCTGTTCGGGTCCTGTCCGAAGGACGCAGCAGGTCACAGCGCCGGACGTGCTCCCAGCGTTGCCGCACGCTGATCCAGACCGGAACCGACTCGTACCGGTTCCAGGCCACCGAGGACGAACGCGGCACCAAGAACGCCCGGTGAGTTTGTCCTCGAACGTCCGGGCCGGTCAGTTCAGCAGGGCAGCCGTGAACGTCTTGCGGTGGTCCACCAGCCAGGTCTGCATGCGGTCCCAGCGTTCCCATCCACCACGCTCGGCCAACGCCTGGAGATAGACGGGGTCACCGTCGGCCACACGGCGGGCGACGAAGGCCCGGCAGACCTCCGTGGCCTGCTCGATGACGCCGGGCAACTCGGCGCGGTCCCGCGCTGAGAGGCCGTAGCTGTCGGCAAGGATCCGCAGCCGTGCGGCCGCATCCAGCCCGGGGGGATGGAGAGCGGCCGCGGTCCCGGGATCGAGCATGGGCACCCAATAGCGGGCGGTCATGGCGATGTCCCAGAGGGCACGGCCCGGGGCCGCCAAGTCGAAATCGATCAGGGCCGCGGCACGACCGTCGCGGAAGACGACATTTTCCGGGCACACATCGTTGTGGCACAACATCGTTCCCCCCTCCGGGTCGGCAAGGTCCGGGGGCCACCCGGCACGGGTGTCGACCGCGACGGCCGCGCTGGTCTCATGCAGACGCCGCAGCAGGCTCCCCACCGATTCGAGGGCAGAGCTCGTCATCGCCCAGTCCGGGAACGGCGGCAGAGCCACGTCGCCAGGGATGAAAGTCAGCTGCTCACGGCCATCCGCGGTGAGACCGGCAGGGGCCGGCGCCGCGTCGAAGCCGTGCTCGTTCAGCGCAAGGAGATAGGCATGCAGGGCGCGCGCGTTGCGCGGTGCCGGTCGCTCCACCAACTCCCCCCGGCGGAAGACCGCCCCCGCGTTCACCATCCCGCCGACCAGGGCCTCGTCTTCAGCCGTCATGAGGATCACGCTATCGCCAGGTCGACCCCGCGCGGTCCGGGCCGCAAACTCGGCACAGACAAGCGCCCAAGGCTCACACGCAAGATCGGGGCCACCCAAGCCATGCCTGCAGGGACACAGCCCAGGGGCCACGGGAACCCCCAATCTGACCCCTCCCGGCGGCCGCGCCGGCCTTCGCACGCGACGTAGATCAGCGCACGACGGAACGCGCGACGCGGAATCCCACGTCGTCGACCTGGAAAGTCGGGTGGCTGCGGCGCCGCGCGGAGGCCCGGCAACTCCAGTGCTCATCGAACCAACCACCGCCACGGAGCACCCGGTACGCGCCATAGACCTCGGCGTCGTAGACGTCCCAGCACCAGTCCCAGACGTTGCCGAGCATGTCGTAGAGCCCCCACGAGTTGGGGCGTTTGCCGCCCACCTCGTGGATGCGCTCGTGCGAGTTACCGCGGTACCAGCCGATCTCGTCGAGCTCCCCGTAGCGCGGCCCGGTCGTCCCGGCACGGCAGGCGTGCTCCCACTCGGCTTCGGTCGGCAGTCGATACCCGTCGGCGGACGCGTCCCACTCGATGTCTTCGGCCTCGGCACGGAAGTGGTACGCGGGCGTGAGGCCGGCGCACTGGGACAGGGCGTTGCAGAACCGCGCCGCGTCCCACCAGGAGACGCACTCGACGGGCAACTGGTCCCCAGGGGTGGTACTCGGCCGCTGGCCTGTGATCTGTGTGTACAACGCCTGGGTGACCGGGGATGCCGCGAGCTGGTAGGGCGCAAGTTCGACCGACCAACTGCGCTGTGTCCGCCGGTCCGACAGCGTCACCTGCCCCGGTGGGATGGCGATCATCTCGTTCCCCATCATCACGTCCATGATCAGGAGATCCTAACGAGACCTGTCAGTGCGAAACGACAGAGCCACCAACGGTTGTCCTTGGCTGACACGAATCTGCAAGTCGTCATCCTTCACTGACACAGACAGCCATCGATCATCCTTCAGCGGCAATCGATCAACGTTCACTTGCACAGGTCACTGACGGTCACAAGCGCGTGTGACCTCCAGCGATACGGCCGCCGCGCGAAGATGGCCAAAGACGGCGGGCAGTCCGCTGGTGAGCGGCGGGCACTCAACGGTGGTTGGCCATCCTTCTCAGAGGGCGGAATGAGAGGTGATGTCCGTCCTGTCGTCGCCTGAACGTGTGGCTGGCGCCGTGCTGAGGTGGCTGCGTGAGTGACCGCAAGCCCTACAAGAGCGACTTATCCGACGAACGCTGGGCGCTGGTCGAGCCGGTGATCACCGCATGGAAGGCCCAGCACCCCTCCGTCAGCGGACATGAGGGCCGCTACGCGATGCGGGAGATCGTCAACGCGCTGCTCTACCAGTCCCGGACCGGCTGCCAGTGGGAGTACCTTCCGCACGACCTGCCGCCTGCCGGGGCGGTGAAGTACTACTTCTACACGTGGCGTGACGATGGCACTGACCAGGTCATTCACGACCTGCTGCGCTGGCAGGTCCGCGAGAAGAGGGGCCGATTAGCCGACCCCAGCCTGGTGGTGCTCGACACCCAGAGCCTGCACGCAGCGGCCGGGGTGCCGGCCGAGACGACGGGACGCGATGCGGCGAAGAAGGTGCCGGGACGTAAGCGGGGGCTTGCCGTGGACGTGCTGGGTCTGGTGATCGCCGTGGTGGTGTTGGCCGCCTCCGTCCACGACAACGCCTTCGGCACCGCTCTGCTCGACAAGGTCGCAGCCGGTAGCGGCCACACCGTGACGAAGGCTCTGGTGGACCAGGGGTTCAAGAAGACCGTCGTGGACCACGGTCAGCGGGTGGGCATCGACGTCGAAGTCGTCGAGCGCAACCCGGCCGAGACCGGGTTCGTCCCGCAGCCGATCCGCTGGCGGGTGGAGCAGACGAACGGGATCTTGATGCTGCACCGGCGACTCGTACGCGACTACGAGCACCGACCCGCCTCGGCCGAGTCCCGGGTCTACTGGGCGATAAGCGACGTGATGGCCCGTCGGCTGACCGGCAGCGCGACCTCCTGGCGCGGCGCATGACCAGCGGGGACCCGACCCTGGGGGCGGTGCTGGTACGTCTGGAGGAGCGCGAGCGGGAGATCGCCGAGCAGGCCGAAGAGACCCGTGAGCAGATCACGCGGCTCACCGCCGTGCTGGACGAACTCGGCCGGGCCGCCGAGGAAGTGCGGATCACCCGCAAGACGCTGCTGGAACTGCCCGACCCCGGCCCGCCCGCGCCGTCGGCGTCCGCCCCGGAGCTGCCGGACGGGGCGGCCTACCAGGAGATCATGGCGGTGTTCGCCCAGGCAGGCGGTCCGCTACGGGCACGGGGCGTGTGCGAGGCGATGGACCTGGACCCGGCTCCGAACAACATCAACAACGTCCGTTTGAAGCTCAAGCGCCTGACCGGGCGCAACATCCTGACCGAGCCAGAACCGGGGCTGTTCACCCTGCCACGTCCGTAGTCGTCAGGCGAGGGCCGGGGCGGATCGGCCGCAGATCACGGCGCATTCGGGCCTGGTCCGCGATGACATACGCGTCCCGGGCGTCGGTCTTGCCCTCGCCGCGGTAACCGTCGGCGGCCCGGTTCACCAGGCGGCCAGGCAGGTAGAGGACCTCCTAGCCGTGGTTGCGCAGGAGGGCGAGCAGCAACGCCGGTTCGCCGCCGGTCATGTCGATCGCCCAGGTCACCGGGCTTCCGTCCGCCAGGGCCAAGACATCGCCGATGAACGTGAGCAGCTCGGGCTCGTCGTTGGCCGCCGCGACAGCAACGTGGTGCCCTCGGCGTCCAGGGCGAGGCTGTGGTGGTGGCCTTTGCCGCTGTCGATCCTCGCCCATATTCGACTCATTGCGCTCCTGACGTGCGTGTTCGTGATGTTCTTGCCACGGACCACCTCGCCGGTATTGCTCTACGCAGCGACTGTCTCGCACTTCCTAATCGGCGGCCGAGTCGTCGGGGGGCGCCGGGCGGCGAAGCATCTAAAGCCACAAGCGGCAGCCCTCTGATAGCCACACCCTGCACCCCTGGGCGTCCCCACCCTACGAATGGGGGGGACCGACCCGTCCAAGAACGTAGAGCCCTCTGACACCGGCGGAGGCCGGCGCTCTGCTTGCGGCGGGCCTGGCCCCGACGAGCGCCTCGCCTCGGGGTCGGCGCGGTGATCTCTCCGAGGACCAGGAGCCGGTTCCCGGGCCGCTTCGGGTCCGGCCCATGGTCGCACCTTGTGCTCGGCGCTACTTGCGCGGCTGACCGGTCCTTCTGTGCGTCGTACGGCGCACTCGGACCGTCGGCCGTTCTTCGCCGACAGCACCGACCGGCCTGTGGGCCGACAGCGTTCGGTCGCACGCGCGTCGCGACGTCCGCCAAGGACATGGCGGCCCTGTCTCCGAGGGGCACGCCGGCCCCGCTGTTCCGCCGGGCATCGTCCCTTTCGCCTCCCAGTCGGTCGGTGCGGCGCTGAAGTAGGGCGTGGCTCAGGACCCAGCGGAGACGTGACGGGTTCGTTGCCGTCGATTTGCTTTACAGCCCCGCAACGTTGGATTAACTTCCAACATTGGAAGCAGTTCCAACTCTCCGCGAGCCCCACGATGCGAGCGGTGTTACGGAGGTCCGATGACCGACCGATTGAATGTGACGTTCCCTTCGGGGCCGGACGAGTGTCACGCCTGGCTGTACCTGCCCGAGGGCGGGGGTCGGCGTCCCGTGGTGGTCATGGCACACGGTCTCGGTGGGGTCCGCGAGATGCGGCTGGACGCCTATGCCGAGCGTTTCGCCGCCGCCGGCTACGCGTGCCTGGTGTTCGACTACCGGCACTTCGGGGCCAGCGGCGGTCAGCCGCGACAGCTCCTGAGCATCAGACGACAGCTCCAGGACTGGCGCGCCGCCGTGGCGTACGCGCGCTCCCGGCCGGAGACCGATCCCCGGCGCGTGGTCCTGTGGGGCACCTCTTTCGGCGGCGGCCATGTCCTGGCGACAGCCGCCCAGGACCCGGCCGTCGCCACCGTCATCGCCCAGGGCCTGTTCACCGACGGTGTCGCCTCTGCCCTGGCGATGCGCCCGGACACCTCGGTGAAGGTGATGGCCCGCGCGGTCCGTGACGTGGTCGGCGCCCGCCTTGGGCACCCTCCCGTCATGGTCGCGACGGCGGGGCCGCCCGGATCCGCCGCGTTGATGACCGCTGCGGACGCCGAGCCCGGCTACCTGGCCCTCGTGCCCAACGACGCGCTCTTCTCTAACCAGGTTGCGGCGCGGTTCGCCCTGGACATCCTCCGCTACCGGCCGGGCCGCCGGACCGCGAAGATCGCATGCCCGGTGCTGTTCTGCGTATGCGAGCACGACAGCGTGGCCCCCGCGCGGCCGACCCTGCGCCATGCCCGCAGGGCCCCGCGCGGCGAGATCCGCCTCTACCCCGACGGCCACTTCGACATCTACCTCGGCGAGCCTTTCGAACGCGTTGTCACGGACCAGCTCGCCTTCCTGGCGCGGCACGTCCCCATCGGCTCCGCATCCGGTGAAGCCCCGGGACCCACGACACCCTGAAAGAGGTACGAGATGCTCACCTACCCGATTGCGGGGAAGACCGTCTTCATCACCGGCGCAGCCGGAGGCATCGGTGCGGCCACCGCCCGCACGCTGCACTCGCGCGGAGCCAACGTGGTCCTCGCCGACCGGGGCATCGACGCCACATCGGCCCTCGCCCGCGACCTCGGCGGCGACAGGACACTGGCGCTGTCGGTGGATGTCACCGACAGCGCCGCACTGGCCGACGCGGTGGAACGTACCGTCGACCGGTTCGGCGGCCTGGATGTCGTCTTCGCCAACGCGGGGATCGCGGCCGATCCGCCGGCGACGATCGCCACCATCGACCCGGCCATGTTCGAGCGCGTCGTCGAAGTGGACCTGCTGGGCGTCTGGCGCACCGTTCGCTCCGCACTGCCGCACGTCATCGCGGCGCGCGGGCACGTCCTGGTCACCGCTTCGGTGTACGCCTACTTCAACGGCATGACCAACGCCCCCTACGCCATGTCGAAGGCCGGCGTCGAGCAGTTCGGCCGCGCCCTGCGCGCCGAACTCGGCATCCACGGCGCCAGCGCCGGGGTCCTCTACCCCGGCTGGGTCCACACGCCCATCGCTGGAGCAGCCTTCGGAAGCAACGACATCACCACCCGCATGCGCGAGATCGCCTTCCCGTCCCTGCTCGGCAAGGCCATCGCCCCCACGCGCGTCGCGGACGCCGTCGTCCGCGGCATCGAGAACCGCTCGGCCCGTGTCATGGTCCCCCGCAGGTGGGTACCGTTTTCGGCCCTGCGCGGCGTCCTTAACCCAGTCACCGATCTCATCGCCGAACGCCACCCCGAACTGCGCCGACTCCTGCGCCGACTCGAGGAATCCGCCGGCCCCGCAGGCAAGTCCCCGCAGACCGACACACCGAGGTAGGCCGTCATGACCCGTTACGACCTGACAGGGCGCACCGTCGCCCTCACCGGCTCCACCGGCGGCCTCGGCATCGCCCTGGCCAACGCACTGCGCGACCGGGGTGCCAACCTCGCACTGCTCGACCTCGACGCCGAGGCGGCCCAGGCCCAGGCGGAGAAACTGGGTGGCGACACAGTCGCCCGGGGCTGGGGCGTGGACGTCCGCGACCTCGCCGGACTGCAGACGGCCATGCACGAGGCCGCCGCGCACTTCGGGCGCCTTGATGTCGCCGTCGCCGGCGCGGGCATCGACACCATGGCCCCCCTGGCTACCATTGACCCTGCCGCCTACGAGCGCGTGATCGACATCAACCTCAACGGCGTCTGGCGCACCTTCCGCGCGGCTCTGCCCCACGTCGAGCCCCAACGCGGCTATCTCCTCGCGATCTCCTCCATGGCCGCCTTCGTGCACTCGCCGCTCCAGATCTCCTACACCGCGAGCAAGGCCGGCGTGTGGGCGATGTGCGACAGCCTTCGCCTGGAGGTTCGCCACCTGGGTGTCGGTGTCGGCAGCGCCCACCCCACGTTCTTCCGCACTCCGATGATGGACGACGTGACCGCGGACCCGGCCGGGCACGCCCTCTGGGGCGGCAACTCCAAGGGGTTGTGGAAGATGGTGCCGCTGGAAAAGGTCATCGCCGGTATCGTCCGCGGCATCGAGCGCCGTGCGGACCGCGTCGTCGTCCCCAGGTCCCTCACCCTGACCGCGAACGCTCCCGGCCTGTTCCGGCCGGCACTCGAACGTGTCGGTTTCCGCCCTCAGACGGTCCAGCGCGCCCTCGGCCTCGCCTCGGCGTCGGGCTGGCACGACCCGGCGGTGCATGAGCGCCACCAGGCCGGTTCCCGCTGAGATTCCGGGCTGAAGGAAGCGGCCCAGGGGGTCTGGCCGTTCGAGCACCTCGTAAAGTAGCGGAGACCATGACAATCAAGGTCACACGCACGACACGTCGGGCCGCCGCAACCCGTGCGGCCATCGTCGACGCCGCCGAGGAGTTGCTGGCCTCCGGAGGCCCCGACGCGGTCACCTTGGAGGGCATCGCCGAACGCGCGGATGTCGCCGTGCAGACGGTGTACAACCGCGTGGGCGGCCGCGCGGCCGTTCTCATCGCGGTTGCCGAGCGGGCACTCGAGGACAACCGGACCTACATGAACGACGCCTACGCTGCCCCGGGCACCCCCGTGGAACGCATCAGGGCCGCCTCGGCCGCGTACGTCCGCTTCGCCGCCGAGCGCCCACACCAGTTCCGCCTGCTAGCCGAGCCGCCGGACGAACCCGCGGCCCTGGAACGGGTCGCCGCGCTCGTCGACGAGCAGAACGCCAAACTCGCCGCCGCCCTGGCCGACGGGGTGGCCGACGGCTCGCTCGCCGCCGACCTCGATCCCGTCACCACCGCCACCGCGTTGTGGGCTGCCATGAACGGCGTTCTCGGCCTCTCCTGGCGCGCGGACCGACTCCGCGCTGACGCCTCCCACTTGACGGAACTCGTCGCAGCTGTGGAAAGGGTGGTTCTCCGCGGGCTGCTCGCCCGCTGAAGTCCGCCCGGGGCCGTGCCCTCCATGAACCCGGATACCCGGAGACGGCGACCTTCTCGCCCGCTGGCGATCACCCCTGTCATCGTCCCTTGCCAGAACGCGCCGTCCGCCGTTGTCGTCCCGGTCCTGCAGCGGGTTGTACAGCAGGCAGAGGCTCAGGAAACGAGTGCGAACAGTGGCGCCGTGGCCGAGTTGAGCACGGCGTAGTGGTACCACCATCACGGCCTGCACTTCCTCGCCCTGACAGACGAGAAGGGCCGCTTGCTCTGGATATCCGCCGCCCGGCCCGGCCGCACTCACGACATCACCGCCGCCCGCCACGACCACATCCTTGCCCACCTGCGCGCCGCCGGCCTCGGCGCCCTCGCAGACCTCGGCTTCCGCGGCGTGGACAACGACGTACGCGACCCCGTGATCGTCACTGGCTTCCACGCCAGCCGCACCCACAAGCTCACGCCCGGCCAGAAGGAAGCCAACCGCGTCCTCGCCGTCGGACGGGCACCGGTCGAGCACGGCTTCGCCCACCTCAAGAACTGGCGGACCCTCACCAAACTCCGCACCGACCCCGCCCACGCAACCCGCCTCCTGCGCGCCCTGCTCGTCCTGACGAACCTCGAAGTCAACCGCTGACAAACCATACTCCGCAGACACAGCCGCCGACGACCAGCGTGAGCACCCCGAGAATCGTTCGCACCAGCCCTTTGACCTGGTACTTCAAGTTGGCGAAGGCTCTCTGATCGAGGCTCCTGTGCCCGGTGCCGGTCAATGCGCACCGCCGAGGTTGAGGATCACGACCGCCGCGATCACCAGGGCGACCCCGGTCACCTTGGCCAGTGTCAACGGTTCGTTCAGGAACAATGCGCCGACGAGCACGATGAGGGTGGTGCCCAGACTCGACCAGACCGCGTAGACGATGCCCACCTGCAGACCACGGGCGATTACGGCACGGGGCGTGTGCGAGGCGATGGACCTGGACCCGGCTCCGAACAACATCAACAATGTCCGTTTGAAGCTCAAGCGCCTGACCGGGCGCAACATCCTGACCGAGCCAGAACCGAGGCTGTTCACCCTGCCACGTCCGTAGTCGTCAGGCGAGGGCTACTTCATCCACAACGACGAAACGGACATCAACTCACATCCCGCCCTCTCACTCGCCAACGTCCTGACATAGGAGCCCTGATGGTGCCGTATCGGGCCATGCTCGATGTACCGCACGAGGTCGTACAGCACGTCTCGTGGCTGATCTACGCCCGAAGGGGTGATCTGAACTCCCGCTGGCGCAGGCTGAGTTGTTTTGAGCAGGCCCTGCTCGTCTTGGTCCACCTGCGCAAGAACGAGACGCTCGCCCGGGTGGCGGCCGCCTTCGGGGTCTCCACCACCACTGCCGGCCGGTACGTGACCGAGACCGTCGAGGTGCTCGCCGAGCACGCCCCCGACCTGCACACCGCCCTACGCGAGCTGCCGACGGAGGAGTTCGTCATCCTCGACGGCACTCTGATCGCCACTGACCGCATCGCGGCGGACGAACCGTACTACTCGATGAAGCACCGTCGGCACGGGCTGAACGTGCAGGTGTTGGCCGCCCCGGACGGCACCCCTCTGTGGTTTTCACGGGCCCTGCCTGGCCGCACACACGACTTGACCGCGGCCCGCGCGCACGGCGTGATCCAGGCATGCCTTTCGAGGCAACTCCTGGTACTCGCGGACCGTGCCTACCGCGGAGCCGGGGCCACTGTCCGCACCCCGTACTACGGCCGCGAACTGCCCGAACGGTACGCACAGTTCAACCGGGATCACGCCCGCCTGCGAGCTCCTGGGGAAAGGGCCTTCGCCCGCCTGAAGCAGTGGCGGATCCTCCAGAAGGCCCGCTGCAGCACCAACCGTATCGGGCGAACCGTTGCTGCCGTTCACGCGATCGAGATCGCCTGGGCTCAAGCGTCGAGATCTGTGGAACAGCCCGTAGGGGTGCGACCATAGCGCCATGGATCACCGGCTGGGGCGGCGTGCTTTGCGCCGCTGGCTCATATGGCTACTCATCGGCATCGTAGCGTTGGTTGTATTGGGTGTGGCGCTGGCTGTGTTGCCCCGGCTCCTCGCGCCGCGTAGCTCATTCGGCAACGCCGCAGACGCCGTTCGGGCTCAGCATGAGGAACGAGCACTCATTCTGCAGGGGCTGGGTGGACTGGCGCTGCTGCTCGGTGCGTATATCACCTGGAGGCAATTCCAGATAAGCCGCGAACAGCTTCAGCTCAACCTGCGGGCAACGGCCCAACAGCTTCAGGCCACCCAAGATCAGCTGACTGTCGCCCGCCAGAGTCAGATCACCGAACGGTTCACCCGAGCCATGGATCAACTCGGTAGCGACCAACTCGTCGTCCGCTTGGGGGGCATCTACGCGCTGGAGCGTATTGCCAAGGATTCACCAGCCGATGCCGGGATCATCGCCGGGATCCTTTGCTCCTATCTCCGCCAGCATGCGCCCGCGCCCGATACGCCTACTGCAGGCAGCGACGTGCCGCACTTGGTTGCCAGAGCCCCTGATGTGCAGGCGGCCCTCACCGTGCTTGTTCGTCGGGCTGCTCGACCCGACGACGAGGAGCCCCTCCGGCTGATCGGTGTGGATCTACGCCGGGCCGACTTGACTAAGGCGGATCTTGCCGGCGCGGATTTGGAAGGTGCCCACCTCAACTGGGCGTGGTTGCCGGATGCCCGACTGGATGGTGCGGATCTCAATGATGCAGATTTGAGTGAGGCCAATCTTGCCGGTGCCAGCCTCAAAGGCGTCGACTTGGCGGGCGCTGTGCTGCACGGAGCGCATCTGGAGGGCGCGTCACTTCGAGAAGCCGAGCTTGGGGGAGCGCAACTCGACGGTGCAGTGGCCAACGAGGCAACGACCTGGCCAGATGGGTTTGAGCCGCGACAAGCTGGTGTCAACGTCAGGCGTGGTCATTCCTCCGATTGGTGGCGGACCTGATACATGACGGATTTCCCTGGCTTCACCGGCGCTCCGGCCGCCGGTATCACCTGCTGACTGCGGCGGATGCAATCTCGCCGCTGAGGATCCTGCGGCACACCTGCGGTCGCGGCAAGGATCAACACATTCCTGTCTCCGACTGGCGGGTACTCCGTGATCTGCATCGCCTGGCGCGCAGGATGAGAAACCTTCACTGAGCCGTCTCCAGCGAGGCAGCGCGGGCAGTACCGCGTGAAGGCGGTGAACACCCAAAGGTCGTAGGGGAAGAACCGATTGGGTCGCGGGTGCAGGGACATGGAGATCGGTGGGTATCGCTCGGTGTCGGGCGCGAGGGTGAGACGTGCGGCTTTACGGGAGTGAGCTGAGTGGCCTGGGCGAACGCCGTGAGGCGATCGCCCAGGCCAAGAAGGAGCCGGCCCGAGGTGTAGGAGCCTTTGGACGTCTGGAGGCCGGTTCGTGCGAACAGCATGGTGGGCGACAGATCCAGGCGGTGGGACAGCCTCAGGGTGAGCCCGGGCAGTCCTTCCCCGGGCAGCGGAGCCAGGGCCCGCGGCAGTCGACCGCGACCGCCTCGGTCTGCGCGTGCTGCCGGGACCGTCTGCTGCGTTCACGCTTGGTCATCTGGGTCGGCCACTGGGCGACCGGGATGGCGGAGCCGAGCAACTCCAGCAGGACCGGAAGGAGTTCGGCATCGGAACGGGGAGCAAGGCCCCGGTTGCGGGCTTCGGCGAGCAGCGTCTCGGCGGCGCGGTCGGAGAATGCCGGGATCTCGGTCGCGCGAGGTAGCCCGGTCCAGCTCAACACGTGCCAGCGGTCGGGCTCGGCGTCGTCCTGGAAGAACATGGTGCGCCGGTCACGGCGATCGGAACGGATGAGCCACTTGCCCTTGTGCCGGCCGCCCCGGGTGGAGGGCAGGTGGAAACGCGGGTCGTCCAGGACGACGGCGTGATACCAAAGTCCGCCGATCTTCACCCCGCGCCGGGGGTGGATCTTGACGTAGTGGGCCTTCAGGAGGCGGTAGTAGAGCTCCGGCCTGGGGATCTGCAGGGCGAAACCGCCTTGCTGCATCGCCGCGGCGAACAGCGAGTTGGGGCTGTGGTCCTCGCCGGGTCCCCAGGCCGGGGCGTACTCGCCCAGGATCCGGTTCTGCCATGTCTTCACCACCCAGGTCGCGATCAGGTGTTCCATCTGGGACATCGACAACACCGCGTCGGCTCCCGGGTCGGCGCCGCGCTCGGCGACGTCCGCCCCGGTGAAGCCCAGCAGGTGCTCCAGCAGCAGGCTGTTGATCGCGGATAAGGCCCGCTCGACGGCGAATTCGTCGGTGGGCCGCAGGGTGCGGGCGGGAAGGATGTTGCAGCCCAGCGTCCGTTCCGCTTCCACCACGTGGTGGTTCTTGTGGGCAACCACCGTGACCGGGACGCCCGGGTATGGCCACTCCATGTCCTCGCCCCAGCCCTCGCGCATCGGCAGCATCACGTCCCGCAGCAACATCGCAATGTCCACCGACGTGTCCGACACCAGCGTCAACCGAAACGCCACGATCGAGTGCGTGAAGAGGTCCAACGCCAGCGTGAGCATGACCGAGACCGGTTCACCGAACACCGACTCGCGCACCTTCACCGGCAGCGGCGTGGTATCCAGGGCAACTACCTGCCCCGGCCGGTGCACCACCACCCGCTGCGAGGCGTCCCGGGCCGCATCCGCGGACCGGGTGTAACGCTGCCGGGCTCCATCCGGCCCGAACCACTGCCTCCAGACCGTCCGCAGTGTGTTGCAGCACGGCACCTTCTCCGGCGGGAAGAGGGGGAACGTCTCGCGCATGTACTGATGGAGCAAGCGACGCTTGGCCCGCATGCTGATCCGCGACCGCTGGAGACTCTCCCTCGTCACCGCGAAGATCGCTTCCCGGATCTCCTCGGTGATGCTCGGGTGCCCGCCGCTTCGCCGGGTCCAACGGCCATCAGCGCAGCCAGCCACGATGTCCTCGATGCTTGCCGTGGCTAGTTGTATGAGGGCTCGACGTTGGTGACGCTCTCGCGGAGGCGTGCTGTTGGCGGCTTTCCGGCGGCAGCACTATGCGGCCGGTGGTAGTTGTAGTGGATGTTCCGCACTGCGATCGCGGCTGACCGGGCGTCCTCGCTGGTGAACTCGCGGGCGTAGAGGACTTCCTCGGCCATGATGCGCTGGTAGCGCTCCACCTTCCCGCTGTGCCGAGGTGTGTATGGCTTGGTTCTCTGATGCCGGGTGCCTTGCCCGACGATGCGGGCGAAGTCGCCGGAGCGGTAGCAAGCGCCATTGTCGGTGACGACCCGGTGGATGCGGTTGATGCCGTGGGCGGCGAACCAGACCTTCGCCCGGGCGAGGAAAGCAGTAGCCGTCGCGCCCTTCTCATCACCCAGCGGTTCTGTGTAGGCGAGCCGTGAGAAACCATCGACGACGGAGTGCAGGTAGACGTAGCCACGCTTCGCCCCGGCCGACTTCGCCCGACTAGCGACCTTGGCCTGATCGCTGTCCCGGCCGTGGATCCGCCACCCGCCGCCATCAGGGATCCGGCCGACCTTCTTCACATCCAGGTGCACCATGTGTCCGGGCCAGCGGGCAGTGATCTTCCCCGGCTTCCGGTTGTTCTCACCGCCTGGGTCGATGAAGCGGCGTTCGCCGAGGCCGAGCCGGGTCAGGTGTCGGCTGACGGTTCGCCGGTTGATCACAAAACCGATACTGACAAGTTCGCCGGTGATCCGTTGCGCGGACCACTTGTGCTCGCGGCGCCAGGACTCGATCTGCTCGATGACCCATGCTGGAGTCGTGTTCGGACTCCGGTGCGGACTCGACGGCCGGTCTTGCCATCCCGCATCACCGTGTAGCCGCCGGCGATTTACCCACTTGCCGGCGCATGCGCGAGAGATGCCCATCTCAGCGGCGACGTGGGCGATGGGACGTGTCTGGCACCGCTTCACGAGCCGCCTACGGCCCTCGACGCTCAGGGGCGCATGCGCGTGGGGCACTCATCGTCCTCTCGAAGTCAGACGACGGCAGGCGCGACACCTATCGTGCGCGCCTGCCGCATTGCGGCCTTTCAGTCCTGCGGTGCGACGCGGATACGGTTCCCGTCAGGATCGGCTGCGAGGAAGGTCAGCCCGAACCCAGCATCATGAGGCTCGCGCAGGATCGTGACCCCCTTGGACTTCCACTGCTCAAAGGTCGCGTTGAGCTCGTCGGGTCCGCCGTCGATGGCCAGGCACACCTCACTGGTGCGCGGGATGTCCGGTGACAGATCCTCGAACTGGCCAGACCACACACCGAGGTCAGCGCCTGGCCCGAGGTCGAAGGTGATGTATCCCGAAGTCTCGAACGAGGGGCTCATGCCGAGGAGGTCGCCGTAGAAACGAGCTGCGGCGGGAGCGTCGTTCACGTAGACGATGGACACGACGGATGTGGTCATGGTTGTTCCTTCTCACAGGTCGTAGGTACGCATCCACCAGCCTGACCGGGATATGCGCCGCATCGTGTCGCAATTCCTGAAAAAATTGGTGTGTGACCCCAGATCGCTTCTTCACCCTGATGCTGCTCCTCAAATCGAGGGATGCCGTGACCACACAGGAACTCGCCTCAGCGCTCGGGGTGTCCCTTCGAACCATCACCCGAGACCTGAACTGGCTCCGCGACGCCGGTCTGCCGGTGACCGCACACCGGGGCCGCCTCGGAGGCGTGACCATGCTGCCCGGATCCGGACTCGACCTCACGCGACTCACACCGGGCGAGCGTGATCATCTGTCGCTCACTGGGCTGGATGAGAAGCAACGTGCGGAGCTCAACGCATCGGCCGAAAGCCAGCGCGCGCTCTCCAAGATCGCCGCTACACAGCCACGTCGAGTTCATGAGCTCCTGCCGCTCACCGACGTAGTGCACGTGGACAGCCGTCCCTGGCGTCAGGCACGAGCTTCCGGCACGACTCCGGCTTCGCTGATCGGCCCAGTGCGGCGAGGTCGCCGGCTACGGATCGAGTACGACAGCCCACGCGAGTCATGCCCACGCGACCTGGTCGTGGATCCCTACGGGCTGTTCGCCAAGGCCGGCATCTGGTACCTCGTCGCCGACTGTGCCCGAGTGCCACGGATGTACCGACTCGAACGGATCACGACGTGGAAAGAAGTCGACCAGCCACGACGGATCCGAGAGAGCCAGACCCTGGCCACCGTCGCTGCCGCGCTCATCGATCAGTGGGAGCACAACCACGCGATAGAGGTCAGCGCCACCATCGACCAGACCCAGATCGAGCGGGCGCAACGGATCTTTGGCCTACGACTCGTCCGGGACGACCATGAAGAATCCGCCACCGGCCGCAAGGTGACGATCCGCTTCCTGCATCTGGAGGACGTGCGAGCACTACTGCCGTTCGGGAGCGCCATCACTGTGCACGGCCCCACCGAAGCCAGGGCTCACCTCCGCGACCTCGCCACCAATCTTGCCCACCACTATGCGCCGTCACCAACGTCCTGACCCGCAACAGCTAGTCGCCGCAGAGTGCGCTCGCTCATGCGATCCACGCCCAGAAGGGCGGCCTCCTCCGGGCCAGCGCCTTCAGCTCCTCGGCCTTCGCCCGGCGACGCTGGGCCAGCGTCGTCCGCTCCGGGTCGTAGGCCGGTCGCGGCTCACCCGGCAGAGCCCGTGCCGGGTGGCCGCTCCGGTAGCCGGTCTGCGCCTCCAGCATGTGAGCCGCCCGCAACCGGGCCCGTTCCAGCTGCGATTCGGTCAGATCCGTCTTCTCCGCGAGCTGGCACGAACCGCCCTCAGAAGTCGCAGACACCCGCGAAGGACGGCAGTCCGGGTGATGCATCAGCCACCGGATCGGCCGTCGCTGGCGCTCTCCCGCGACATGGTCACAACACGCATCCAGCCGATCAGGTCCGCACCTCTTCGGCGAGCAGGCATGACCGAGTTCGGCCACGAAGCGAACGGTGCACAAGCACCCGCCCCCAGCCACCGTCCGCTCACCGTCCGCGCCGCGCCTTCAAACAGCCGCGAACGGCTCGAATTCATCGGCAGCACGCGCCTCCCGCGTGCGGGACACCGTGAGCACAAGCGCCTGAATGACCGCTCCAGACAGACCCACCCACAAAGCGAACCGATAGCTGACCTGGTCGGCGAGGTATCCGCCTATCGGCGCCCCAACCGCCACCATCCCCCAGTTGAACGAGCGGATCGTGGCATTCATCCGCCCCCGCAGCCGGTCGGGCGTGACCGCTTGGCGATAGCTCATCTCCACCGGGCTTTCGATCGAGATCGCCAAGGACACCACGAAGAAAGCCAGCGATACCGAGACCAGCCCCCCACAACTCACGCCCAGCAAGAACCAGCGGGAGCCAACCGACGGCGGCAAGGAGGCGGAACGCAATCAAGGTGACCCCGACGTCCAGCTTCCGCGACACCCACCCGGAGAGCGCACCACCGAGCACCCCACCAAGCCCCGCGCAGGCATAGGTAACCCCCAGGCCGAAGTCCCCGATCCTCAGCTCACGCAGTGCGTAGACCACGAAGACGGTACTCACGATGGTGTTGAAGAGAAGCATCGCGTGCGAGGTCAGCGCAATGGACGACAGCGTCCGATGGCGGTAGACCCAGGCCATCCCCTCACGCAACTCCCTGCCAAGGCTGCGCCGCGCGCCTCGATCCGGAACGGGATCAGGGGCCCGTACCGAGGTAAGCAGCAGGCCGGACATCAGATAGCTGATGGCGTCCACGAGCAAGGCAAGCGGCGCACCAACGAACTTGATCAGCACTCCGGCGATCAGCGGCCCCGTCGATCCCGCCACTGCGTCGGCCTGCCCCACACGCGCATATCCCGCGTTGAGGAGTTCCTTCGGCACCAACTGTGGCACGTAGGACTGATTGGCCGATTCGAAGAACAGAGAGAGCACCCCGACGCCGAAGACGCACACACACAGCGTCGCGATGCTGAGCCGTTCCACCGCATACAGCAGAGGGATCAGGCCGAGCAGGGCAGCCCTGCCGAGATCCATGCCCACCATCATCGGCTTGCGCCGGCAACGATCCACAAGCACCCCGGCCACGAGGCCGAAGAGTAGGTAGGGAGCCCAGCGGGCCGCGTTGACCAGGCCCACCTCCGTGGCAGATGCACTCAACGTGACGGCGGTGAGGATCTGAAGGGCAAGCCCGGACACCTGCGAACCGAAGGCCGAAACCGCGGAGGCGGTCCAAAAGCGTATGTACCCCTGGACATCCACCAAGCGCGGCATGATCGGACCGTACCAGCGGGACACTTGCGCACCCCAGCAGTTCAGCAACCGGCGACGACATCTCGCCCAAGGTCGACTGCAGCCGAACCCATCGATGGCCAAGTAGCTCTGCTCATGGCCAACTATCGCTGAGCGTCACAGTGAGGGTTTTCAGGGTGGCCCCGGATGGGTGACGACCGGGCCGTAGGCAACGGACAGGGCTCATGTGCCGTTGAGAGAGGTGTCTAGGTCTCAACTCTCCAGCTCAGGAGCCCTGTGGGTCCCGTACCCTGCCGCACTCGATCTGCCGCACGCACTCGTGGAGTGGGTGACGATGCTGATCGTCACTCGGGAGGGTGACCGGCGCTGCAAGCTCCGACCGTCCGCGCGTGCGGTGCTCGCTCTGTCGTACCTGCGCCGACATGACCCCTGGCTCAACTGGCCTCGGGTTTCCGCATTTCTGTCGGCACCGCCCACACCTACGTCACCGCTGTCATCGAACACCTCGCGGACAAGGCGCCGGGCCTGCTGAAGGTCCTGCGCGAGGCAGACCCCGACTACGTTCTCCTGGACGGCACGCTCGCCGAGTGCGACCGGGTCGGCGACGGGCGCGCGGACTATTCGACCAAGCACAAGCGGCATGGTGTGAACGTGCAGGTCATCACGGACCCGGACGGCCGGACGCTGTGGCTCTCGCCCGCCCTGCCCGGACGCACACACGACCTGACCGCCGCCCGCACACACAAGATCGTCAGGACCTGTGAGCGCCAGGGCGTCCCCGTCCTTGCCGACATGGCCTACATCGGCGCGGGCGAGTGGGTCACCACCCCCAGGCGCCGGCCGCCCCAAGGCGAACTCACCACAACCGAGCAGACGGTCAACCGGGCCCTGGCCGCCGCTCGCGTACCCGTGGAACGAGGCATCGCCCGCCTGAAGTGCTGGCGAATCTTCCGTCACGCCCGGTGCAGCCCGAACCGCATGACGTCAATCACCAAGGCCGTCCTCACCCTGGAGCGGCACCGCTGAAAAGGCTCAGTGACTGTGACCCCCAGCGATAGTTGGCCAGAGACGGTGGCAAGAACGCTGGTGACCGGCCTGTACTCAAGGACAGTTGGCCAGTTTGCTCAGGGAAAGTCGGCCTCTGCGGCCTCGGAGGCGCTGCCCGCTCCTTGCAGGCACATCGGCAAAGCCCGGATCATCTCTGTCCATGACCGACATGACGGCAGTCTTAGGGTTGGTTGGCGCCCTGGGTGCGGCAGCTATCGGTGCAATTGGCGGGAGCCTGCTGCAGCGTTCGAAGAGTCGGCAGGAAGCCACAGCAGCGTCGTTGCAGCGAGCGGATGCCGAACGAGAGCATGTCCGGCTTGCCGAGCAGTTGGCCCTTGAGACCATCGCCTCTGCCCGTACCGTCAACCGCGCGCTGCTGGCTCTCCTGGAGCGGAGCCTCCAAGATGCCGAGGCGGGGGCGCCGGTGGAACTGAGTCGCTTCGGGCTCTTCACAGACGAGTTCATCGAAAGGAATCGGCGCGTACGGCAGCACTTGCTGAACGCCGCCACGGGCGGGTCAACGGAGCCTCTCGCTGAGGCCATTCAAATGGCTAGCGCCACGTCCGCGGCGTTGGACCAGTATCTCCGGGCTGCGACCTCGCTCTTCATCAGCAGACCAGAGGGCTTCACGCTGGCGCTCGACGAGGTCTGACTTCAGGGATGCACCAAGCGGGAACCCTGTGTCCCGGCTCTTGGCCAGCGGCGGTGGCAAGACCGCTGATGACCGGGCTGCGCTCAAAGACAGTTGGCACTGCGGTCTCGACGTCATCGCGGAGCTGAGTGGAGGCGAATTTTGGTGGAAGCGCGTACCTGAGCAGTGGGGACGCGACGGTGGTGGCCCCGTTGATCTCGGGACCACCACCACATCCAGGACCAACTCCCGCGCCGCGAGAAGGCTCTTCTCAGCTCAACAACCGTATCGGACGTTGGGAACCCGGCTCGCCGATACCGCTTTGGCGAGCTCGGGCTCAGACATCCGGTGACCGTTCGAGGATTTCGATACCGGCGAATCCTCGCGCGTACACCGAAGCGAGCTTGGGGTAGAGGGTTTCCCCGAAGCACACCTTCCACGAGTTCGCCGCGACTCCTGTGGAGTCGCAATCCCAGGTACCCGCGATGCTGCTATCAGCGGAGTTCCGCAGGCGCATCCATGCATCGGTGGATTGGGAAGTACCTAGGTTGTTACGCACGATCACCGCCGCCTGTGCGGAGTTCCCGCTTGCCGACCTGATTGCGCAGACCTGCGCGACCATGCCGGTCTCCTCCACCGTTTGGGTGGGGCCACAACGCCACGTGCTGGCACTGGAAGTGATCGGGTTCGTGTTGCCGTAATGAACCCACGTGCCCACGCCGTCGGCGGCCGAGGCGGGACCGGCGGCCGCCATGCTCAACCCGAGAGCAGCAGTGATGATGGCCATCGATCCGGCGGCTATTCGTGACACTCGCATGCAGTTCCCTTCCGACTCACTCATGCCTATTGCAGACAAGGCCGACACGCCATGCAGAAGGCGTGCCTGGTCAGCCTCAAGGTCCTTCGCCGCGTTGTGTACCTATAACGTTCCAGGGTGAAAGGCGAAAGCGTCTTCTACCTGCATGTGGCCGACTATCGCTGCACATGGCCAACTATCGCTGAACGTCACAAGTGCGAGGGTGTTTGCTCGGCATGGAATCGGACGCGTGAACGAGTCGCCGCCGGATCCTGCGCGCCCGCGCGTGATCTTGGCGCACCTCGACAAACAACTCGCTGACATCGAGACCGTCGGCGTTTACCTGTGCCTTCAGCGCGACGCCGTGCAGCGCGCCCTGGCCACAGCCGAGCGCCCGCGCCCCGTCCGCCGGGAGCGCCGCGAGCGCCTCGAACGTCCCATTGCACGGCCGGGCGTGTATCTGCTGGAGCCACGTGCACGCCGCCGGTGATCCGTGTCCAGTGTGCCGGCCGGATACCGCGTTGGGGATCCTCGAATGACGGGCCGGAGTGCGAGGTCGGACATCCCGGCAACACTCACCTGGCGGCCGGGCTGAAACGGTACGAGGCCGAGCACGACTGGCTCACCACCGTCCGCCTCCCGCAAGCGCCATCGGCGGCGGCATCGCGCTACGGGATGGCCCTCGGGCCGGTGAGCGTTGCCCGCCCCCGCGCTCCGTCGCCGTATGAGCGCTGACGTTGTCGCGTGACCCGGGCGGGCTCGGCCTTCCGCCGAGCCCGCCATGCCGGCTCCGTACCGGAGCCGGACTCGATTCACGCCGTCAGCGCCGCAGTGTCAGCAGACCCGGCCGGTAGGGCCATTGGCCGTAGTCACCGCCGGAGTTGGGGTCGCGTCCCTGGTAGAGGAACTGCAGGTTGCAGGGATCGACGGTGAAGGTCTGATCGGCGCTGGTGCGGATCAGTTCGCCATGGCTGATGTCGTTGGTCCAGGTGGCGCCACTGTTGGCCTTGCCGGCGAAGGGGTTGCTCTCGGTCGCGGCCTGGGGTGTCCATGAGCCGTTCAGACTGGTGGCCGTGAACGAGCGGAAGTAGCGGCCCTGCGAGCCGATCGCTTCGACGATCATGAGGTAGCGGTTCTGGCCCTGGAGCTTGTAGACCTGCGGGGCTTCGAACAGGTTGTTCGTCGTATCGCTCATGATCGTTGTGTAGGTCGAGCCGAAACTGCCCGGGAAGTTCCCGATCGGCATGCCGGCCCGGTAGATCTTGCCGTTGTCACCGGCGAAGAACAGGTACATGTTCGTGCCGTCAGCGATGAGTGTCTGGTCGATGGGTCCTGTTCCGGAGCCGGGGATGCTTCCGGAGAAGAGCACCTGCTGTGCTGACCAGCCATTGGGGTTGGTGGGGTCGCTCGACGTCCGGTAGGAGAAAGCGCTCCCACCCCCCCACTGGTAGGCGAGCACCCAGATGTTTTTCGGCGCGAAGTAGAAGAGCGTGGGCGCGACGGTGGAAGTCGACATCGTGTTCTGGCTGGCCGAGGCCATCTCCGGCCAGTTGGTGAACAGGCCGAAGTTCATCGAACCCCAGCCCGTTCCCGGTCCCGCGCCGTGCGTCGTCGCATAGACGAGATGCTTGCCGTTGTAGGGGGCGACGGTGAAGTCCTTGAGCGAGGCCCACCCGGCCTTGGGCTGCGCCAGCGCGCCCGTTGATGTCCAGCGGTATGTCGACGGAAGGTCGCACGGGCCGGGGTTGCCGCCGCCGACCTTGACGAGCTGCCACTGCTGGTTGGTGCCACCCCAGTCGTCGTACTGGACGATGTTCGCGTTGTCGGCGCTGGAGGCGCCTTGTACTTCCAGGGCCTTGTTGCTGTGGCGCGCGATGAATCTCACGTAGCCATCCGAGCTGTCGGCCAGCCGCCACTGCTGGTTATTGCCATTCAGGTCCGCCCACTGGACGATCGAGCCGCCGTTGGCGGTGGAGAAGTTATGGACGTCCAGCACCTTGCCGGAGTGGCGCGACTTGATGCGGTAGTAACCGCCGCCGGAGTCGACGAACTGCCACTGCTGCTGGTTCTGATCGTTCCTGGTCCATTGCGTGATGCGGGCGCCGTTGTTGGTCGCCAGGTTGTAGACGTCCAGGGCCTTGCCGCTGTTGCGGTTGACCAGCACATACGCGGCGTTGGGGTCTATGGTCGCAGCGCCGGCGGGCTGGGCGCCGAGGAAGGTAGCCACGAGCAGCAAGGGAGCAAGGACGGCGAGTAAGCGTCTTGGACGGACCGGGGACGGGTGGCGAAACCACATCAGAGGGCCTCCTTTGGGGGGCGGGGGCGAGGGGACTCCGATGAACCGCGGAGCGGACGTGCCGGGGGACAGGGGCAGTCTCGAAAGTTTCGATGAATTCCCGGATGCTTCGACGCCACAAGCTAGGAATGTGGGGGCCTCTGGTCAAGGCCCGTCGCCGATCTGTCCGTAAAAGCGCCTCCCCTTTGGGCCAGACAAGCTGTCGCGCCGACCGGAAACACTCCGGAGTCTGCGGATGCAGCGCGCTGGTCCAAGGCGTGCGCACGAAGGAGAGAAGCCGAGTAAGCGGCGTCCGCACACTCGTCCCGGCTCCGGCCCTCAGGCATCCTCCGGCGGTGGCGCCGGGGGTTCGCCGTCCGGCTCGCCGGATTCCGAATGTTTCGGAAGAAGAGCCGAAACTTCTTCTGCGGGGAGTATTGACGATCCATCGTCAATGCCTCAATCATCCGTGTCTGAGGCCCGACCGTAGTTCGAGATGTCGAACCACTCGGCCCTGAGCAATCTGTGCCGCACGGCAGATCCACGCACAGATGCACGACAGATCCGCGCACCAGATCACCTGCGCCACCCCGTTTCGTTCCGGTGAGGTTCGCACCAGCGCATCCTGGCTCTTCGCGCAGTTGGAGAGGTACGCGACGCCGCGTGGCGGTCCCCCGGCTGAGCCGCGATGGAGTGCCCCGTGCCTGTGTCGAAACACCGCCGCCGCCCGCCGTACGTCACCCGACGGCCGACCGGGTGCCGTCCGTGCCGGTCGAGATCGTCCCGGCCCCATGGCCGCGGTGTCCGGTGATTCCGTGCTGCCCGAGTTCCGGCCCGCCCCGTCCGTCGCCGCGTGGGAGCGGACGACGCATTCCCCTGCGCTTCAGTCCTTCCGTGTTTTCTACCTTGGAGGCACAGTCATGGGCTCGTATGCCCTTCCCAGACCCGTTGTCCGCCGGAAGATCCGCGGCCCGCTGCTGGCGCTGGTCGTCGGCATGCTCGGTGCGGTCGCCCCGCTGGTCGCGCCGCCGACCGCACACGCCGCCGAGAACACGCTCGGCGCCGCGGCGGCGCAGAGCGGCCGCTACTTCGGCACCGCCATCGCCTCGGGCAGGCTGGGCGACTCGGCGTACACGACGATCGCGGGCCGTGAGTTCAACTCGGTGACGGCCGAGAACGAGATGAAGATCGACGCCACCGAACCGCAGCGGGGCCAGTTCAACTTCACCGCCGGTGACCGCGTCTACAACTGGGCGGTGCAGAACGGCAAGCAGGTGCGTGGCCACACCCTGGCCTGGCACTCCCAGCAGCCCGGCTGGATGCAGAGCCTCAGCGGCAGCACGCTGCGTCAGGCGATGATCAACCACATCAACGGCGTGATGGCCCACTACAAGGGCAAGGTCGCCCAGTGGGACGTCGTGAACGAGGCGTTCGCCGACGGCAGTTCGGGAGCCCGGCGCGACTCCAACCTGCAACGCACCGGCAACGACTGGATCGAGGTCGCGTTCCGCACCGCGCGCGCCGCCGACCCGGCCGCCAAGCTCTGCTACAACGACTACAACGTCGAGAACTGGACCTGGGCCAAAACCCAGGCCATGTACGCCATGGTCCGAGACTTCAAGCAGCGCGGCGTGCCGATCGACTGCGTCGGCTTCCAGTCGCACTTCAACAGCGACAGCCCCTACAACAGCAACTTCCGCACCACCCTGCAGAGCTTCGCCGCCCTCGGCGTCGACGTGGCCATCACCGAACTCGACATCCAGGGCGCCTCGCCCACGACCTACGCCAACGTGACCAACGACTGCCTGGTCGTCCCGCGCTGCCTCGGCATCACCGTCTGGGGTGTGCGCGACAGCGACTCCTGGCGACCGCAGCACACGCCGCTTCTGTTCAACTCCGACGGCAGCAAGAAGCCCGCCTACACCGCCGTCCTCAACGCACTCAACGGCGGCTCCTCTACGCCCCCTTCGGATTCCGGACCGATCAAGGGCGTCGGTTCAGGCCGCTGCCTGGACGTGCCCGGCACCAGTACCACCGACGGCCCCCAGCTCCACCTGTGGGACTGCCACAACGGCACCAACCAGCAGTGGACGTACACCGCTGCCGGCGAGTTCAGGGTCTACGGCAACAAGTGCCTGGACGCCGCCGGCACCGGCAACGGCGCCAAAGTCCAGATCTATAGCTGCTGGGGCGGCGACAACCAGAAATGGCGCCTCAACTCCGACGGATCCATCGTCGGCGTCCAGTCCGGCCTCTGCCTCGACGCCGTCGCAGGCGGCACCGCCAACGGCACCCTGATCCAGCTCTACTCCTGCTCGAGCGGCAGCAACCAACGCTGGACCCGCACCTGATGGGACCTGCCACAAACGAAAAGGTGAATCGATGAAGATCTATGGTGCGGCTTCCCTCACCCCTCCACTGAGACATCGCTGGTGGTCCCGGGTCGCCGCCGTGGTGGCGGCGACCCTCGCGATCGGCATGCTCGCCGTGGTGAATCCGGCGCCCGCCGAGGCGGCGACGGTGGACACCAACGCCTGGTACGTCCTGGTCAATCGCAACAGCGGCAAGGCGCTGGACGTCTCTGACACATCCACCGCCGACGGCGCGCGGGTGAGCCAGTGGACGCGCAACGACGGAGCCAACCAGCAGTGGCAGTTCGTGGACTCCGGCGGCGGCTTCTACCGCCTCAAGGCCCGGCATTCGGGCAAGGTTCTCGACGTGGCCGGCGCCTCGACCGCAGACGGTGCCGCGATCCAGCAGTGGGCCGACCACAACGGGGCCAACCAGCAGTTCCGCCTGGCCGACTCCGACGCGGGCCACGTCCGGCTGATCAACCGCACCAGCGGCAAGGCGGTGGAGGTGCAGGGCGCCTCCACCGCCGACGGCGGCAACGTCGTCCAGTACACCGACTGGGGCGGCGCCAACCAGCAATGGCAGATGATCAAGCTGTCGTCCGGTGGCGGCGGCGCATGCGGCAGCGCCCCGACTCTGGCGAGCGGTACGCACACGATTCAGAGCGGCGGCAAGAACCGCAGCTTCATCCTCAGGGTTCCGGCCAACTACGACAACAGCCACCGATACCGGCTGATCTTCGCGTTCCACTGGCGAGGCGGAACCGCCGGCGACGTCGCCTCGGGCGGCACGAGCGGGAACGCCTGGTCCTACTACGGCCAACAGGAACAATCGAACAACGGTGCGATCCTCGTCGCCCCGCAAGGCCTCGGCAACGGCTGGGCCAATTCGGGCGGTGAGGACATCACCTTCGTCGACGACATGATCCGGCGCATCGAGGGCGGCCTCTGTGTCAACCCGGCACAGCGTTTCGCCACGGGATTCAGCTGGGGCGGCGGCATGAGCTACGCACTCGCATGCAGCCGGGCGAACGTCTTCAGGGCCGTCGCGGTCATCTCCGGCGCTCAGATCAGCGGGTGCAGCGGCGGCACTCGGCCCATCGCCTACTTCGGAATCCACGGCATCAGCGACTCCGTCCTCAACATCGCCCAAGGACGGTCCCTGCGCGACAGATTCGTCAGCAACAACGGCTGCACTGCCCAGAGCCCGCGCGAGCCCGCCCCGGGCAGCCGAACGCACATCACCACCACCTACTCGGGCTGCCGTGCCGGATACCCGGTCCAATGGGCCGCGTTCGACGGAGACCACATACCCGGTCCGGTCGACGGCTCCCCCGATGAGAGCGGCGTCGCCACCTGGACCAAAGCAGAGATCTGGAGGTTCTTCGCACAGTTCCAGTGACACGCCCGCACCACGGAGTGGAGCCAGGGCAATCCTGGCTCCACTCCGTCGACGTCTATCCCAGACAGGAGGACGGATATCGAGGGTGTCGGCGAGCTGGCTCAGGGCGGCGATCAGGCCGTGGGTGCGGGCGCAGGTGGTGTCGTGTTCGCGGCCGGGCCGGACCGGCGAGACTCAGAGCGGCCAGCCGTCGGGTGCGGAAATGACCTGGACGTTGCCACCGTGGTGCTTGTGCTTGCCCGACCACCACAGTTCGACCTTGTTCGGGCCGGGGACGGCGACACGATCGGTACGGATGACGGTGCCATCGAGGTTGAGGTGTGTAAAGCCGGCCGCGGCCGCGCGCTCCAGTGCGCTGGACAGGTCTGGGGCGTGGTCGGCGAGCACGGTCAGCCCTTCGTGGAGGTATCGGTAGGCCGTCGGGACGGAGATCCGGTTGTCGCGGGCGAGTCGAATCAACCGTGTACCTTCGCAGACCTGTTCCTACCAGGGGCTTCACGCGTATCTGATGCCGGGGCAAGCCTGTCCCTGGTCAGAAAGATCTCGGATCTGTCGGACGGGCGGCATACTCTGAGCCCCGTCCGCACTTTCTGGGAGAGTCATGACAAGTAGGTTCACCGAGTTGACCGTTGACTGCCGTGATCCAGAGAGGCTCGCGGCCTTCTGGTGTGCAGTCCTGGACTTCAAGGTGATCGACCGGAGCGAGGGCAAGGTCGAGATCGGCTCCTGGGTGCCGACCGTCGAGGATATTCGGGCCCGCCAGATGCCGCCCACCCTGCAGTTCATCCAGGTGCCCGAGGGTAAGACCGTCAAGAACCGGCTTCACCTCGACGTCAGCCCGATCGACGGCAGCACCGAGGACGAGGTGACCAGATTGCTCGGCCTCGGCGCCACCACGACGGATGTGGGCCAGGGCTCAGACCGAAACTGGGTGGTCATGGCCGATCCCGAGGGCAACGAGTTCGACGTCCTACGCACCCTGGCACCGCAGAACTAGGCCGCGAACGGGAACCCGCATCCCGTCACACACCGCCACCATCACGTTGTCGAGAAGACCTCAATGGACTTGTTTTCGATGACTCATCATGTGGAGTGTGTGGCGATTCTTGAGTCGGCGGCAAAGGGCTCCTGACCTGTGGTTTTGTCGGTGCGTGTTATGTGCGCTGTGGGCGTTAGGGGCGATATCTTGACGCTGAAATGACGCTCGTTCTGGTGCGCTGTCAGGGCTCAGTAGGGGCGGGGTCCGTAGGGGCTCCAGTGGCCGAGGAATGGCTCGAGGTCGGCGCCGCTAGGTTTCGGCGGTGTGGGCAGTTTCGTCGCTTGGGCGGAGTTCGCTCCGTGCCTCCCTGGCTTCTGGTCTGCGAGGCGTTTGCGTTGCGCGGCTTCGCCACGGAGGCCGACTTCTTGTGCGATCTCGGCGAGTTCCTTGTCGGTGGGGATGTGTTCGCTGCGGTCCTGTTCTTGAAGGACGAGGAATCCGACCCTTTCGACCTTGCGCGGTGATGGTGAACCGCGGTGGTGCCTTGCGGCGCCGATGGGGTGGGGGAGCGCATTGCGTGGTTCTGAGTGCTGCCTTGTGGTCTTGTGCTTTGGTGGCGGTGATGAGGCCTGGATGATGTGCAGGGCTCGGCCTTGGATGGGTTTGGCCAGCCCCATGGGCTGTGGCTGCTTTATGTCCAGATGCTCGGTGACCGGCCGGACCATGCAGGCGAGCCACCCCGAGCTCCGCGGAGTGGCTCAGGCCGTCCATCACGCGTGCGCGGGCGTGCTCCATGTGCTCGGTGTGCGCGCCTGGCGCCGGTGTCCGCGGCTCCTGCGCGTCGCTGTGTCGCAACAGGCGGGCGGCCACAGGCAGGCGCCGCCGCCCCTTCGTGTTCCGTACGGCGAAAATCCTCCACAGGCAAGGAAATTCACTGGTGAACGCCGAAGCGCAGGCCGCGGGGCGTGGCCGCGTCCGCGGACGGCGGCCGCACCTGGACGTACCGGGGCACCCTCACCGGCCTGGACACCGAGTGGGGAAGGAACACCTTCTGGGCACCGGAGATCATCTGGCACGACGGGCTGCACCACATGTACGTCAGCTACATCCGCGGCGTATCCGGCTCCAGGAGCGGAGGCGCCGCACGGGTGGTCGACGGCAGCCTGCGCTGCGACCGCGACGAGCCCGTCCGAAATGGATCTGGCCCCATGGCCGGGTGACCGGAACTCGCGTACTGGAAGGGGCCGTTGGCCGACCTGCGGCCGACGTCACAACCGACCATTGACCCCGCTAGGGAGGCGCTTCATGACCCTGCACACCCCGACGAGTCGGCGGCTTGCCTCGTTCAGCCCGGGCGAGGGCCGTCTGGCGCCCAGGGCGAGCGCTCCCAGTGATGCCCGGAGGATCGATCTGGACGGCCGGTGGCGGTTCCGGCTGAGCCCGTCCGTCGGGGAGATGACCGAAGGATTCCAGGAGCCCGGGTTCGACGACTCGGGATGGGACCATCTGCGCGTTCCCGGAATGTGGCAGATGGAAGGGCTGCGGGACGAGCACGGCAAATTCCTCGGTGTGAGCCAGGCCCGCTTCGGGCTGCCCGCCTACACCAACATCGCCTACCCGTTCCCGGTGGATCCGCCGCACCCGCCGCAGGACAACCCCAGGGGGGAGTACCGCCGGGTGTTCGGCCTCGACTCCGTCGCTCCCGGCTCCCGTTGGGTCCTGCGGTTCGAGGGCGTGGACTCGCACTTCACGGTCTGGCTGAACGGCATGGAGCTCGGCTGGTCGACCGGCAGCCGGCTGCCGGCCGAGTTCGACGCCGGCCCAGCACTGAGGGAGGGCCGCAACGTACTGGCCGTCCGGGTCCACCAGTGGTCCGCCGGGAGCTATCTCGAGGACCAGGACATGTGGTGGCTCTCCGGTATCTTCCGCTCCGTCCACCTGACGGAGCGGCGTCCGGGGGCGATCGGCGACCACTTCGTGCACGCGGACTTCGACCACCGCACCGGCGAGGGACTGCTGCGCGTCGAGTGCGATGTCCCCGCGGTGGTGGACCTCCCCGAACTCGGCATCACCGGCCTGCCCGTGGGCGAGCCGCACCGGATCGCCCACGTCGAGCCCTGGACGGCCGAGACGCCGCGGCTGTACACGGGCACGCTGCGCTCCGCGGGAGAGACCGTCACCCTCTCCGTCGGCTTCCGCACCGTCCGGATCGTCGACGGGTTGATCACCGTCAACGGCTCGCCCCTCCGCTTCCGGGGCGTCAACCGCCACGAATGGCATCCGGAGACCGGCCGCACTCTCGATCTGGAGACCATGCGTGCCGACGTGCTGCTGATGAAGCGGCACAACATCAACGCGGTCCGCACCAGCCACTACCCGCCCGACGCCCGGTTCCTCGACCTGTGCGACGAGTACGGCCTGTGGGTGATCGACGAATGCGACCTGGAGACACACGGGTTCGGACTGCTCGGCTGGAAGAACAACCCCTCCGCCGACGGCCGTTGGCGCGACGCCTTCGTGGACCGTGTGCAGCGGATGGTCGAACGCGACAAGAACCACCCCAGCGTCGTCATGTGGTCGATGGGGAACGAGGCCGACAAGGGGGACAACATCCGGGCGATGGCCGAGTGGACCCGTCGCCGCGATCCGGACCGTCTCATCCACTACGAGGGCGACTACGACAGCTCCTTCGTGGATGTCTACAGCCGGATGTACGTCCCCCTCGACGAGGCCGCCCTCATCGGGACGCACACCGAGCCCCGCACCACCGACGCCGCAGCTGACGCGCACCGCCGACAACTGCCGTTCATTCTCTGCGAGTACGCGCACGCGATGGGCAACGGCCCGGGCGGCCTGTGCGAGTACGAGGAGCTGTTCGACCGGTATCCCCGGCTGCACGGCGGCTTCGTATGGGAGTGGATCGACCACGGCATCCTCCAGAAGACCGCCGAGGGTCCGAACGCCGGCCGGCCGTTCTACGCCTACGGAGGCGACTTCGGGGAGGTGGTCCACGACGGCAACTTCATCGCCGACGGACTCGTCCTCCCCGACCGCACGCCCTCGCCCGGCCTCGTTGAGTACAAGGCCGTCATCGCCCCCGTACGTATGCGACTTGAGCGAGTGTCCGATCGGCTTGCGCTGCGGATCCGCAACGACTTCGACTTCCTCGACACCTCCTGCCTCGCCTTCGACTGGCGCCTGGAGGTTGACGGGGTCCTGGTCGCGGACGGCGTCCTGGACCTGCCGCCGATAGCGGCCCGTACCAGCCATGAGGTGAGCCTCGACGAACCTGTGACCACGGCCCCGTCGGCCGGCGGCGAACACGTGTTGACCGTGCGCGCCCTGTTCGCCAAGGACCACAACGGGGTCCCGGCCGGGCACGAGATCGCCTTCACGCAACTGGTGCTGCCGACGCACGAGGAGCCGCGCCACGACCCGGTCCCCGTCCGCCCGGAGCGGACGGCAGGGGGATGGTCATTGGGTGAGGCCGAGTTCACCGCCCACGGCGAACTCCGCCGACTCGGTAACCTGGCGCTGGCAGCTCCCCGGCTCGACCTCTGGCGAGCCCTCACGGACAACGACCGCGGGGGCGAGGGACAGGAACGGATGTGGCGGGAGCTGGGGCTGCACCGGCTGGTGCACCGCACCGTCGATTGCACCGTTCAAGGTGAGCAGTTGGTCGTCGACACCGTCAGCCGGGCCGTCGGCCAGGACGCAGGCATGTCGGGCCGCTGGACCTGGAGCGCCTACGACTCAGGAGCCCTCGAGCTGAAGCTGGACCTCACGCCGGTCGGCCGGCTCGCCACCGACTACGAGGACCGCCGCCACGCAGACGGGCCGCCGCAGCCGGCCACCCTGCCCAAACTCGGGATCCGGCTCGGTCTGCCCGGCGGCGCCGCAAGCCTCGACTGGTACGGGTACGGGCCCGGCGAGTCCTACCGGGACAGCGGGCGGGCCGCCCGTCTCGGCAGGTTCCGGGCCACCGTGGAACAGTTGCAGACGCCCTACGTGCGGCCGCAGGAGAACGGCAACCGCAGCGGAGTGCGTGATGCGGCGATCCGCTGGGCCGACGGCCAGGTCCTGGGCCTCTCCGCACCCACTGGCATCGACGTGTCCCTGCGGCCGTGGACGGCCGAGGCGATGGAGGCCGCACGGCACACCAGCGATCTCGTCCCGGACGGCATCCTCTGGCTGACCCTTGATCTGGCCCACTACGGGCTCGGCAGTGCCTCCTGCGGCCCGGACACCTTCCCGCAGCACCGTCTTCACCCCCACTCGGCGACCCTCAAGGTCTGCTTCCGCGTCGGCGACGGGGACGGGCCGCGGGCGTCAACCGCAGGGACCTGATCCACCTACGGGGGCCCCGACGGCATGCGAAGACAGCGACCGGTACGACGTGGGGCAGCCCTACTCGAACTCGTTCCTCCCGACCGTCCCCCTGCGCGCAGAACGCCACCATCGACGGCTGCTTCCTGAGCAACTCCGAGCTCACCGAGCACCTCGACTGCATCGCCATCAACCCCGGCGACGGCTACCTCGTCCGGGACGTCAGGTTCGACAACCACATGCGGGTCACCTTCAACCCGAAGTAGCTGCCCGCTGACACCGCAGAATTGAAGGAGCACCTGAACATGAGTGACATCCGCAGTCTCGTCTCCTGGGGCCACGACGCCCTGAGCCTCGTCATCGATGCCGACCAGGACGGCCGTCCACGCCTCCGCCACCTCGGCACCTCCGACACCGCGCCCAGGCCGGCCGGTGCGAGGGGGGCGCAGCCGCTGGTCGAGTCCGTCGTGAGCGGGCAGGGCCGGGACGCGTCGAGTCGGCGCCAGGTTGACAGCGTCGGCGCGCGACTGCGCTACCTCGGCCACGACGCCCGGCGCGACGGGGAGTGGCACCAGTTGACCGTCTGCCTGCACGACCCCGAGACGGACCTTGCCGTGGACGTGGTCTATCGCTCGCCCGACGGCATCCCGGTCCTGCGCAGCCATGTGGAGCTGCGCAACGGGGGTGGCCACCCGATCGACCTGGAGTCGGTCACCTCCCTCGTCCTCGGCGTGCTGACCACGGACCCCGCACAGCTGGAGACCGCGGACCTGCTGTGGGCGGAGAACGAGTGGATGGGCGAGTACCGCTGGCAGCGGCGCCCGTTGCGCCAGGCCGTCCCGGACATCAACGGCCGCCTCGTCCACCAGCCCTACCGCAAGAGCGTCTTCACCCTGGCCGGGAAGGGCTCCTGGTCCAGCGCCGGTCACCTGCCTCTGGGAGCCCTCAGCGATCGCACCACGGGGCGGACCTGGCTGTGGCAGCTGGAGACCAGCGGGGGCGGCTGGCAGTGGGAGTGCGGGGAGAACGCGGACACGGGGTTCTTGTCCCTGTCCGGCCCCAGCAATGTCCGTCACGGCTGGTCGCACCGGCTGGAGCCGGGGGCGGGCTTCACGACCGTACCGGTGGCCCTCGCCCTCACCGAGACCGGCGGCATCGACAAGGCGTTCGCCGCCCTGACCCGCTACCGGCGGGCGATCCGCCGCCCGCACTCCGACCACCAGCACCTCCCCGTCATCTTCAACGACTACATGAACTGCCTGATGGGCGACCCCACCACGGCCCGCCTGCTGCCGCACATCGACGCCGCCGCCGAGGCCGGCGCCGAGTACTTCGTCATCGACGCCGGCTGGTACGACGACGAGGACGGCGGCTGGTGGACCACCGTCGGCGCGTGGGAGCCCTCCACCTCCCGATTCCCCGGGAAGGGCGGCCTGGGGGACGTCATGGACCGGATACGGCAGCGCGGCATGGTCCCGGGACTGTGGCTGGAACCGGAGGTGGTGGGAGTGCACAGCCCGATCGCCACCACCCTGCCCGAAGAGGCGTTCTTCCGCCGTCACGGCGCCCGCGTCAACGCGAACGGCCGCTACCACCTCGACCTGCGCCACCCCGCCGCCCGCGCCCACCTGGACCAGGTGGTGGACCGGCTCGTCGCCGACCTGGGCATCGGCTACTTCAAGCTCGACTACAACGTCGACGCCGGTCCCGGCACCAGCAGCCACCCCGGCGAGTCCCCGGCGGACGGCCTGCTCGGCCACAACCGCGCCTACCTCGACTGGCTGGACGGCGTCCTCGACCGTCACCCGGACCTCGTCCTGGAGAGCTGCGCCTCCGGCGGCATGCGCTCCGACTACGCCCTCCTCTCCCGCGTCCAACTGCACTCCACCACCGACCAACAGAACCTGGAGCTGTACGCCCCGATCGCGGCGGCGGCGCCCACCGCGGTCACCCCGGAGCAGGGGGCGGTGTGGGCCTACCCGGTGCCCGACAACTCCCTAGACGAGGTCGCCTTCACCATGGCCGGCGCCCTCCTCGGCCGCGTCCACCTCTCCGGCCTCCTCCCCGAACTCGCCCCCGACGCCCTTGCCTTGGTGCACGAGGCGATCACCGTCCACAAGTCGATCCGCGCCGACCTGGCCACCGCCACCCCCGCCTGGCCGCTGGGCCTCCCCGGCTGGTACGACCCGTGGATCGCCCTGGCCCTGCACACCCCGGGCACCACATACGTCACGGTCTGGCGGCGCCCCGGCGACGGCTCCGAGGAGTCGGCCGTCCTTCCGTTCCCGACCCTTCGCGGTGCGCGGGTCGACATCGACGCCCTGTACCCCTCCATCACCAAGGTCCAGGCCGCCTGGGACGCGAAGGCCTCGGCCCTCGACGTCTCTGTCCCGTCGGCCCCGTCGGCGGTGCTGCTGCGCCTCTCCGTCCGCCCGGAGTAGCCGGGGCGCCCAACCGCTGTGCCGTTACAGAATCCTCCCGAGTCCTTTGGAGCCCCCGTGCCCACGCCAGCCCGACGTCCGCAGTTCCCTATCGCGCTACGACCAGGGCAGGACCAGCGCGCCCCAGGCGACGACAGGACCGAGAGCGACGATTCCACCGGTGTAGCCGATGACCTGGCGGTAGAAGCGGCGGGGTTCCACCCCGCGAGCGTTGCTGAGGACGAGTGCTCCGTTGGTCGAGAAAGGAGAGGTGTCGACGATCGTCGTGGAGACGGCGAGCGCGGCGATCAGTCCGGCGGCGCTGAGGTGGCTGGAGAGCAGCAGCGGTACGGCGATGGGGATGATCGCGGTGAGGATCGCGGTGGAGGAGGCGAAGGCGGAGGTGATGGCCACGGTGAAGCACAGCAGCAGGGCGACGACGACCGGGGCGCCGAGGCCCGCCGCGTGTTCGGAGATCTCCTCGATGATGCCGGCCTTCTCCAGCATCGCGATGTACGTCATCATGCCCGCGACCAGAAGCAGGGTGGACCAGCTGACGCCGTCCACGGCCTTCTCCTGCCGCTTCATGTCCACCAGGGCCAGCAGGGCGCCGGCAGCCAGCGCAAGGAAGCCGATCTCCAGGTGGAAGCCGAGCGCGCCGACGACGAGGGCCGCCAGAGAGGCGAGGGTGAGCCACTGCCGCCAATCGGGCCTGCCGGAGACGGCGAGGTCCTCGTCGTCGGCTGCCTGTGCGGCGCCCTCGGCCAGGGGTGCGGGACGCTTGGCGAGCAGGGCGTAGGTGAGGATCGAGAGCACCAGGTTGATCACGAAGCTGGCGCTGAACAGCGCCACGGCGGAGACCTGCAGATCGGTCTTGTCGACGAGGCCGAGCACCAGCGCACCGGAGACGGCCAGCGGGGAGAAGGCGCCCGCGTGCCCGCCACTGATCACCATCATGCCGACGACCAGCGGATTGAGCTTGTAGCGGTAGGCGAAGTTCATGCCGATCGGCGCGAGGATCGCGACCGCGGCCGGGGTGAACGTACCGAACGCCGTCAGCAGGGCGGCCACCAGGAACAGCACCCAGGGGATCAGCGCGACCTTGCCGCGTACCAGCCGCACCCCGGCCGCGACGAGCCAGTCGATGGTGCCGTTGCGGCGGGCGACGGAGAACAGGTAGGTGACTCCGACGATGGTGACGAAGAGCTTCGCCGGGAACCCCTCGAAGATCTCGTCCTCGGTGAGGCCGAGCGAGGCCGTGCCGACGGCGAAGGTGGCGACGAAGGCGAGGATGCCCAGGTTGATCGGCAGCACGGTGCCGACCACGAACATCACCAGCAGGGCGCCTATGGAGATCACTTCAGCAGACATCTTTGTCCTTGGTGCGGTGGGGACGGGGTGGCGCGCCCCGGGGGCGCGAGGGTATCCCGGTGCGGACGGCTGGGAGCCGGCCTGACCGAGGTGATGTTCGTCGCGGCTCAGGCGGCTTGCGGGCTGCCTGCTTCCGGTACGTAGATTCGGGCGTCGGCGAGCAGTCGGGCCGCGCGCTGCACGGTGACCCGGTGCGGCAGGCCGTCCCTCACATCGGTGCAGCGGACCGCGACGACGCCGGCGGGCGTGCCGAGGCGCAACCACTCGTCGGTCGGGCCGCCCGTGGCCCGGGAGACCACGGACCCCTCCAGGAGCCCGGCCGCCGCGACGGCGACGGCAGAGGTCAGGCCGATCGCGGGGTGCGGGGCGTTCATGGTGAGCATGCGCACCGAGACGTCGTAGTCCTCGGCACCGACCGGTTCGCCGAGGGTGGTGCTGTACGGCACCGGCGGGCCGACCAGGCCCACCTTGGGCACCGCGTCGCCCGGTTCCTCGCCCGGCTGGTCCAGACCCATCAGGGGTGCGGCGGTATGACGGACGGTGCGCAGCCAGGGGACGTCTGCGCTCATCCGCTCCAGTGACTCGGCACCGGTACGCCCTGCACTGGCGGCGTCGACCAAGACGACCGGAGCTCCTGCGGTCACCATGCTCACGCGAACCGGCTCGGCGGCGCCGACCCGCAGGTCCTGGGCGGCCTGGCCGGTGGGGAGCAGCGATCCGGTGGTGCCACCGGCCGGGTCGCGGAAGGTGAGGCCGACCGCGACGCCGCCGGCACGCGTGCCGGGTACCGTCTGGCGGCCGAAGTGGTGCACCACGCCGCCGGGGGTGTCGACGGTCCCTTCGAGGACCGCGCCGGTATTGGTGTTGCGCATCACCACGCGCGTCCGGTCGCCGGTGACCGGAACCATTCCTTTGGTCACCGCGTACAGGGCGACGCCGGTGGCGCAGTTGCCGCAGTTGCTCGTCCATTCCACCGAGCCCGTTCCGATGCCGACTTGAGCGAACAGGTAGTCGACGTCGACGCCGGGCTGGGCTGAGGCGCTGACCACGGCCGCTTTCGAGGTGGTGGGGGTTGCGCCGCCCACCCCGTCCAGCTCCACGGGGTCGGTGGCGCCGTACGCGGCGACCAGCAGCCTTTCGAGGTCGCCACGGTCGGAAGGGACTTCGACCTGGTTGAACAGCCAGCACTTGCTTGTGCCGCCACGCACCAATGTCGCGGGAATGTGCACGTCTGAGGCTCTTCCTGGATCAACGGAGATAGGGAGAAGCGCCGAGGCAGCGGTTACGGGCGCATTGCGGGCCGGTGAACCGCTCGGCGATTGCGCAGACCTTCGCAGAGGCATGACTTCGGAACAATCGCAGTTCGCTTCACCTGGGTTTAGCTCAGCTAAAGTCGACGGCATGCTCAACGTGCGCCGTCTGCTGCTGCTCACCGAGGCCACCGAACGCGGTTCACTCACTGCCGCGGCGGAAGCCCTCGGTATGACCACGTCCGCCGCCTCCCAGCAGATGTCGCTGCTGGAGCAGGAGGCAGGGCAGCCCCTGATCGAGCGGCTGCCACGTGGTATCCGCCCCACCCCGGCGGGTGCCGCGCTGGCCGAGCGAGGTCAGGCGATCCGCCGTGAACTGCGCGCAGCGCAAGCCGACTTGGACTCGTTCACGGCCCTCGACCAGGGCACCTTGCGGCTCGGTTCCTTCCCTACTGCGAGCGCGTCCCTGCTGCCGCTCGCGCTCACCCGCTTCCGCCGCCGCCACACAGGAATCCGCATCGAGGTACGCGCCGGGGTCCTCGCGGAGCTCCGGGAGATGCTGCACAGCGGCGAGGTGGAGCAGGGGCTGCTCTGGGACTACGAATGGAACCGCCTCGACGATCCGGCGCTCGCCCTCACCCACCTGCTGGACGACCCCACGGTGCTGGTCGTCCCCGCCGACTCACCCCTGCGCACACATCCCTCCGTGCGCCTGGGCGACCTCGCCGACCAGGAGTGGATCATCCGTGCCGACAACCACCCCGTCGCCGACGTCCTGCGCCGAAGCTGTCGCCAGGCGGGATTCGAGCCGCGCATCGCCTACTCATCGCACGACTACCAGGAGGCGCAGGCCATGGTCGCCGCCGGTCTCGGCGTCGCGCTCGCCCCCCGTCTGGCCCTCACCAGCCGACGCAGCGACGTACGCCTCCTGCCGTTCGCCTCCGACGTCCCGGCCCCCACCCGCCGCATCCTCCTCGCACGCGCCGCGGCACGCCCCGCCACCCCACCCGCCCAGGCGATGGCCCGCGTCCTGCGCACGGTTGCGCAACGATTCACCGCCCCGGACCTGCACCGGGCCCAGCTCGGGGCGGTCCGGCGGAGCTGACGGCGCGGCCGCAGCAGGCCCACCCGGTACTCGGCGCACAGATCGCGAAGGAGTTCGTGGTGTTCGTGGATGATTTCGCGGGCCTGGACGCACACCTGCAGCTCTGATCACCGTCGCCGCCTCATGGACGTCGGAGCGGGAAGGCAGCCAGTACCCGGATGCGCCAAGCGGATCCGTAGACCTGCCCTCGGGTGGCAGCGCCACCGCTAGGGTCGGCACTGCGGCGAGGATCAGCCAGGCACTGCGGCAGGCAGGCCTGGGTCGAGCAGGGAGCCGGTGACCGAGCTGCCGACTGGAACGATCAGACCGAAGACCGAGGACAGCGCGCCGGTGTGGAGGCCGTCGCGACCGGCGTCGGCGAGGTCAGGAACCCAGGCGTGGGCGGCCGGAACGACCAGCATCTGACCGAGTGTGAGCAGGACGACGTACCCGGCAGCGGGCCGCAGCCTCGCCATGCCCGTCCAGTCGGCGGGTCGGGCAGCAGTCATGACCGAGAAGTCGGCCTGGCTGTTCGCCCTCTCCTCGCTGCTGGTCGTCTCCGCCCAGCTGCCTCTCACACAGCCGCCTGGGACCCGGCCGCGCGCGCATGCCGGCCTGCTGCCGGGTGCGGACCCGGCCGGGGATCTACTGCGGCATCAGCCATACGTGCCCGGCCAGGACGAGGACGAAAACAGCGGCTCCGGCGAGGCAGGCGGTACTGGAGTCAACGGCGAGCAGGGGGCCGATGAAGGCCCCGCCCTGTCCGGCCGGGCTCGGGGGTCACTCGGCCGTGACCGACAAGATGACTCTGCGCCGGCGGTGCTGCGGAGCACTGCTCCCGTCCCCGGAGGGCACTCCTCCCGTCCCCGGAGGCTCAGTCCTGCGGCGGCGGGGCCGTGCTCTCGCGGACCACGAGGTGGGTGGCGATCTCGAGGCCGAGCTGAGGGATCTTCTCGCCGCGGCCGAGGGGCAGGGCCAACTCCGTCGCGGCGGCGGCCATTTCGTTCAGCGGCTGGTGCACGGTCGTCAGTGGCGGGTCCACCCAGGCCGTGACCGGTACGTCGTCGTAGCCGACCACGCTCAGGTCCTCCGGGATGCGCAGGCCGGCCTCGCGTGCGGCCTGGTAGACGCCGAGCGCCTGCATGTCGTTCGCGGTGAAGATCGCGGTCGGCCGGTCGGGGCGGGCCAGCAGTTCGGCCGCCGCGGCGTGCCCATCCTCCCGGGTCAGCTGCATGCTGACGATCAGCTCCGGGTCCACCGGAAGCCCGGCCGCCTCCAGGGCCGAGCGGTAACCGGCCATCCGCGCCAGGCAGAACGCGTGATCGGGGCCGCTGATCATGGCGATGCGCCGGTGGCCGAGGCCGATCAGGTGGCGCCGGTTCGGTGCGTCGCGGGCCGGAGTTCGTGCTGCCCGGCGCAGAGCCGGGTGCCGGCAAAGTGCGCCGGGACGGCGAGGTGGTGGAGCTGAGCGCAGGCGGACGACGCTGCGCGTGGATACCTCCCGGCCATGGCGCCTGGAGTTCACCGCCGACGGCCGGATGCTGACCTCCGTCGGCGAGCGCGGCACCGGATTCGTCACCGACGGCGAAGGACGCCACCACATGCTGGGGCAACTCTCCCTCGACGTAGGTGAGTTGGTCTACGGCCTGGGAGAGCGGTTCACCCCGCTCGTCCGCAACGGCCAGGCGGTGGACATCTGGCAGGCGGACGGCGGCACCAGCAGCGAACAGGCCTACAAGAACGTCCCGTTCCACCTGACCAACCGGGGCTACGGCGTCTTCGTCAACCACCCCGGCAAAGTCGGCTACGAGGTCGGCTCCGAGTCCGTCGGCCAGGTCCAGTTCAGCGTCGAGGACCAGTCCATCGAGTACTTCGTCGTCCACGGTCCGACCCCCAAGCAGATTCTGGAGCGTTACACCGCCCTCACCGGCCGCCCGGCACTGCCCCCGGCCTGGGCGCTCGGCCTATGGCTGACCACCTCCTTCACCACCGACTACGACGAGGCCACCGTCAACCGCTTCGTCGGCGGCATGGCCGAGCGCGGCATCCCGCTGAGCGTCTTTCACCTCGACTGCTTCTGGATGCGCGAGTACCAGTGGTGCGACTTCGTGTGGGACCCGGACGCCTTCCCCGACCCGGCCGGCATGCTGGCCCGGCTCAAGCAGCAGGGATTGCGCATCTCAGCCTGGATCAACCCCTACATCGCGCAGAAGTCGGAACTGTTCGCCGAGGGCATGCGCGAGGGCTACCTGGTGCGGTGACCGGACGGCAGCGTCTGGCAGTGGGACCTGTGGCAGCCAGGCATGGCCCTGGTGGACTTCACCAACCTCGCGGCCCGCGACTGGTACACCGGGAAGCTGCGCACCCTGCTGGACGTCGGCGTCGACTGCTTCAAGACGGACTTCGGCGAGCGCATCCCCACCGACGTGGTCTGGCACGACGGCTCCGACCCGGAGCGCATGCACAACTACTACACCCATCTGTACAACCAGGCGGTGTTCGAGCTGCTCCGCGAGGAGCGCGGGGAGGGGGAGGCCCTGCTCTTCGCCCGGTCCGCCACCGCGGGCGGCCAGCAGTACCCCGTGCACTGGGGCGGCGACTGCGAGTCGCACTTCAACGCCATGGCGGAGTCGCTGCGCGGCGGTCTCTCCCTCGGCCTGTCCGGCTTCGGCTTCTGGAGCCACGACATCGGCGGCTTCGAGGGCACGCCGACCCCGGCCGTCTTCAAGCGCTGGACGCAGTTCGGCCTGCTGTCCTCGCACAGCCGGCTGCACGGCAGCAAGTCGTACCGCGTGCCGTGGGACTTCGGCGAGGAAGCCGTCGACGTGACCCGCGAGTTCACCCTGCTCAAGCACCGCCTGGCGCCCTACTTCCAGCACGCGGCCCAGCAGGCGCATGCCACCGGCGTCCCCGTGATGCGCGCGATGGTGCTGGAGTTCCCGGACGACCCGGCCGCCGCCACGCTCGAGAGGCAGTACATGCTCGGCGACGATCTGCTCGTCGCTCCGGTCTTCACCGAGGACGGCACGGTCGAGTACTACGTGCCCGAGGGTACGTGGACCAACATCCTCACCGGCGGCCAGGTCACCGGCCCGCGCTGGGTGCGCGAACAGCACGGCTTGCACACCCTGCCGCTGCTCGCCCGCCCCGACTCCGTCATCCCGCTCGGTGCGGACGACCAGCGCCCGGTCTCCGCCTGGGCCGAGGGCGTCGAGCTGCGCGTCCACGCCTTCGCCGACGGCGCCGAGCGCACCGTCGTGATCCCGCGCAGCGACGGCCCCGGTGAGACGGCCCGCTTCCACCTGCGTCGTACGGGCGACCGCCTGCGGGTCACCACCGACAGCGCCCACGCCTGGCAGGTGCGGATCGGCGGCCCGGACAGCTCCCTGCACGTCAGTCCGGCCGGCACCGGGGAGGCGGTCCTGCCCTATTCGTGAGGCGCCCCCGGCCTCCCTTCAGGCAGCACGGCGATCTTCTCCAGCCACTTGGCGGGGGCCCCGACGATCGACGGATGGCCGAAGTGACGTCCTGTCTCCCAGGCGGGTGGCGAGCGGCCTGTGTCCGGCCGTCGGCCGTCGGCCGTCCTGAGTAGGACCGCGCAACGACGCCGGCGACAGCCGAGTCCGCTACTGGTTCCTCGACGACTCGGGCCTGGACTTCCTCGGCTGCGACTGGCACTGCTCGGCCCAGGACGACCGACTCATCGCCGACCGGCTCACCTCGTTCATCGCCGGTCTGCCGACAGGCTGGTGACGGCACGACCGACCAAGAGCATCATGGATCCGACCGGGAACATCCGATTCCTGAAACCGCGCGGCTCACCCCGACGGTGGAGAATGCCGACCCCTGCCACCGTGCTCGGGCCGCTTCGGTAAGGCGTACCAGGCCCCGTCGGCCGGATTGTGGTGCCCGCCCTCGCGAGGCGGCGGGCTCCCGCACCGACATGCGGTGCCGTTGCCGTTCCCTGCCGCGCGGCGGGCGACGGTCCGCGGGCTTGGATCTCAGTGCGGCTCAGGCTGGGGGAGGGTCTGCGCGCACCAGATCGTCTCGCCGTTGGTGGTGTGCCGGGTGCCCCACCCCTGGGTGAGCTGGGCGACGAGCAACAGGCCCCGGCCGCCCTCGTCGAAGGCGCGGGCCCGGCGCAGGTGCGCAGCGATGTTGCTGGCGTCGGAGACCTCGCAGATCAGGGAGGTATCGCGAATCAGCCGCAGCTGATCGGCGGCTCGCCATATCTCGGGCTCGATGTCCCACTCGGCGACGTGGTGGCCTGCCAGCCCGTCGGTGTAGAGGGCGATCAGCGGCAGGGGATGGCCGGCGCTCGCCAGCGTGAAGCAGCGGGAGACAGGGGCGTACGCATCAGTCGTCTGTGTATGGGAACCATGGCGGGCCTTATGGGCATGGTCACGAGCTTTTGATCATGTGGGCGCGGGTCAGCGCTGCAGGGTGAGCACGCCCGGCCGGTACGGCAGTTCCAGGTAGGGGGAGCCGTCCGATGTGGGGGTCCTGCCCTGGTAGAGGAACTGCAGGTTGCAGGGGTCGACGGTCATGGTCTGGTCGGGGTTGTTGCGGACCAGGTCACCGTGGCTGATGTCGTTGGTCCAGGTGGCACCGCTGTTGGCCTTGCCCGCGATGGGGTTGCTCTCGGTGTCGGCCTGCTGAACAGCGGCTGCGGGGCGGACCAGCTGTTGGGGTTGGTGGGGTCGCTGGACGTGCGGTAGGTGAAGGGCCAGGCGGTGCCCCACCCATTTGAGGTCAGCACCCAGATGTTCTTGGGCGCGAAGTAGAACAGTTTGGGCGCCACCGCGCCCTGGCTCATCCCGGTCTGGGTGGTCGTCGCCATGTCCGACCAGTTCGTGAAGGGACTGAACGCCATCGTGCCCCACGACGATCCGTCAGAGGTGGTCGCGTAGACCAGGTGCTTGCCGTTGTACGTCACGGTGGTGAAGTCCTTCAGCGCGACCCAGCCGTTCGACGGCTGCGCCAGCGGAGCCGTCGAGGTCCACCGGTACGTCGACGGAAGAGCACACGAGTTGCCCGCCCCGGACAGGCCGGTCCACTTCTGGTTGTTGCCGCCGTTGCACGACCAGAGCTGCACCGCCGTGCCGTTGGCCGTGGCGCCGCCCGACACGTCCAGGCACAGCCCGGACTCCACGCCGACGATCGTGCCGTCGGAGTTCACCCGCCACTGCTGGTTCGTACCGCCGTTACAGGACCAGATCGCCACCCGGGTCCCGGCCGTGGTGGCGTGGCCCGGGACATCCAGGCACTTGTTGCCGTACACGGTCAGCTGGTTGCTGTCCGTCAACGTCCACTGCTGGTTGGTCCCGCCGTTGCGGTCCCAGATCTGCAGGTTCGTGCCGTCGGTCTGGTCGGCGCCCGGCACGTCGAGACACCGGCCGGAACCAATGCCGCGCACGGCGCTGGTGGTGGCCGCCTGAGCCGGGGTGGCGACGAGCATCGCCGCCAACGAGACCAGGGCCGCGACCGCCGCGGCGAGCACCACAGCTGCCCCCGACTGCCGGACGCACATCTCCCCGGGGTTCTGCGTCAGTTGGCTCGCATCACGTCGAGGGCGGTGAGGGCGACGTGGAGTTCGGTGCGCTGGTCGCCCGATTCGAGGTCGCGGGCGAGGAGGCGCTCGATGGTGCGCAGGCGTTGGTACATCGTCTCGCGGGAGAGGCCGCCACGGCGGGCGGCGGTGGTTTTGTTGCCGGCCGCGTCGAGGTAGTGGCGCAGGGTCGTCAGCAGGTCGGTGCCGTGCTGGGTGTCGTGGTCGATGAGGCGCCGTAGCCGGCGTTCGGTGTAGTCCTGGATCCGGGTGTCCTCGCGGAGGGCGTACAGCAGGCGGCGCAGGCCGATGTCGGACAGTTCGTGGAAGGAGCGGTCCGGGGGGAGGGGCTGGCCGGGTGGGGTGGCCTCGGCGACGCGGGCCGCCTCGCGGAAGGAGCGGGCGGTGTCGGTGAGGTCCGTGACCTCGGAGCCGGCACTCACGACTGCTCCCGGGGCCAGGCTCAGCACTATGCCCGACAGGCGCTCGACGATGGGACGCGAGGGCTGGGAGGTGCGCAGAGCCAGCAGGATGCCGAGGCGGTCGGGGGTCAGTTCGCCGACGAGGGCCGGGATGCCTGCCGTCCTCAGTTCCTGCAGCAGACGGGACTCCGTCTCGGCTCCCCCCTTCCCGGCGCGCAGGTCCGCCAGGGTGGCGACGAAGCGGCTTCGATCGGCCGGCAGGCCCAGCGCCGAGCAGCGGGCGAGGGCGTCATCCGCGGAACGGTGGCGCTGTTCCACGAGGTCGAGCAGGGCGTTCCGGTGTGCGGTGCGTTCCCATGGGGTGGGGTGGATGAGGCGCGCGACGGTCAGTGCCATCGCGGTCCTCTCCAACAGGGTGACGTCCTCCGGCCCGAACGCCGGTCCGTCGGTGCGTGCCGGGAGCATGGCCACGCGACCCCAGCGCTCGCCCTGGTACTCGACGGAGGCGGTGAGCCAGCCCTCCGGCCCGCGGGTCGCTGCGCTGTCGCCGGGCTCGGTTGCCCTGGAGCGCTGTTCCCAGTCGGCGAGTGCCTCCTCGACGGTGAGCCCGGACGGTTCACAGATCAGGGCCTGGTGCACCAGGTTCTCCAGGACGACCGTGCGGCCGCTCATCTCCGCCGCCGCACGCAGCACGTCCTCCGGGCCGGCGCCGCGCAGGGTCAGGGCGGTGAATGCCTCGTGGATGCGGTGGGTGCGGCGCATAGCGTCCGTCTGGTTGCCGAGCAGCAGGGCGTGCACGACCTGGGTGACCTCCAGGAAGTTGACATCCTTGGCGAGGGTGACCAGGGGGAGGCCGCGCAGGCGGCAGGCGTCGACGAGTCCGTCCGGCGGGCGGTGGTAGCGGCGTACGAGTTCGATGACCAGCGCCGCGGCCCCGACGTCGGCGAGTTCGTCGACGTACCGGCGCACACCGGCCGCATCCTCCGGAAGCGGCATGCCGGTCGTGAGGACGAGTTCGCCGCCCTTGAGGAAGGACGCGGGGTCGGTCAGTTCGGTGATGTGGACCCATCTGACCGGCCGGTCCAGGTGGGGCACGCCGGTCACGACCTGGGGTTGTCCCGCGGCCAGGACCGGAAGGGCCAGGACGTCGGCCACGGTGAGCGCACGGGTGGGCCCATGGCCGGCCGGGTGGTTGTCGTTCACGGCGTCTCCATGGGTTCCCTGCCGAGCACGGGCCCAGCGCCCGGGAGTACCCGGCCACTTTGACAAGCGGCGCTGACCAGCGCAAGAGGGGTCCGTGAGCGGGGGCCCGGCATGTCCCGGGGAGGCTGACACATCGTCCGGATGTCGCGTCCCGGCCGGACAGATCGCACATTGGCGCACCCCCAGCCCGCGGACATGCTCGGGATACCACAGGAGACCGAACACCGAGGCCGGGAGACGAACATGACCGCACTGTCGCCGCACCTTCGCCAGGCCACGCCCGTGGTGGCGGCCCGGGGCGAGGGCGTCCACCTCTTCGACCAGGACGGCCGCCGCTACCTCGACTTCACCGCCGGCATCGGCGTCACCAGCACCGGGCACTGCCACCCCAAGGTCGTCGCTGCGGCCCAGGAGCAGGTGGGCACGCTGATCCACGGCCAGTACACGACAGTCATGCACGAGCCGCTGCGCCGCCTCGTCGACAAGCTCGGCGAGGTGCTGCCGACCGGCCTGGACAGCCTGTTCTTCACCAACTCCGGCAGTGAGGCCGTCGAGGCGGCGCTGCGGCTGGCCCGCCAGGCCACCGGCCGGCCGAACGTCATCGTCTGCCACGGCGGCTTCCACGGCCGTACCGTCGCCGCCGCCTCTATGACGACCTCCGGCACCCGCTTCCGCTCCGGTTTCTCCCCGCTGATGAGCGGCGTGGTCGTCACTCCCTTCCCGTCCGCCTACCGGTACGGCTGGGACGAGGAGACCGCCACCCGCTTCGCCCTGCAGGAGCTCGACTACACGCTGCAGACGATCTCCTCGCCCGCCGACACGGCCGCGATCATCGTCGAGCCGGTGCTCGGCGAGGGCGGGTACGTGCCCGCCAACTCCGCGTTCATGGAAGGACTGCGGGAGCGGGCCGATCGGCACGGCTTCCTGCTGATCGCCGACGAGGTGCAGACCGGCGTCGGACGCACCGGCCGCTTCTGGGGCCACGACCACTTCGGCGTCACACCCGACATCCTCGTCACCGCCAAGGGCCTGGCCAGCGGCTTCCCGCTGTCGGGCATTGCCGCCTCCGAGGAGCTGATGACCAAGGCCTGGCCCGGCTCGCAGGGCGGCACCTACGGCGCCAACGCCGTGGCCTGCGCCGCGGCCTGCGCCACGCTCGACGTCGTACGCGATGAGAAGCTCGTCGAGAACGCCGAGGCGATGGGCAAGCGGCTGCGCCAGGGCCTGGAGGCGGTCGCCGACCGGACGCCGGGCATCGGCGACGTGCGCGGCCTCGGCCTCATGCTCGCCACCGAGTTCGTCACCGAGGACGGCAGCCCCGACCCCGAGACCGCCGCCCGCGTCCAGCGCGCCGCCGTCGAGGAGGGCCTGCTCCTGCTGCTGTGCGGCGCCTGGAACCAGGTCGTCCGCATGATCCCGGCGCTCGTCATCGACGAGACGGCGGTGGACGAGGGCCTGCAGGCGTGGGCGACCGCGGTCGAGGCCGGCACATCGGGAGCGGCACGGCGATGACGGGCACCACCACGGCCCTGGAGCCGCTGGTCGCGCGGCTCGCCGAGACCGCTCCCGGCCTGCGGGTGGAGACCGGCCCCGGCTCCACCGGTCTCTACGCCTACGACGCCTCCAACTACCGGGTCCCGCCGAGGGCCGTGGTCTTCCCCCGCAGCGCCGACGACGTCGTCGCGGTGCTGCGGGCCTGCCGCGAGGCACACGTTCCCGTCACCGCACGCGGTGGCGGCACCAGCATGGCGGGCAACGCCGTCGGGCCCGGCGTCGTGCTGGACTTCTCCCGGTACATGAACCGCATCCTGGACATCGACCCGGTGGACCGCACCGCGCGCGTCGAGGCCGGAGTGATCCTGGACGCGCTGCGGTCCGCGACCGCCCTGCACGGGCTCACCTTCGGCCCCGACCCCTCCTCGCACAGCCGCTGCACCATCGGCGGCATGATCGGCAACGACGCGTGCGGCAACCGATCCGTGCGGCACGGGCGCACCAGCGGCCACGTCGAGGCACTGGAGATCGTGACGGCCGACGGCGTGCGGGCCGTCGCCGACCGCACCGGACTGCGGGCCGCCGACCCGGACGACACGGACGCCGTCCGGCGGGTCGCCGCTCTGGAAGCGGACGTGCGCCGCCTGATCGACGGCAATCTGGCGTCGATCCGCACCGAGCTGGGCCGGGTACCGCGCCAGGTCTCCGGCTACCAGCTGCACCACCTGCTGCCCGAGCACGGCTTCGACATGGCCCGCGCCCTGGTGGGCACCGAGGGCTCCTGTGCGGTCGTCACCGCAGCGACGGTCCGCCTGGTGGCGACCGCACAGGCTTCCACCCTGCTCACCCTCGGCTACGACGACGTGGTCGACGCCGCCGAGGACGTCCCCGAGATCCTGCGCTGGAACCCCACCGCCGTGGAGGGCATGGACGAGGCGATCGTCGCCACCATGCGTGCCCGGCGTGGCCCGGACTCCGTCACCGGCCTCCCCGAGGGGCGTGCCTGGCTGTACGTCGAGCTCGACGGCGACGACCAGGCGGCCGTCGACGCCCGCGCCGACGAACTGCTGGACGTGCTCAAGGCGCAGGGCCGGATGACCGGTGGGCGGGTCGTGCACGGTCCGGCCGAGCGGCGCTCGCTGTGGCGGGTCCGCGAGGACGGGGCCGGGCTCGCCGCCCGGCTCGTCGACGGCTCGGAGTCCTGGCCCGGCTGGGAGGACGCGGCCGTCGCGCCCGAGGATTTGGCCGCCTACCTGCGCGACTTCCGCAAGCTGCTGGCCGCGCACGGCCTGACAGGCGTGCTGTACGGCCACTTCGGCGCGGGATGCGTCCACGTACGCATCGACTTCGACCTCGCCACGGACACCGGCCGGGACACCACCCGCCGGTTCCTGACGGAGGCCGCCGCCCTGGTCGTCGAGCACGGCGGAAGCCTGTCGGGCGAGCACGGCGACGGGCGGGCCCGGGGCGAGCTGCTGGAGGTCATGTACAGCCACCGGCTGATCCGGGCGTTCGCCGACTTCAAGGAGATCTTCGACCCCGAGGGGCTGCTCAACCCCGGCGTCATCGTGGCCCCGGCCCCCCTCGACGCCGACCTGGCGCTGCACACGCCCTCCGAGGTGCTGCCCGTCGACACGCTGTTCTCCTTCCCGCATGACGAGGACGGCTTCGCGGGAGCGGTACGCCGCTGCGTCGGTGTCGGCCGCTGCCGCAGCGACGCCGGCGGCGTGATGTGTCCCAGCTACCGGGCCACGGGGGAGGAGAACGACTCCACCCGCGGCCGCGCCCGCCTGCTCCAGGAGATGGTGCGGGGCGGAACCGTCCAGGACGGCTGGCGCTCCACCGAGGTCCGTGACGCCCTCGACCTGTGCCTGTCCTGCAAGGCCTGCTCCAGCGACTGTCCGGTCGGCGTCGACATGGCCACGTACAAGGCGGAGTTCCTGCACCAGCACTACAAGGGCAGAGTCAGACCCCGCTCCCACTACTCCTTGGGCTGGCTGCCCCTGACGTCCAAGCTCGTCGGATACGCGGCCCGCCCGGTGAACGTGCTGCTGCGCGGCCCCCTCGGGAACCTGCTCGCACGCCTCGGCGGCGTGACCACGAAACGCCGGATTCCTGCCTTCGCCTCCCGGCAGGCACTGCGCCGGGCCCTGCGCACGGCGAGGACCGGCGAACCGGCGAAGACGCTGCTGTTCGTGGACAGCTTCACCCGCGCCTTCCGCCCCGAGGTGGCCGGGGCGGCGAGCCGCGTACTCGCCGACGCCGGCATTGCCTGCACGGCGGAGGACGACCTGTGCTGTGGCCTGACCTGGGTGAGCACCGGCCAGCTGTCGCTCGCGCGCCGCATCATGGCCCGCACGGTCGCCCGCCTGGACAACGGCGACGACCGGCCCATCGTCGTGGCCGAACCCAGCTGCGCCGCAGCCCTCAAGCGTGACGTGCCCGAACTCCTCGGCACCGACGCCGCCCGGCGCGTCGCGGCCCGCGTCCACACCCTCACCGGAGCCCTGACCGACCTCGCCACACCCGGCTGGCGCCCGCCCGCGCTGCCGGACGACGTCGTCCTGCAGACCCACTGCCACGAGTACGCCACCTTCAAGGGCCACCACCCCCGCGACCTGCTCGGCCGCCTCGGCGTACGGAAGGTCGACGAGGCCGAGGGCTGCTGCGGACTCGCCGGCAACTTCGGCTTCGAGGAACAGCACTACGACACCTCGATGGCTGTCGCCGACCTCGCTCTGAGGCCACGCCTCGACGACATCGACCCGCGGACACCGGCCGTCGTCGTCGCCGACGGCTTCAGCTGCGCCACCCAGATCGACCACCTCGCCGGAGACCGGGGCATCCGCGCCCTGCACCTCGCGGAACTGCTCGACCCCGCCGCCCACCGACCCGGACAACCAGGAGAGAACTCATGACCGACACACCCACGCAGTTGTTCATCGGTGGCGACTGGGTGGACGCCGCGGACGGCGCCACCATGCCCGTCGACGACCCTGCCACCGGCGAGGTCCTCTGCCACGTGGCCGACGCGGGCCCGAAAGAGGCCAAGCTCGCCGAGGAAGCGGCCGTGCAGGCGCAGGGGGAGTGGGCGCGTACGGCACCCCGGGTGCGCAGCGAGATCCTGCGCCGCGCCTACGAGATCATCATCGAGCGCACCGACGAGCTCGCCCACCTGATGACGTCCGAGATGGGCAAGCCGCTCGCCGAGGCCAGGGGAGAGGTGGCGTACGCGGCCGAGTTCTTCCGCTGGTTCTCCGAGGAGGCCGTCCGTATCGACGGCGGCCTCAGCACCCTGCCGGACGGCCGCAACCGGATGTTGCTCTCCCGCCGTCCGGTCGGCCCCTCCCTCCTCATCACCCCCTGGAACTTCCCCCTGGCCATGGGCACCCGCAAGATCGGCCCGGCGGTCGCCGCGGGCTGCACGATGGTGCTCAAGCCTGCCCCGCAGACCCCTCTGTCCAGCCTGGCTCTCGCCGCGATCCTCAAGGAGGCCGGGCTGCCGGACGGCGTGCTGAACGTCGTCACGACCTCCCGTGCGGGGGAGGTGTGCGAACCGCTCCTGCGCGGCGGGCGGATTCGCAAGCTTTCCTTCACCGGTTCCACGGGCGTCGGGCAGCTGCTGCTCGCCCAGAGCGCTCAGGCGGTGGTCCGGACGTCGATGGAGCTGGGCGGCAACGCGCCGTTCGTCGTCTTCGAGGACGCCGACCTGGACAAGGCGGTGGACGGGGCGATGGTCGCCAAGATGCGCAACATGGGCGAGGCGTGCACGGCCGCCAACCGCTTCTTCGTGCACGGCTCGGTGGCGCAGGAGTTCGGGCGCCGGCTGGCCGAGCGGATGGGCGCGCTGGTCGTCGGCCCGGGCACCCGGGACGGCGTCGACGTCGGCCCGCTGATCGACAGGACGGGGCGCGCCAAGGTCGAGGAGCTGGTCGCCGACGCGGTGCAGCGCGGCGCCCGGGTGCTCGTCGGCGGCAGGACGCCCGAAGGCCCCGGCTGCTTCTACCCGCCGACCGTGCTGGCCGACGTCGATCCCGCAAGCCGCCTGATGGACACGGAGATCTTCGGCCCCGTCGCCGCGATCCTCACCTTCGACGACGAGGACGAGGTGATCCGCCGGGCCAACGACACCCCCTGGGGCCTGGTCGGCTACGTCTTCACCGAGGGCCTCGACCGTGCCCTGCGGGTGAGCGAGCGGCTGGAGGTGGGCATGGTGGGGCTGAACACGGGTCTCGTGTCCAACCCGGCCGCACCCTTCGGCGGCGTCAAGCAGTCGGGGCTGGGCCGTGAGGGGGGCCGGGTGGGGATCGACGAGTTCCTGGAGTACCAGTACCTCGCGGTGCCCGTGCGATGAAGGTGGTCATGCCCTGGCTGCTCCGCATCACGCACCGTGACGGGCCGCCCGCGTGGGCGACAGCTTCGTCATGAAGCCGGGCTTCGTCGGTGTCTGGAAGACCATCGAAACCGTGCGCAAGATCTACGTGATCGTGAAGTGATGCCGATGGGCGACGCCCGCCTCCGCGTCGGCGATCTGCCCGGTGACAGCCGCTGGCGGGTTGAGCTTGCTCAACCGCGTCCAGAGCGGGGAGGGAGCGGGACCGGGTCGGGTTGGGAGTGCGGCCGTCAGCCGGGGTGAGGACCCGGAGCCGGGGCCGTCGTCAGGCCAGGTGCCGGGCGGTGATCTCCGCCGCCGCCTCGGCGACCAGCCGACCCAGCTCGGGCAGCCGGCCGGGCTCGAAGCGGGAGTCGGGCAGGGAGACGGCCACGGCGGCCAGCGGTGTGTCCTCACCGTCGAGCACGGGTGCCGCGATCGCGCAGACACCCTGCAGGTACTGGTTGTGGTTGACGGCGTAGCCACGCTCTCTCACGCGGTGGAGCTCCGCGCGTAGTTGCCCCGGGTCGGTGATGGTCTCCTCGCCGTAGCCCTCCAGCGTTCCCGCGGCGACCTCGTCTATCTCGGACTTCCGCAGGTGGGCGAGGACGGCGTTCCCGGTGGCGGTGGCGTGCAGGGGCGAGGTGTCGCCGATGGCGTGGAAGGTGCGTACGGCGTGGTCGCAGTCGACGCGGTCGACGACGACCATGCCGTGCAGGGCGTCCGGCACGGACAGGTGGATGGTCTCGTTCAGTGCGTCGCGGAGCCGGATCATGGGTTCGCGCGCGGCGGCGAACAGGCTGGAGCCCTGCAGGGCGGCCGGTCGTACGGCCAGGACGCGGGCGCCGATCTCCCATCGGGTGGTGTCCCTGCGGTTGGCGCGCAGCCAGCCCGCCTCGTTGAGTGTGACCAGGGTGCGCTGCACGGTGGACTTCGGCAGCCCGAAGAGCTTCGTCAACTCCCCGACAGTCACGGGTTGATGTCGGGCGACCGCCTCCAGAACCCGTAGCGACCTGGTCACGCTCTTCATTTCCATTCGGTGCCCCCTCAGACCTGTGGACCTGGTTCTCACTTCTTGACTCCAGCACGGAGTCACGGTCATGATCCGTGCCGGATTCTAGCATAGCGTGCCACAATACGGCACGATGCTTGGATTCGGCCGATCAGCGGACCGGCCTTGAGGTGGGCCCCGGCCGGGCACAGGGCGGTGGCTGCAGTGATGCAAAGCCGAGGGCCGGCTCGCGCGCTGATGCGTGCGAGCCGGCCCTCGGTCGACGGCTTGCGGGCCGTCGTCTGCGTTCAGGCGCCCAGGCGGCGCTGTGCGATCTCCGCGGCTGTGTCGGCGACGAGGCGGCCCCAGCTGGGTGCACGTTCACTGTCGTACCGTGCCTCGGGCATCGAGGCGGCGATGGCGGCCAGGGGGGTGCCGTCCTCGTCGAGCACGGCGGCGGCGACGGCGCAGACTCCCGGCCGGTACTGGTTGCGGTTGACCGCATAGCCGTCGGTGCGGATCCGGTCCAGCTCGGCACGCAGCTCGTCGGGCTCGACGGGCGTGGAGTCGCTGAACCGCTCCAGACCCGCCGCGATGAGCTCTTCGACGTCCCGCCTCGGCAGGTGGGTGAGGATGGCCCGTCCGACGGCGGTGGCGTGCAGAGGTGAGGTGTCGCCGATCGTGTGGAAGGTGCGTACCGCCTGATCGGAGTCGACGCGGTCCACCACGACCATGCACTGCAGGGCGTCCGGTACCGACAGGTGGATGGTCTCGTTCAGTGCGTCGCGGAGCCGGATCATGGGTTCGCGCGCGGCGGCGAACAGGCTGGAGCCCTGCAGGGCGGCCGGTCGTACGGCCAGGACGCGGGCGCCGATCTCCCATCGGGTGGTGTCCCTGCGGTTGGCGCGCAGCCAGCCGGCCTCCGCCAGCGTGACCAGGGTGCGCTGCACGGTGGACTTCGGCAGTCCGAAGAGCTTCGTCAACTCTCCCACGGTCACGGGCTGATGCTGGGCGACCGCCTCCAGGATCCGCAGCGATCTGGTGACGCTCTTCATTTCCATCCGATTTCCCCCTGTTAATCCTCAATATTGTTGCCGGACACCCTCTTGACTCCCGTCTGAGCCACTGCCATTCTCTGTGCCAGATTCTAGCACAGCGTTCCACATAGTGGCACGGCCCTCCGAGGGATCCCCCCGAAGCGAGCCGGACTGCGAGAGACGCGGCGGTCAGCGAGCCGCAGGCCCACAAGAAGAGCCTGGCTCCCGCCCAAACCATCTCGAATCGAACAGCCTCACGTCGACGGCCCAGCATGCGCCTCGGCGATACGAAAGGAAAGTCCTGTGTCAGCTGCCAGGAAGCGCGTCGCGGTGGTCGGCGTCGGAACGATGGGCAGCCAGGCCGCCTGGCGGCTGGCGGCCCGCGGCGCCGAGGTCGTCGGATACGACCGCTACGCACCCGGCCATGACCGCAGCGCCGCCGGCGGCGAGTCCCGGATCTTCCGCAGCGCGCACTTCGAGGACTCCCGGTACGTCCCGCTCCTCAAGCACGCCGATGCCCTCTGGGAGCAGCTCCAACAGGAGACCGGCCGCGAGCTGCGCCGCCTGACCGGATGCCTCCTGATGGGGCCCACCGAGCACCAACAGATGGCCACCGTTCTTCAGTCCATCGCCGAGCACGACCTGGACCACGAGGTGCTGGACACCGACGACCTGGCCAAGCGGTTCCCGCAGTACCGGATCGAGGACGGCGACGCGGCCGTTCTCGACCGCCGTGCCGGGTTCATCCGCCCGGAGCTGACGATCCAGACCGCCGCCCGCCGCGCCGAGCAGTTGGGCGCCGTGATCCACCGTTACAGCACGGTCCGGGAGATCGTCCCCGTCGGCGACGGCGTGGAGATCCGCACCGACTCCGGCAGTGAGCGCTTCGACACCGCCGTCGTCACGCCCGGCCCCTGGGTCAACGACCTGTTGCCCGACCTGCCGTGGGAGGTGGAAGTCCGCCGCCTCGTCAGCGCCTGGTACGTGCCCACCGCCCCCGACGCCTGGTTCGGCGAGGAGCGCCCGGCGTTCATCCGTACGGCACCCACCCACTGCTACGGCCTGCCCTCCCCGGACGGCATCTCGGTCAAGCTCGGACTGTCCCGCGCGCTGCACCGGCTCGCCGGCGACCCCAACCAGCTGGACCGCACCGTGCGGCCGGATGAGCTGGAGATCTTCTCCGAGCTGATCGGGCGTCACATGCCCGACCTGCATCCGGACCCGACGCGCCTCTCCGTCTACATGGAGGGCTACACCGAGAGCAGCCGCCCACTGGTCGGCCCGCTGCCCGGCGCCGAGAACGTCATCCTGCTCGCCGGCTTCTCCGGCCACGGCTTCAAGCTCTCGCCCGCCTTCGGTGACATCGCCGCGGACCTCGCGCTGGACGGCGCCTCGCCCCAGCCCATCGACTTCCTCTCCACCGTCGGCCGTACGGAGGCATGACCATGCACGACACCACGCTCTCCGTCGGCACCCTGGTCGCCGAGCCGGGCACCAAGGCACGCGGCACCGTCCGCGCCGACCTGGGCACCCTCACCGTGGACATCCCGCTGACCCTCGTCAACGGCGCCCGCCCCGGCCCCCGGGTCGTCATCACCGCGGGTGTGCACGGCGGCGAGTTCCCTCCCATCGACGCCGTCGTGCGACTGGCGGACGGGCTGGAACCCGGCGAGGTGCACGGACAGCTGATCATCTGTCCGGTCGCCAACCCTCCCGCCGTGTACCAGGGGCGGCTCAACATTTCCCCGGTCGACGGCGTGAACCTCAACCGCGTCTTCCCCGGCGATCCGGTCGGCGGCCCCACCGAGCGGCTGGCCGCCTGGCTCTTCACCCACCTGGTCGACGCCGCCGACGTCTACATCGACCTGCACTGCGGCGGCATCGACCAGGTCCTGCGGGACTTCGTCGGCTACCGCCTCACCGGTGAACCGGACCTGGACAAGGCGACGGCCGAACTTGCAGGCTCCTTCGGTATCGAGGACGTCATCCTCGGGCTGACGCCCGAGGGCGGCAACAGTCATGCGGCCGCCGCCCGCCGGGGCGTCTCGGCGGTCCTCGTCGAGGTCGGCCAGCTCGGCCAGCGGGACGAGGCCACTGCCCTCCGCCGCGTCCACGGCCTGCTGAAGGCACTTCGCCATCTGGGCGTCCTCGACCAGGACGGTTCCGCCCCGGCGCCGATCCGCGCATGGGTCTGGTCCGCCGGCGTCACCGCCGAGGCCACCGGCCTGTGGTACCCGGAGTTCTCCTTCGACGCCGACGTCATCGGCGAAGTCGCCGAGGGCGACCTCCTCGGCCGCATCGTCGACCCGACCGACGGCACGGAGTACACCGTCCACGCCCCGGCCGACGGCCGGATCTTCTACGGCATGCACGGCCTCACCGTCGCCCCCGGCGCCGAGCTCGCCGCCCTCGCCATCCCGTGGGACCCCGACACGGCCGCGCGGGCCGACACCCTCCGGGCTCCCGGTCTGGGCGCCGGATCCGACGAGGCGGATCCCCGCCCCTAAACCCCATTTCAGCCGCCCCCCTTTCCACGTCCCCAGCCGCCCCTTCTCACGGCCAGCACCACCAGGAGGCACCAAATGAAAGATGCCCGAATAGACCGCAGACTGTTCCTGCGCGGAATAGGAGGTGTCACGGCGGGTGTCGCCGCCGCGACCGCCCTCTCCGCCTGTGGTACCGGCACCAGCCGGTCCGGCGCCGGCAGCGGTGGCAAGGGCGGGAAGACGGTGGTCGTCCGTGACAGTGGCGGTTCCTATGGTGCGGCTCTGCAGAAGGCGATCTACACGCCGTTCACGCAGGAGACCGGCATCAGCGTCAAGGTGCTGAACCTGGACGATGCCCCGCTGCTGGCGCAGATCAAGCAGGGCCGCCCGCAGTGTGACCTCATCAACAACTCGATGATGTCGCACACCAAGTACGTGGCCCAGGACGCCCTGGAGGCGCTGGACCGCGACCGGATCAAGAGCCTTGAGAGCGCGAAGATCCCGGACAACCAGATCACCGACCATGCCATCGGCAGCAGCTTCTACGGCGCGTGTATGGCGTACCGCACGGACGCCTTCGGGGGTAAGAAGCCGGAGTCGTGGGCGGACTTCTGGGACACCAGGGCGTTCCAGGGCGAGCGTTCGATGTGCAACCCGGATGGTGACCTGCCGGAGCTGGAGTTCGCGCTGCTGGCCGACGGCGTCCCCATGGACAAGCTGTACCCGCTGGATGTGGACCGTGCCTTCAAGGTACTGACGCGGCTGCGGTCGGACATCAAGAAGTTCTGGGACAGCGGCCCGCTCCCCGGTGTGCTGCTCAGCCGCCAGGAAGTGACGATGTCCACCGTGTGGGACGGCCGGATCGCCGATCTGCAGAAGCAGGGCGTCCCGGTGGAGCGGCAGCTCAACGGTATGCGCCGCCAGTTCCAGGGTTATGCCATCGCCAAGGGCGCGGCCAACGTGGACGCCGCCTACCAGCTGATGGACTTCTCGCTGCGGGCGGAGAGCCAGGCCGCCCTGGCCAAGGCCTTCCCGTCGAACCCGTCGTCCCCGCTGGCCTACACGAAGCTCACCAACGAGGAGCGATCCACGCTAGCGGGTGCGCCGGAGTACTACGACAAGGGTTTCGACACGGACATCGACTGGTGGCTGAAGAACGAATCGGCCGTCACCAAGCGCTGGTTGGAGTGGGCTCGTGGCTGAATTCGGTATCGCCGCACCGTCGGTGAAGGTGGCCGGCGGCAAGCCGGCCACCGCGACCGGCAAAGCGCTGTCGGTAGTGGCCCTGCGTAAGACCTACGGTGATGTCGTCGCCGTTGACGAGGCGTCGATGGAGATCGCGGCGGGTGAGTTCGTCACTTTCCTGGGCTCCTCGGGGTCGGGCAAGACCACGACGTTGATGATGATCGCCGGTTTCTGCGAACCCGACTCCGGCACCATCACCGTCGGAAGCCGTGACGTGACGCGGCTGGCGCCGCAGAAGCGGGGCCTGGGCTTCGTCTTCCAGCAGTACCTGCTCTTCCCGCACATGACGGTCAGTGAGAACGTCGCGTTCCCGCTCACGCTGCGCGGGGTGCCGAAGGACGAGATCCGCCGGCGGGTGGGGGAGACGCTGGAGATCGCGGGCCTGTCCGGGTTCGGCGGCCGTAAGCCGCGTGAGCTGTCCGGTGGTCAGCAGCAGCGGGTCGCGTTGTGCCGGGCGCTGGTCTACCGCCCGCCGGTCATCCTCATGGACGAGCCGCTCGGTGCCCTGGACAAGAAGCTGCGTGACCAGCTGCAGGTCGAGATCAAGTCCATTCAGCAGGAACTCGGCCTGACCGTCATCTATGTGACACATGATCAGGAAGAGGCGCTGGTCATGTCGGACCGCATCGCGGTGATGCGCAACGGCCTGATCGAGCAGTTCGACACCCCCAGGGAGCTGTTCGAGCGGCCGAAGACCCCCTTCGTCGCGGACTTCCTCGGCGCGGCCAACTTCCTCCCCGGCCGCATCGACAAGCATGACGGCGAGCACACCCTCGTCCGCCTCGACAAGGCCGGTGGTCTGATCAAGGCGCGCCGTCACCAGCTGCCCTCCGGCAGTCAGGTCAAGGTCGCCGTGCAGCCGGGCCGGCTGCGGGCCTGTGCAACCGATGACGGGTTCTGTACCGGCACGGTGGAAACCGCCACCTACGTGGGCACCCTGGTCCGCGCCGGGGTGCGGATCGACGGCGGTGACGGGCCGTTGCTGCGCCTGGAAGTACCCGCCGGCCGGGGCCCCGTCGCCGGGGAGCGAATCGGCATCAGCGCGGACCCCGAGGACGTCAACCTCTTCCCGACCGAACAGGCGGGGTGAGCCATGGCCGCCACCCTCACCGCCAACCCTCCCGCCCGTCCCCGCAAGCTCCTGGCCTCGCGCAAGACCCGGGTCGGGATCCTGTACGCGCTGCCGGTCGTCGTCTATCTGCTGGTGCTGTTCGTCTACCCGATCTTCTCCACGCTGCTGCTCAGCCTGAAGGACGCCGACGGATCGTTCACCCTGCACTGGTACGCCGACGCGCTCACGGGCGTCAACCTCTCCGTGCTGATCACCACGCTGCGGATCTCCGCCGAGACAGCCGTGCTCAGCCTGGTCTTCGGGTTCATTCTGGCGAACGCGATCTCCCGGCTCAGGCCCATCCTGGCGGGCCTGGCGATGCTCGTCGTGGTCGTCCCGCACTTCATCAGCGCCCTGGTACGCACCTACGGCTGGATCATCCTGCTCGGTGACAAGGGCCTGGTGAACGAGACCCTCACCGCCATGTCGGTCCCCGGAGCCCCGTACTCACTGCTCTACAACGAACTCGGCGTGGTCATCGGCACCACCTCCATGATGCTCCCCTACACCGTGCTCCTGCTGTACGGGGTGATGCGCGGGGTGGACCGCCGCCTGCTTGCGGCCGCGTCCAGCATGGGCGCGGGACGCGTGACCATCTTCCGCCGCATCTACCTGCCACTGGTCGCCCCCGGCCTGGCCAGCGCCGGACTGCTCAGCTTCATCCTCTCGCTGGGCTACTACATCACCCCGGCCCTGATGGGCGGACCCAACCAGACCATGATCGCCACCCTCATCAACCAGCAGGTGACCAAGGAGAACCAGTGGAACGGGGCCGCCGCCCAGGGCGTCATCCTGCTGGTCCTCACCCTCGCCGGACTGCTGCTGGTCAAGGCCGTGACCTCGCTCGGCGCCAGCCGTAAGAAGAGGAGCGCCACATGATGGAACTACGCAAGACCCTCGCCGGACGGATCGCCCTCACAGCAGTCGCCACCGTCATCCTGCTCTTCCTGGCGCTGCCGATCGTCGTCATCCTCGTCACCTCCTTCAGCAACAACGCCTTCGCACAGTTCCCGCCGGAGGCGTGGACACTGAACTGGTACAAGGCGCTGTTCGCCGACGGCAGCAAGTGGCCGGCCGCGCTCTCCCTGAGCGCCCTGGTCGCCGCCCTGAGCACCGTCTTCTCCCTCATCATCGGCGTCACCGCGGCAACCGCCCTGACCCGCAGCGAACTCCCCCTGCGCTCCGCGGTCTACGCCCTGGTCCTCGGCCCCCTGGTCATCCCCCAGATCGTCACCGCACTCGGCCTGTTCCTCCTCTTCGAACCCGCCGCCATGCTCGGCAGCCCCATCGCCATCGCCCTCGGCCACACCGTGCTCGCCTCACCCATCGCGGTACTCATCCTGATCGCCACCCTGCGCGGCATCGACGAACGTTTCGAAGACGCCGCCGCCAGCATGGGCGCCGGCCGCCTGACCATCGCCCGGCGCATCACCTTCCCCCTCGCCGCCCCCGGCATGATCGCCGCAGCGATCTTCTCCTTCATCACCAGCTTCGACGAGTTCTACATCTCCCAATTCCTCTCCTCCGTCGACACCGTCACCCTCCCCGTCCAGGTCTACAACTCCCTCACCTTCGAGATCGACCCCAGCGTGACCGCCGTCAGCGCCATCCTCATCGCCTTCGCCATCCTCGCCCTCGGCCTCGTCGCCCTGGTGCGCTGGCTCGGCTCCGGACAACAGGACTCCCTGCTCTCCGTCGAGAACACCGTCGGCGTCGCCAACCCCGGAGGCGAAGCCGTATGACCACCGCCACCGCTCAGCGGCACCTGCTGCTGCACATGACCGACAACGGCTCGCTCGCGATGCCGGGTCAGGAACTGTTCGTCGTCCGCCGCGGCGAGGGCCCGTACGTCGACGACGCGGACGGCAACCGCTACATCGACGGCCTGTCAGGGCTGTACTGCTGCCAGCTCGGCTACTCCTACGGCCCCGAGTTCGCCGAGGCCGCCGAACGGCAACTGCGCGAGCTGTGCTACAGCCCGCTGTGGAGCGGCTCCGCGCACCCCTCGGCCATCGAACTCGCCGAGCGGCTGTCCCGGATCGCCCCCGTCGACATCGAGCACACCTTCTTCTCGAGCGGTGGCGCCGAAGCTGTCGAGACCGCCTGGAAGATAGCCCGCCGTTACCACGCCCTGCGCGGCGAGCCGGGCCGCACCAAGGCGATCGCCCGGCGCGGCGCCTACCACGGCCTGACCGTCGGCGCCCTCTCGCTCACCGACGACCCCGGCCTGACGGAGCCGTACGGCCCGCCGGCGATCGACACCCGGTTCGTGTCGAACACCAACCGCTTCGGCCTCGCACCGGAGTTCGCCGACGACACCGCCTTCACCGCGCACCTGCTGGCCGAGCTGGAGGCCGAGATCCTGGCCGAGGGCCCGGAGACGATCGCCATGCTGATCGCCGAGCCGGTGCAGAACCGGGGCGGCTGCATCACCCCGCCCCAGGGTTACTGGCAGGGGTTGCGGGCGCTGGCCGACCGGTACGGCTTCCTGCTCGTCGCCGACGAGGTCATCACGGCGTTCGGCCGGGTCGGTGAGTGGTTCGGCGCAGACCGCTACGGCGCCCGTCCGGACATGGTCACCGTCGCCAAGGGCATCACCGCCGGATACGCCCCCCTGGGCGCGACCCTGGTCGGCACCAAGGTCACCGAGGTCATCAACCGGCCCGGCGCGGTCCTCAACCACGGCTACACCTTCGCCGGGCACCCGCTGAGCACGGCCATCGCCCTGCGCAACCTGGAGATCATGGAGCGGGACCGGATCCTGGACAACGTCCGCGGTCTCCAGGACGACCTGGCGAAACACATGGCGTCCCTCACGGACCTGCCGATCGTCGGCGATGTCCGCGGCACCGGGTTCTTCTACTCCTGCGAACTCGTCGGCGACCTCGACGGCGGCGGCTTCAGCGACCGCGCCCGGGCCGATCTGATCGTCGACCTGATCCCGCGCCGGCTGCGTGAGGCCGGCCTGCTGGCCCGTGTCTACAACCGGTCCGCGCCGCTGGTGCAGATCGCGCCCCCGCTGATCAGCGACCGCGCTCTGCTCGACCGTATCGCCGCGATCGTCGCCGGCACTCTCGCCGAGGCGTCCGCCCGCATCTGATCCACGTATTGGGAAGGAACCACATGTACTCCATCGGTACGCTGACCGTCGCCCCCGGCGAGCGCGCACAGGGCCTCATCCCGGTCGGCACAAGCACCTACGGTGTGGAGCTCGGCATTCCGCTGATCGTCGTCAACGGCGTGCAGGACGGCCCGGTCCTGTGTGTGGACGCGGGCGTGCACGGCGACGAGTACGACGGCCAGGAGGCCGTCCGGCGCGTGCTCGCCGAGATCGACCCGGCCACCCTGCGCGGCACCGTCGTCGGCATCCCCTGCCTGAACACCCCCGCCTTCGAGGCGGCCGCCCGCGCCAGCGGCATCGACCACCTCAACCTCAACCGCATCTTCCCCGGCGACGCGGAGGGCTCGTACTCCCAGCGGCTGGCCGCCACCTTCGTCGAGCAGGTCGTGCCGGCCGTCGACGCCCTGGTCGACCTGCACACCGGCGGTGCCTACGGCGAGATCGCCCCGCTGGTCATCCTCCAGGGCGGCTACGAGGACCTGGCCACCGACCTGGCGCTGGCGGCCGGGCACGAGCTGGTCTGGAAGGGCGGCAAGTGGGGAGGCACGGTCCGCCACCCCGCTCTCACGGCGGGCAAGCCCGCCATCACCATCGAGGTCGGCGGCGGCACCTACCGCGAGGCCAATGTCGAGACGCACATGAACTCGGTCCGCAACGTCCTGCGCAGCCTCGGCATGACCGACGGCGAGGCGGAGCTGCGGGACACCTACACCACCGTCTCCGGGACCTTCGCCCGCTCTGCCGCCGGCGGCTTCTTCGTCGCCCGCGCCGAGCCGGGAGAGACCTGCAAGGAAGGCGATCTGATCGCCACCATCACCGACCACTACGGCAACACGCTGGAAGAGGTCACCGCGCCGCAGGACGGCATCGTGCTCTGGGTCCGCCGGATCCGTACGGTCCGCCCTGGCGACGAGGTCGTCATCTTCGGCGAGGTGCTGGGGGAGATCCGGTCATGAGCGACGAACTGCAGCTGAGCGAGCTGCTGATCGACGGCAAGCAGGTCCCCGCCGCCGACGGTCGCTCCTTCACCGTCCTCGACCCGTCGAACGGCACGGCCATTGCCCAGGTGGCGTTGGGCGGCAAGGCGGACGTGGACCAGGCGGTGGCCGCCGCGCGCGCGGCCTTCACCGCTCCCGAGTGGGCCCGGATGCGTGCCGCCGACCGGGGGCGCATCCTGTACCGGATCGCGCAGGCCATCCGCTACCAGGGCGAACGTCTGGCCCGCCTGGAGAGCCAGGACGTCGGCAAGCCGCTGCGCCAGGCGAAGGCGGATGTCGAAGCGGCCGCCCGCTACTTCGAGTTCTACGCGGGCGTCGCCGACAAGCTCGGCGGCTCGACGATCCCGCTAGGCCCCGGCCTGCTCGACTACACCGTCCGCGAGCCGATCGGCGTCTCCGGCCAGATCATCCCGTTCAACTACCCGCTGCAGAACACCGCGAGGGGCTCCGCCCCGGCGCTGGCCGCCGGCTGCACGGTGGTGCTCAAACCGTCCCCCGAGGCGCCGCTCACCCCGCTGGAGATCGGCAGGATCGCCCTGGAGTGCGGCCTTCCGCCGGGCGTTCTGAACGTCGTCCCCGGCGACGGCGAGACCGGCGCGGCCCTCGCCGGCCACCCGGACATCGACCAGGTCACCTTCACCGGGTCCGTGCCCACCGGTATCAAGGTCGCCCAGGCGGCCGCCGCCAACGTGGTGCCCTCCGTCACCGAACTGGGCGGCAAGTCGCCGGTCGTCGTCTTCTCGGACGCCGACTTCGACCTGGCGCTCGGCGCGGTAGCCGCCTCCGCGTTCGGCAACGCCGGGCAGACCTGCTCGGCCGGCACCCGGCTGCTGCTCCAGCGCGGCGCCGAGGAGTTCCTGGACAAGCTCGTCGCGCACGCCGCCTCCCTCAGCCTCGGCCCCGGTCTCAGCGACCCGGACGTCGGCCCCCTCGTCGCCGCACGGCAGCGGGACCGGGTCCTCGGCTACCTGGAACTGGCCCGGGAGGAAGGCGCCATGGCACGGGCCGGCGGAGGCGCCCCCGCCGACCCCGAACTGGCCGACGGCTACTACGTCCAGCCAACCGTCCTCACCGGACTGGACAACCAAGCCCGGTGCGCCCGCGAGGAGATCTTCGGCCCCGTCGTCACGGTCATCGAGTTCGACGACGCGGCCGAGGCGCTGGAGATCGCCAACGACAGCCCGTACGGCCTCGCCTCGTACGTGTGGACCCGCGACATCGACAAGGCGATGCGGATGGCCGAGGGCATCCGGGCCGGCCAGGTCTACGTCAACGCCACCGGCATCGGCACCGGCGTCGAACTGCCCTTCGGTGGCTACAAGCACAGCGGCTGGGGCCGGGAGAAGGGCCTCGAAGGCCTGGCCAGCTACCTGCAGACCAAGAACGTCTGCATCGGATTCGGGAACCGGTCATGAGATACCGCACGCTCGGAGAGGGCGGCCCGACCGTCTCGACGGTCGGCGTCGGCGGCAACAACTTCGGCGCCCGCCTCGACGAGGACGGCACGAAGGCCGTCGTCCACGCCGCCCTCGATGCGGGGATCACCCTGTTCGACACCGCCGACATGTACGGCGGGTTCGGGGAACGGGGCGGCTCGCGCGGCGACGGTGAACGGCTGCTGGGCGCGGCCCTCAAGGGCAGACGTGACGAGGTCGTGCTGGCCACCAAGTTCGGCATGGAGATGGGCCGGGACGCGGACCTGTACGGGCCGCGCGGGGCCCGGGCCTACATCCGGTACGCGGTCGAGGCATCGCTGACCCGGCTCGGCACCGACCGGATCGACCTGTACCAGTACCACGAGCCGGACGGCGTCACCCCGCTGGAGGAGACGGTGGCCGCGCTCCGAGAGCTGGTCGACGAGGGCAAGATCCGGTACATCGGCTGCTCCAACCTCCCGGCCGAGGATCTCACCGACGCATTCGTCTCCACCCAGGCCCGCTACCACCTGCTCGACCGAACCGTGGAGCGGGACCTGATCCCGGCCTGCCTGCGCCATGGCGTCGGCCTGCTGCCGTACTACCCGCTGGCCAACGGCCTGCTCAGCGGCAAGTACCGGCGCGGCCAGGAGCCCCCGCCCGGCAGCCGGCTGTCCTGGCGGCAGGGCTGGCTCACTGACGCGGCCCTCGACAAGGTCGAGGCGCTCACCGCGTACGGCGCCGAACGCGGCCTGACCCTCCTCCAGGTCGCGGTCGGCGCACTGGCAGCCCTGCCCGCCGTCGGCTCCGTGATCTGCGGAGCCATGACCCCCGAGCAGGTCACCGCCAACGCGGCGGCGGCCGACTGGATACCGAGCCCGGCCGACCTGGCTGCACTCGACGCAATCGTCACCCCAGGCGAACGCGTCGTCTGAAACCCCCACCCCCTGGAAAATCCGTGAACCCGCGAGATCGAGGCTGAACACCATGCGAGAGATCGTCACCTTCGACGCCTATGGAACCCTGGTCGACTTCCAGCTCGGCCCCACCACCCTGAAGATCCTTTCCGACTCCGGCCGGCTGGACCTGGACAACCTGGACGTCGACGAGTTCCTCGACGACTTCCGCGTCATGCGCTTCCAGGCCGTTCTGGAGGCCTACCGCCCTTACCACGAGATCCTGCCCTCCAGCCTGCGGAACGCCATGCGCCTGCACGGCCTGGAGTACCGCGACTCCGACGGCGAGGCCCTCGTGGACGCCGTCCCCACCTTCGGCCCCTTCCCGGAGGTCCCGGAGGCCCTGCGGCAGCTGAAGACCAAGTACGAGATCGCCATCATCTCCAACACCGACGACAACCTGATCGCGCGGAACGTCGAGAACATCGGCGTCGAGTTCGACTACGTCATCACCGCCCAGCAGGCCGGCGCCTACAAGCCGGACCGCCAGACCTTCAAGCACGCCTTCAGGACCATGGGCGTCGAGCCGTCGCAGGTCATCCACACCGCCCAGGGCTGGGAGTACGACCACATCCCGACCCGCGACCTCGGCCTGAAGCGCCGTGTGTGGATCAACCGCTACGGCCGCCCGGGCAGCGCCGACTACCAGCCCTACGACGAGCTGCCCGACCTGTCCGGCCTGCCGAAGCTGCTCGGCTGCTGACCTACGGCGCACCGGCGACACAGGACTGAGAAAGACAGAGGACGCACGCCATGAAGCAGATCCCCTACTGGCTGGACACCGCTCCCGCCCTGCCCGACCGTTCCGGCAAAGACCTGCCCGACGAGGCGGACGTGGTGGTGATCGGCGGCGGCCTCACCGGGCTGTCCACCGCCTATCACGTCGCCCGCAAGGGCGCCCGGGTCGTCCTCGTCGAGAAGGACAAGGTCGGCTCGGGCGCCTCAGGGCGCAACGGCAGCATGTGTACGCAGGGCATCACCATCAGCCCCGCCGAGGCGCGCAAGCGTTACGGGCAGGAGCGGGCCCGTGAGCTGTACGACGCCTTCCGCGAGGCGGTCGACGTCGTCGAGGAGCTCACCCGGACCGAGAACATCGACTGCGACTTCAACCGCTCCGGACGCCTCGGCGCGGTCTGCAAGCCCGGCCACTTCGACGGTCTGCGGGCCAAACAGCGCGACCTGGCCGACAATTTCGGCCACGAGACGATCGTGCTGAGCAAGAGCGAACTTCGCGCTGAGCTCGGTACGGACTACTACCACGGCGCCCTGCTCGACCCGCTCAGCGCGGGCCTGCACGTGGGCAAGTTCGTCGGCGGCCTGGCGGACGCCGCCGAGCGGGCCGGCGCCGACATCCACGAGCGCAACGCCGCCACCGGCCTCACCCGCCTCCCCGGCGGCGGCTTCGTGGTGGAGACCCTGCACGGCACCATTCGCGCCAAGCAGGTCATGGCAGCGACGGACGCCTACACCGACAAGGCGATGCCGTGGTTCCGCAAGCGGCTGATCAACGTCGGCAGCTTCATCATCGTCACCGAGCCGCTCGGGGAGGCGCGCGCCAAGGAGCTCATCCCGAACGGCCGCCTGCTCGTCGCCCACAAGAACGTCGGCCACTACGTCCGTCTCACCCCGGACAACCGCCTCGCCTTCGGCGGCCGGGCCCGCTTCGCCCCCTCCAACCCGGCCTCCGACATCAAGAGCGGTGACATCCTCAAGCGGGAGATGACCGAGATCTTCCCGCAGCTGGCGGGGGTGCGCATCGACTACGTGTGGGGCGGCATGGTCGGCTTCTCCTGGGACCGCATTCCGCACGCGGGCGAGGTCAACGGCCTGTACTACTCCATGGGTTACTGCGGCCATGGCGTCCAGATGGCCACCTACATGGGCCGCGCGGTCGCCGAGATGATGGACGGCAACCCCGAGGCCAACCCGATGCGCGGCTTCGGCTTCCCGAAGGTGCCCGTCCCCTTCTACAACGGCACCGCCTGGTTTCTGCCGTTCGGCGGCGCCTATTACAAGGCGAAGGACCGCCTGCTCTGAGCAGGTACCGACACCGGTGACACCGCGGGGGCCTTCCGCGCAGCGGTGCGGAAGGCCCCCCACCATGCCTCCCGAGAGGGCCCCAGCTCCATGACCGCCGTCACCCGCATTGAGCACGATCTGCTCGGCGACCGGGACGTTCCCGCCGACGCCTACTGGGGTGTTCACACCCTGCGTGCCACGGAGAACTTCCCGATCACCGGGATGTCGATCTCCGCGTACCCGCACCTGATCGACGCTCTCGCCGCGGTCAAGGAGGCCGCTGCCCTCGCGAACGAGGAGCTCGGGCTGCTGGATCCTGAGAAGGCCGCCGCGATCGTCGCCGCGTGCCGGGAGATCCGCGCCGGCAAGCTGCACGAGCAGTTCGTCGTCGATGTCATCCAGGGCGGCGCGGGCACCTCGACCAACATGAACGCCAACGAGGTCGTCGCCAACCGGGCGTTGGAGTTGCTGGGTCACGCCAAGGGCGAGTACCAGCACCTGCACCCCAACGAGGACGTGAACCTCGGTCAGTCGACGAACGACGTGTACCCGACCGCCGTGAAGATCGCGACGGTGTTCGCGGTGCGCGGTCTGCTCAAGGCGATGTTCGTCCTCCAGGACTCCTTCGCCGGCAAGGCCGTCGAGTTCCGCGATGTACTGAAAATGGGCCGCACCCAGCTCCAGGACGCCGTGCCGATGACGCTCGGGCAGGAGTTCTCCGCATACGCCGTGATGATCGAGGAGGACCGCAGCCGACTCGCGGAAGCGGTGGAGTTGATCCATGAGATCAACCTGGGTGCCACGGCCATCGGTACCGGCCTCAACGCTCCCGCCGGATACGCGGAGTCGGCCCGTCGCCATCTCGCCGAGATCACCGGGCTGCCGCTGGTCACCGCCGCCAACCTGGTCGAGGCGACCCAGGACTGCGGGGCGTTCGTGCAGATGTCCGGCGTGCTCAAGCGCATCGCCGTCAAGCTCAGCAAGAGCTGCAACGACCTGCGGCTGCTGTCGTCCGGGCCGCGTGCGGGGCTCGGCGAGATCAACCTGCCGCCGGTGCAGGCCGGTTCGTCGATCATGCCGGGCAAGGTCAACCCGGTGATCCCCGAGGTCGTCAACCAGGTGGCCTTCGAGGTGATCGGCAACGACGTCGCCATCACCATGGCCGCCGAGGCCGGACAGCTCCAGCTCAACGCGTTCGAGCCGATCATCCTGCACTCCCTGTCGGAGTCCATCACGCACCTGCAGAGCGCCTGCGTGACCCTCGCCGAGCGCTGCGTGGACGGCATTACCGCCAACACCGAGGCCCTGCGCCGGACCGTGGAGAACTCCATCGGCCTGGTGACCGCCCTGAACCCGCACATCGGATACACGGCCGCCACCGACATCGCCAAGGAGGCCCTCGTCAGCGGCCGTGGCGTGGCCGAACTCGTCCTGGAGAAGGGCCTGTTGCCCGCCGAGACCCTTACCGACCTGCTGCGGCCCGAGGTCGTGGCCGGCAGGGGTCAGGCACTGGCCTGACGGCAGCCGAGACCAGTACCGGCCCGGAGCTCCGGCTCGCCCGCGACAGACGAGGAACGCATATGAGACTGCAGGACGTCAACGCCGTGATCACCGGAGCATCGAGCGGCATCGGTCAGGCGGTCGCCTCCCACTTCCGCCGCGAGGGCGCCAACCTCCTGCTCACCGGACGGCGACCCGAGCTGCGCGAGAGCCATCCGGACGATCTCTACCTCGCGGGCGACCTCAACGACGAGGCCTTCGCCTCCGAGCTCGCCGCCAGAGCGGCGGATCACCTCGGAGACGTGGGAGTGGTCGTCCTGTGCCACGGACTTCAGAAGTCCGGCCCGCTCGCGGAGACGACTGCCGACGACGCACGCGATCTGCTCCACAGCAACCTGCTGAGCGCGTTCCTGGTCATGAAGCACCTGATGCCGCTGGCTCCCGTGTCGGGAGCGTCGATGGTGTGCGTCAGCTCTCGCCTCGGCATGGTCGGCATGCCGAACCAGACCCTGTACTCCGCCGCCAAGGGCGGCCTCATCGCGCTCGCGCGCGGCGCCGCCATCGAATGGGTGCCCCGAAGCATCCGCGTCAACGTGGTCGCGCCCGGTCTGACCATGACGCCGATCATCGAGGACTCGTTCCAGCGACGCCCCGACCCCGCTGCCTACCGGCGCGCCAGAGAGGACTCCATCCCGCTCCGCAGGCTCGCCACACCCGAGGAGGTCGCCGACGCGGTTCTCTTCCTCGCCTGCCCGGAGTCGGCGTACGTCACCGGTGCCGTCCTGCCCGTGGACGGAGGCTACACGGCGTTCTGAGCCCCACAGCGCGGGCGCCGGTCAGGCTCGGACCTGACGCGCGTATGTGATCACCGGTCCGCGTCGCTCCATTGGTCCAGCAGCGCTTCGGACATGTCTGCGTCGGGCCCGGCCGTCGTGCTGTGGAGCGCCTGCTCGGTCCAGATCACCTTGCCGCGGGCGAGGTAGCGGGTGCCTCAGCGCTGCGTGAAGGGGCGACGAGGAACAGGCCCCGCCCGCCCTCGTCGGTGTCGGCCGCCGGCGCAGGTGCGGTGAGGTGCTGCTGCCGTCGGCCAACTCGGCGCTCTCGAAGGGCAGGCCGCCGCCCAGCCCCAGCGCCGGGGAGCTTACAGCCCGCCCATGGTGGCCGCGGCGTGCAGGCCGTGGCCGACGACCTCCTGCAGCTGGCCGCCGGACCGGATCAGGAGCTGGTCAATGTGCAGGAAGTCCTCAGCTTCGGCGAACAGTTCACCAAGGTCGCCGCAGCCCCGGCCGAGCTGCCCAACCTCTCCACCTACGGCGAGCTCACAGGCAAACTCTGGGGAGAAGGCGTCCAGGAGCAGCTCTTCAGGGAGTACGCACCACTGATCGGATGACGACGTAGGTAACGCGCCTTCTGGGAAAAGATGCGTGCTTTGTGGCCGTGTGGTGACCTTGGTTGTGGAGGCTATGGCTGACCCCAGAGGAGATGGTGATATGCCTTCCATTGACAAGGCGATCGAGGACATCAAGGGCGTCCGGAGTGACCTAGAGGCGGCACTTGACCCCGCCGAGCCCGACGGTGTCTACCGCGACAGCCGGGAGTGTGCCGCGCTGGCGCTGCTCTCCGCAGACACCAAGCTGCTGCTGTCCCCGCCGACCCCTCGCCCCAAGAAGGGCTAGCGGACCGACGGGAGCAGCTGAATGGAGCAGTCAGGCACTTCGGCCCTCTTGCAGGGCGCGGTGCAGGACCTTGCGGCCGACGTGGTCTCCGCCCTTCGGGGTGGGGACCACGTGCGCATGTCCGGCACGGGGGCGACGGACGACCTCGAGGGCAACTTCGCCCTCGCGGCGGTACGCGTGTTGGGAGCAGACCTGCTGCTGCCGCACGTACTCTTTCCGACTCCGCCCGCCCCAGAGGTACTTGCCGTGTTCCGCAGGACGGTGGAGGCCTTCCCGCCGCGCGCCGACGCGGCACCCACCGTCAAGTGGAGCCACTGGGCGATGAGTCGGACCCTGCGGCGGCTCGACACACCCCTGACCGGAGCACCCGCCGGGGACCCGGCCGCGGAACCGGACGCCGCCGGCTGGCTCGACGAGGCGACGTGGCAGGTGCTGACGCACCAACTCGCCGTCCTGGCCCCGCTCGCGGTGCCCGGTGAGGACTGCGCGGTGGTCCGCGCCGCCCAGCGCCGCCCGGTCGACGTGGCCCGGGGCTTCGTACGGGCCGTCCGCCGCAGGGACTGGCAGCAGGCGGCCGGGGCGGGACGCTGGCTGACCCTGCTCGACGGGGTCCCGGACACACTCGGCCTGGAGGCGGGGCTGGACTTCGTGGAACTGATGGGCGGCAGCGACCCCCGGGTGGCCCTGCAGGTCCAGGCGGCACGGGTCATGCGGGCGGCCGGAGCGCTCGTATGACCGCCCTGGGCGCCAGGGAGATCCGAGCCGGCGAGATCCGAGTCGGCGAGGTCCGAGAGGTGGGAGCCGCCGCGTTCGCCTGGCTGTCCGCGCACCGGGGCGACTTCGCGTTGGGCGAGGACGCACTCACCGCGGACGGCCACGTGGACGCCACCTGGAAACCGCTCGGCGAACTGGCGCAGACCTGTGCGAGCGTACGCGCGCACACCCCGCCGTCCGATCCGCTGCACGCGTGTGCGCAGGACCTGCTGCGTTTCGCCTGGCAGCAGACCGGCCGGGGCGAGCTCTTCCTGCGGCTCCAGCAGTCGGAGCCGTTCGCGACGTACCCCCTGGAGATCTACTCCGTCTTCGCCTCGGCCGGGCTGCGGCATCCCGGATACGAGGCCGCGGCCGCCACGACGGCCCGCACCCGGGGCTGGCGGCTCACCGAGCAGGATCCGACCCGCCGGCTCGGCGTCCTGAAAGCCGAGCGGCGCAGCGGCATCCGGCGCCCGGAGCGGGACGCGGAGGTGCTGCGGCGCACCTGGCTGGGCGGACTGCCGGAACCATGGACGTTCGAGCGCTCCTCCGGGTACGCGCTCACCCACGTCGTCTTCCACCTCACCGACTGGGGCCGCACCCCCGCGGGCGTCCCCGCGGACCTGGCGGCCTACCTGGCCCACTGGCTGCCGCCCTGGCTCGACACCTGCCTGGACGCCGGGATGTGGGACCTCGGCTGCGAGCTGCTGGTCGTGGCCACGAGCCTGCCGTGCCGGCCCGACCACACGACCCTTCAGCACGCCTGGACCCGGATCGCCCGGGCACAGCACGACTCCGGCGCGCTCCCGCAGCAGGCCCCGGGCGCCCGGGGCGACGCCGGAGCCGACTCCTGGGACGACGCCGCAGCGGACCCGGAGCCGGACTTCCTCCAGTGCTACCACTCCACTTTGATGGCGGCCTTCGCGGCGGCACAGACCGTCAAGTACCTCGCCGGCGAAGGCCACGAGGACGGTGCCGAGGACCGCGCAGCGCACGTGGGCGGCACGCAGAACCGGTACAGGGGACAAGGAGTGCCCGGATGACCGACACCCGTCTGATGCACACCGTCGGCGTCCGCGCCCTGGAGTGGCTGTGGGCCCATCGCGACGGATTCCGCCTGGAGCCCGACGTCGATCCGGAAGTGGGCTTCCTGGAGCGCTTCAAACCGGTCGGCGAACTGGCCCTGATCTGCAGGGTGTTGTTCCGCGAGGGCGTGGCCGGATCACGGCAGGCCGAACTGGCGCGCAAGCTCCTCGACCACACGTGGCGGCACACGCTGGACGGCGGTCGCATGCTGGTGCGCGGCCAGCGCATCGAGCCGCTGTCGCCCATCCCGTTCGAGGTGTACCTCCCGTACAAGGAACTCGGGTACAGCGAGCCCGAGGTGGAGCGTGCCACCGTCCTCTACCACCGGCTCGACAGCTGGGCGGCCCTCGAACTGGACCCGACCCGCCGCCTCGGCCTGTCCGCGTTCCAGCGCCGCTTCGGCCTCACGCCCCGCATGCCCGAGGCGGGCATCGTCGGTTCGACCTGGCTGGCCCGCACCCCCGAGCCCTGGACGGTCAGCGGGCACATCGCCTACGACGTCACCCACACGGTGTTCCACCTCACCGACTGGGGAGAGCACCCCGACGGCCTGCCGCCGGACATCGCCGACTACCTCGCCATGTGGCTGCCCGTCTGGATCGACGACTGGCTGGACCTCGAACGCTGGGACCTGCTCGGCGAACTCCTGGTCGTCGACGCCTGCCTGCCCCGCCCCACCCTGGACGAACGGGCCTGGGAGGGCTTCGCCGCCGCACAGCAGCCCGACGGGGCCATGCCCGCCGTGCGGACGATGCCCGAGGGCGAACCGGACGAGGTGTTCGACATGGTCTACCACCCGACGCTGGTCGCCGCCTTCGCCTCGGTGCTGGCCACCTCCCGCGCCCTCACCGAGCTGACGCACGCCCCCTCATGACCGGCCCGTCGACGCCCTGGCCGGGTGCCGAGGACGACAGGGACCACTTGCTTGCGGGCGGCTTCCTCGGCACCGACGACACCTTGCGGGAGCGGCTGGAGAGCGCCGTCGGCGCCATCGACGCGCCCGACGCCGTCTTCGCCGTGTCCCGCTCCGGCCGCCGCATCCTGCACTGCGGTGGCACCGCCCCGCCCCCACGCGTCCCGCGGCAGGACCTGCGCTACGAGATCGGTTCGGCCTCCAAGGCGTTCGCCGGCCTGCTGCTGGCCCAGCTCATCCAGCGCGGCCTGCTGACCGGGGGCGAGTCGGCCGCCGCCTGCCTGGACCCGGGCCGACGGACCGACGCGGACCCGGTGACGCTGGCTCACCTCGTCACGCACACCGCCGGACTGCCGGCCCTGCCGGCCGACTTCTACCCGCGGGCGCTGCCCGCCTGGCGCACCAACCCCTACGGCCGCTATCCGGCCGAGCGGGTGGCCGACGCTTTTCTCCGCCGCCGCGGCCCCCGGCACCGGCCCGGCACCAGGTGGCACTACTCCAACTTCGGCGTCGCCGTGCTTGGTCACGCCGTCGCGGCGGTGACCGGCACGGCGTGGGAGGAGCTGCTCGGCGCGCACGTGCTGCGGCCGCTCGGCCTGAGCGGCACCGCACTGCAGGCGGAGGACCCGAAGACCGACGCCGTCGGGCACGGCAAGGACGGCCGTACGCCCACCCTCGCCTTCGACGCGGGCGGCTTCCAGGCGGCGGGCGCCGTCCGCGCCACCCCGCACGACCTGCTGACGTTCCTCGAAGCCCACCTCGCGCCGGAGGGCTCCCCGTGGGCCGACGCCCTGCGGGCGGTGCGCACCCCCGTGCTCCGACGCGGCCCGGGACACCGGCACGTGCACACGATGGCGTGGTTCCGGCACCCCACGAACGGCGGCCCGATGTACTTCCACAGCGGGGCGACCCTCGGTCAGCAGGCCTTCCTGGGCTTCAGGCCCGACACGGGCACGGCCCTGGTCGCCCTGTGCACCCGCCGCTTCCGCGCCCGCGACTCCTTCATCGCCACCGCGTACGCGCTCCTCGCGGAGGAGTAGTCCCCGCGGAGCGGCCGGTGCGGAGCCGAGCCCCGCACCGGAAGAGTCCTACGGCGTACGACTTCCACGACGTACGACTCCTGCGACGTACGCTCCTACAACCGCTCCCACAGGGCCGGAGTGGAGCTCGGCGACCACGCGCCCTGCGCCTGGTGGGTCTGCACGCACTGGTAGCGCACGCCCGCGTGGGTCACCGTCGTGCCGGCCTCGTAGACGCGGCCCGCGGCCCATGTCTCCGCTGCGTCGTTGTCCTCCGGAGCGGGAGTTCCGGCCTGGCCGGACGAGGTCTTCAGCACGAGGCCGAATTCGCTGAGGATCGGGTTGATCGGCTGGTAGAAGGTGGTCCCGCCGTCCGTGCAGTCACCCGAGCCGCCCGAGGTCACGCCCTGTGCCTGAGAGCCCGAGATGTACGGGCCGCCGGAGTCGCCCGGCTCGGCGCACACGGTCGTCTCGGTCACGCCGTCCACGGTGCCCTGCGAGTAGCTGACACTCGTGTCGTGCTGCTCGATGGTGCCGCAGTGCCAACCGGTGGTGGAACCGGAGCGGCAGATCGACGCCCCGACGAGCGCCTGGACCGAGCCGGTGACCTGCGTCCGCTCGCCGTCCTCACCCTCCACGTCGGACGTGGCGGTCCAGTCGCTGTTGACGCCGACCCAGGACATGTCCTTGCCGGGGAACGTGGAGGCCTGGAACGTGCCCTGTTGGGCCATGTTGGAGCCCGCGGTCGTGTCGCCCTTGGTCCCGCAGTGGCCCGCCGAGGCGAAGCCCTGCTGCTGGTCCTTGGTGATGGAGAACCCGATGGAGCAGCGGGCAGTGCCCTCGATGTAGTAGGCGTCGCCGCCCACGAGGTCGGCCAGCAGCCGGGGCCGGTCCGCCGACAGGCGGACGCCGACGCCCTTGCCCTGGACGCCGGCGGCCTTGATGAAGGCGGTGGCGGCCGAGCGCTTGGTCGCCTGGACGACGACCCGGTTCGTCGGTACGTCGACGTACCAGACCGGTGTGTCGCGCGTCTTGACGCGGGCGGCGGCCGTGTCCAACTTCTTCTTGACGGCCCGGAGTTCGGCCAACGGGTGCTTGACGACCGCGGCCTTCGCGCCCTGGGCCTTGATGGCGGACACGTCGGCGGCGTGCGTGGTCGCGACGGTGAGCTCCGCGGAGGTCGCCCCCCGCAGCCAGGCCCCCGCGAAGTGCTCGCCCAGGGCGTTGCGGAGGCGACCCGCGCGGACGCCCGCCTCCGCCTCGTTGACCAGCCGCTCGGCCGCCTGACCGGGCTTCAGCTTCAGGTCACGCTCCACGGCACGCAGCACCGCGGCCGGCGGCCGGTCGGCGCCGAGCGTCTGTGCGGCGGTGGACGCGGGCGGCGGCTCGGCCGCGGCGGCCGAGGTGACCCCGGTGAGGACGAGGGCGCCGAGAGCGGTCAGGGCGGCGCCGCGGCGACCGGCCGCGGTATGTCTGCCGAGCATGCGATGTACCTCCATCGAGTACGAGTGGGATGTCGACCAGCTCAAGGCCTTGACGCAAAGGCGTGCACCGATGCCGTAAGAGACGTTTTTTCGCGCTTTGGGGGGCTCCGAGTGGTGCCATGTGCATCACTGCCGTGGCACCCGGTCCCGTGTGGATCACCAAACCTTCATCACTCGTTTTCTTGAATCATTCGTGTTTAGCGAGGTAGGTTGTCTCCCATGACCGCATCCCAGACCCCGACCCCCGCCGAGGAGCTGCGCGGTGCCGGCCTGCGGGTGACCGCCGCGCGTGTCGCGCTGCTGGAGGCCGTCCGGGCCGGTGACCACCTCGGCGTCGAGGCCATCGCCTCCGGGGTGCGTGATCGCGTAGGCCATGTCTCCCTGCAGGCCGTGTACGAGGGCCTCCACGCACTCACTGCGGCGGGACTCATCCGCCGTATCGAACCGGCCGGCAGTCCGGCCCGGTTCGAGGGGCGTATCGGCGACAACCACCACCACGTCGTGTGCCGGTCGTGCGGTGTCGTCGCCGACGTCGACTGCGAGGTCGGCGAGGCGCCGTGTCTGACCGCGTCCGATGACCACGGCTTCGCCATCGACGAGGCCGAGGTCATCTACTGGGGCCTGTGCCCCGACTGTTCCACCGCCAGCAGTGCACCCCGAGCACTGTGATCCACCTAGTTCGGAAGGTTTCCCATGGCTGAGAACCCCGATGCGATCGTCACTGACGCGAAGACGGAGGGCGCCGGTGGCTGCCCCGTCGCGCACGATCGTGCCCCCCACCCGACGCAGGGCGGTGGCAACCGTCAGTGGTGGCCGGAGCGGCTCAACCTGAAGATCCTGGCCAAGGACCCGGTCGTCGCGAACCCGCTCGGCGAGGAGTTCGACTACGCCGAGGCGTTCCAGGCCCTTGACCTGGCGGCCGTGAAACAGGACATCGCCGAGGTGCTGACCACCTCGCAGGACTGGTGGCCCGCCGACTTCGGCAACTACGGCCCGCTGATGGTCCGGATGGCCTGGCACAGCGCCGGCACCTACCGCATCAGCGACGGTCGCGGCGGTGGCGGCCGTGGTCAGCAGCGCTTCGCGCCGCTGAACAGCTGGCCGGACAACGGCAACCTCGACAAGGCCCGCCGTCTGCTGTGGCCGGTCAAGAAGAAGTACGGCCAGTCCATCTCCTGGGCCGACCTCATGATCCTCACGGGCAATGTCGCGCTGGAGCAGATGGGCTTCGAGACCTTCGGCTTCGGCGGTGGCCGCGCCGACGTCTGGGAGGCCGACGAGGACGTCTACTGGGGTCCCGAGACCACCTGGCTCGACGACCAGCGCTACACCGGCGACCGCGAGCTGGAGAACCCGCTCGGCGCCGTCCAGATGGGCCTGATCTACGTCAACCCCGAGGGCCCGAACGGCAACCCGGACCCGCTGGCCGCGGCCCGCGACATCCGTGAGACGTTCCGCCGCATGGCGATGAACGACGAGGAGACCGTCGCCCTCATCGCCGGTGGTCACACCTTCGGCAAGACCCACGGCGCCGGCCCGGCCGACCACGTGGGCAACGACCCCGAGGCCGCCTCCATGGAGGAGCAGGGCCTGGGCTGGAAGTCCACCTACGGCACCGGCAAGGGCGGCGACGCCATCACCTCCGGTCTCGAGGTCACCTGGACCACCAAGCCCACCCAGTGGAGCAACGACTTCTTCGACATCCTCTTCGGCTACGAGTGGGAGCTGACCCAGAGCCCCGCCGGCGCCAACCAGTGGGTGGCCAAGGACTCCGAGGAGATCATCCCCGACGCCCACGACGCGTCGAAGAAGCGTCGGCCCACGATGCTCACCACCGACCTCTCGCTGCGCTTCGACCCGATCTACGGCGAGATCTCCAAGCGCTTCCACGAGAACCCGGACCAGTTCGCGGACGCCTTCGCCCGCGCCTGGTACAAGCTGACCCACCGTGACATGGGCCCGAAGTCCCTGTACCTCGGCCCGGAGGTCCCGGCGGAGACGCTGCTGTGGCAGGACCCGCTGCCGCAGGCGGAGGGCGAGACCATCGACGCCGCCGACGTCACGGCCCTGAAGGCCAAGCTCCTCGAGTCGGGCCTGACGGTCTCGCAGCTGGTCTCCACCGCGTGGGCGTCGGCCTCGACGTTCCGCGGCAGCGACAAGCGCGGCGGTGCCAACGGCGCCCGTATCCGCCTGGAGCCGCAGCGCGGCTGGGAGGTCAACGACCCGGACGAGCTCGCCCAGGTCCTGCGCGTCCTCGAGGGCGTCCAGGCCGAGTTCAACTCCGGCGCCAAGAAGGTCTCCCTGGCCGACCTGATCGTGCTCGGCGGTGCCGCCGGGGTCGAGAAGGCCGCCAAGGACGCCGGCGTCGACGTGGAGGTCCCCTTCACGCCGGGCCGTGTGGACGCGACCGAGGAGCACACCGACGCGGAGTCCTTCGCCGCGCTGGAGCCGACCTCGGACGGCTTCCGCAACTACCTCGGCAAGGGCAACCGCCTGCCGGCCGAGTACCTGCTGCTCGACCGCGCCAACCTGCTCACCCTGAGCGCCCCCGAGCTGACCGTCCTCGTCGGCGGCCTGCGCGTCCTCGGCGCCAACCAGGGCGGCTCGACGCACGGCGTCTTCACCGACACCCCGGGCAAGCTGACCAACGACTTCTTCGTCAACCTGCTCGACCTGGGCACGACGTGGAAGTCGACCTCCGCGGACCAGACGGTCTTCGAGGGCCGTGACGCCTCGGGCGAGGTCAAGTGGACCGGCACCCGTGCCGACCTGGTCTTCGGCTCGAACTCCGAGCTGCGCGCGCTCGCGGAGGTCTACGCGAGCGACGACGCCAAGGAGAAGTTCGTGAACGACTTCGTCGCGGCGTGGGTCAAGGTCTCGAACCTGGACCGGTTCGACCTCGTCTGATCCGTTCCGAGCATGACGTCCAGGCCGGCCCGCACGGGTCGGCCTGGACGTCGTCGTTTGCGCGCAGGCACCTCACAGGGCGCACCTTTCACAGAACGCACACCGAGCTCCATTAACTCTTTAACTTTCAAACGATAGGCTCGCCGACAGGGGAGTGGCCGACGGCGCCCACCCGCCGCGCCACTCGCTCCTTCTCTCCCCCACCAGCACAGGAGACTCGGCGTGCATGACGGCGACGTAGTGGTGATCGGCGGCGGCTATGCGGGCGTCCGTCTGGCGAAGCGACTGGACACGACGGCGCGGGTCACGCTGGTGGACCGCAAGGAGGTCTTCTTCCACCGCATCGCCTCCCTGCGCGCCGGGGTGCGTCCGGACTGGTCCCACAGCCCGTTCATCCCGTACGACCGGCTGCTGCGCAACGGCCGCGTGGTCGTGGGCAAGGCGGTCCGCATCGACACCGCCGAACGGCAGGTCATGCTCGCCACGGGGGAGCGGCTCCCGTACGACGTGCTGGTGATCGCCACCGGCGCCGACTACCCCGAACCGGCCCGCTTCTCCGGCACCACCACCGAGGAGGCGGTGAAGTCCTTCGCCACGCACCAGCAGCACATCGCCTCGGCGGAGCACATCCTCGTCGTCGGCGGCGGGCCCTCCGGGGTCGAGCTCAGCGCCGAGATCCGCCTCGCCCGGCCGGACGCCCGCGTCACGCTCGCCCACTCCGGACCGGAGCTGCTGCACTCCACGGGCAGCGCGCGGGCCGGGCGCAAGGCGCGCAGCTGGCTGGAGTCCCACGACGTGAACGTGTGGCTCGACGCCTTCATGTCCCCCGGCAACGACTTCGGCACCTACCGCGACGCCGGCGGAAACGTCATCGAAGCCGACCGCTCCTTCTGGGCGACCGGCACCACGCCCAACACGCTCTGGCTGCGCCTGGCCGGGCACGGGGACTGGCTGAACGAGACGGGACACGTGAAGGTCGACCAGGCACTGCGGGTCCAGGGATGGCTGGACGTGTTCGCGGTCGGCGACGTGAACGACGCCACCGAGGTCAAGATCACCCCGGCCGCGCTGGCCCAGGCGGACCTGGCCGCCCACAACATCCGCGCCTACCTGAACAGCGGCGGCAAGCACCGCAAGGAGCCCCGCTTCTACCGGCCGGTGCACCGCACCCCGCTCATCGTGCCGTTCGGCCCGGCCGACGGAGTGACGATGCTGCCCGTGCCGGGCGGCGAGACGGCGGTCCTCGGCAGCCGCACCACGACCATGGCCAAGGCGAAGACCCTCATGACCCCGTACATGCGACGCCAGCTGGGCTACACAGCGGCGTGAGGGGACGGGGCGTGCCGACCCTGGCCCGGCACGCCGGTACACGCATGCGTGCCGTATCGAAGTCACCGTGCCGGGGTACCCGGAGCCTTTCCAGCCCGCCCCGGGCCCCGGCAGGGGCCCGCGCCGGACGGCCGGACGGCGAACGGAGTCGTCATGACGCGGAACCGGGAGAGTGCGACGCCCGCCCGGCGAGCCGGGGCTCCCCGGCTGCGCCCGGTCGGGGAGAGCCCGATTCGGCCGGGGTCGCGGGAACCGCACGCGCCCGACAACCAGGAACCGCCCCGTGACCGCAGCCAGGCGATTCTCGAGGCGGCGAAGCAGGTCGGCGCTCTCCTCAAACGCAACGGGCACACGTTCGCCGTGGCCGGAAGCGTGGCCGTCTACGCCCACGGCGGCAGCGGTCACCTGCAGCACGACGCCGACTTCTGCGTACGCCGCGCAGACGCCGAAGCAGTGGCGGACACGCTGACCGAAGCGGGCCTCACGGTGCGTACACCGCCGGAGGACTGGCTGCTGAAGACCACGTGCCTCGGCCAGGAGGTCGACCTGCTCTTCGAGCTCGGGCACCGCTCGGTCACCTCCGACATGCTGGCCCGGGCCCAGGACCTCCCGGTCGACTCGGTGCACATGCCCGTCCTGGCGGCGACGGATCTCATGCGGGCGCTGATCGAGCCCTTCTCGGAGCACCACTGCGACTTCGGGCCGGTGCTCGCCGCGGCCCGCGCCCTGCGCGAGAAGGTCGACTGGGAGGACGTACGAAGTTCCTGCGGGGACAGACCGATGCCCGCCGCGTTCTTCTTCCTGCTGGAACGACTGAACGTCATCGCCCCACGGAAGGAGCCCCGATGAGCGGATACGCCGCCCGGCCCGCTCCCGGCGCCGGCGGAGCGCAGAACCTGGACTACCGCGTGGCCCATCTCGCCGACCACCTGGCCGCCGGGGACCTCGGCGAGCTGGGTGTGCGGATCGAGATCCGCGGCGAGGCGGTTCTGCTGACCGGCACCGTGCCGTCCGCGCAGTGTCGTGACGACGTCCTGCGCATGGCCCGGGACGAGCTGCCGTCAATCCCCGTCCACTGCGACATCGTGGTCGCGGACGCCTCCGCGCCCGACCACGCCGAGGAGGTCGAATGATCCGGATAGCGGCCGTCGGGGACATCCACATGGGGCCCGAGAGCAAGGGCCGGCTCCGTCCCTCGTTCGAGACCCTGCCCGACAGCGCCGACGTCCTGCTGCTCGCCGGGGACCTCACCCGCCACGGCACCCCGGAGGAGGCCCGGGTGGTCGCACGCGAGGTCGAGGGCCTGGCGGTCCCGGTGGTCGCGGTCCTGGGCAACCACGATCACCACGCCGACTGCCCCGACGAGGTCGCCGCCGTGCTGCGGGACGCGGGTGTACGCGTCCTGGAAGGACAGGCGACCGTGGTGGTCAACGGCGACGCGCGCATCGGCGTGGCCGGTACGAAGGGGTTCGGCGGCGGATTCGTGGGCCGCTGCGCCGGTGAGTTCGGCGAGCCGATCATGAAGGAGTTCGTCAGGTACTCGCGTTGGCGCGCCGAAACCCTGCGGGACTCCCTGCTGGAACTGCGGGCGCAGGACTGCGACGTACGCATCGCCCTCACCCACTTCTCCCCGGTCCCGGACACGCTGGCCGGCGAGGCACCCGAGATCTACCCGTTCCTCGGCAGCTATCTGCTGGCCGAGGCGATCGACTCGGCAGGCGCCGACCTCGCGGTCCACGGGCACGCACACCTGGGCACGGAGCACGGCATGACCAGCGGCGGCGTGAAAGTGCGCAACGTCGCACAGCCGGTCATCGGCCGGGCGTTCCACGTCTACCACCTTGCGGGACCGGAGCCGGCGACGGCCGCGGCCCCGGGCTCCTCGGGCGGCCATGCGGGCTGAGCACGCGCCGTCGCGGTGTGTTCCGGTGTGGGCGAGGCCACGCCGCTCAGGCGACCGCGGGCATGTTCGCGGCCCGGTGCCGCGGGCTACCGTTCGAGGGATTCCCGTTGCTCGCCAGTACCTCGGACGGCCCGGCAGTGCTCGTAGATCTCTCCCCGCTCATCGCGGCGACCACCCAATGGCTCACGCGTTCCTACCCGGCGTGCGGCGGCGCGCTGGCCGCCGCCCTGGGCGAGGTGCAGGCCCGGCAGGCCGTCACCGTCGCGGCGTGGCTGCGCTACCCGACGCAGACGGACGCCGCGTTGGTCGGGATGGCGGGCCCCGGCGGCTCGGCCGGCCTGGACTGGATCACCGGCGCGGATGCTACCGCCCACGACGAGGCGGACGACTTCGCCTGGCGCACCTGGGTGGACGAGGTCGTGGCGAGCTGGGCGGCCTGCCTGCTCAGCGACTGCGAGCTGGCCCGGCTGGCGGTCGCCGCGCTCGCCGACGGCGGCCACGCGACCGGTGTGCCGGTCGAGTTCCGCCGCCTGGTGTCACCCGACACGCGGGACCGTGAGGCGGCGGCCCTCCTGCGCCACCCCGACCTCCTCGCCCCGGTGGCCGCCCTGCACCGCCCCGCTCTCCACGAGCGCCTCGACCCGGGCCGGGCACTCATCGCCTGAGTCGTGAGACGTCGACGTCAGTCCTTCTTGCCGCGCCCCGTCAGCGCGTCGCGCAGCCGGTCGATCAGGCCGACACCCGGGGCCAGCAGCTTGTTGGCCGGCGGCTTGTCCGGCGCGGAGGGGTGCGGGCGGGTCGGTGCCAGCTTCTTCGCCTGGCGCACCTTGTTGCCCAGCGCGTCCAGCGTGTTCTTGGGACACGCCGCGCTCAGCTGGGGGAAGAGGTTCTGCTCCTCGTCGGCGATGTGCGAGCGGATCTCCGTCATCAGCATCCCGATGAGCCGGTCGAACTCGGGATCGTCGGCGTCGTACGCCTCCAGATCCTTCATCGTCTGCTCGGCCCTGGAGTGGTCGTCGGTCTCCTTGTCGGCCAGCGCGTCCCCGTTCGCCAGGTGCTCCCGCACGGCCGGATACAGGTAGGCCTCCTCGGCGACCGAGTGGCGGACCAGCTCGATCGTGGCCTGGTCGGCGTACAGCTTGCGGTCCTTGTCACCGGACGGAAGCGCCTCGATCCGACCGAAGAACTCCTCGACCTCGCGGTGATCGGTCACCAGCTCGTCGATGACGTCCCCACCATGACCCATGTCCTCCACCTCCAGCATCGAACGGACGGCCCGCCGCGGCCCCGAGTGCCCGCGGGCGCCGGGCTCACACGGTCAGGCACGTCCACCCGGGCGGTCGGTGTCCGTGGTCGTTTCGGTGACGTCGTCACGCTCGCCCTCGGCCTGGGAGGGCGTCGTGTACTCAGGAGTGGGATGGTCGGCCCGTGGGACGTCGGCGTCCTCGCGCTCGCCCTCGGCCTGCGACGGGGTGTGGTGGCTCACGCTCATCGTGTCGTCCCTCCTCGCACGGGACGGGTCGGTCGGCCCTCCTCGGGGCGGGGAGGGACCCGGCACCGTCGAGCACAGGACCGGGTACCCCTTGGCCCTGACGGCGACACGGTGCCGTCCGCGGGCATCGCCGCCGGACAGCGGGTACCCGCATCAGGGCAGCAGGGCAGCAGGGCAGCAGGGCAGCAGGGCAGCAGGGCAGCAGGGCAGCAGGGCAGCAGGGCTCAGCGGCAGCCGCGGCGGAAGGACGGGCGGTGTGTGAGCGCCCATACTGGCTCTACGGGCGCATACGAGCACGTCTCCTCGCCCGTGCCCCGCCGCCTTTTCCGGACCGGCGGACACCGGAAAGTCCCAGGTGAGGTTTCCTCCGTAAGGCCCGGGCAACTCGGGCCCGACGCCACGACGGCGTGTTGCCACCGCTCCAAGACCCCGCTCGCGGTCCCGCCGACGGACGAGCCGTCCTGGACCGCCCCGTGGGTCCCGCCCGCCTCCTTCGAACGGGAGTTCCGGATGACGATCAACCAGCACCCGTCGCCCGTCCCGGCCGCCTCGTCGGATCTGCGGATCGGCCTGCTCGGCTCGTACGGCGGGTGCAACATCGGCGACGAAGCGATTCTGATGTGTGTACTGAGCTGTCTGCGCGCCCATCGGCCGCAGGCCCGGCTCGTCGTCTTCAGCCGGAACGCGGACCACACCCGCACCCATCAGTGGGATGCCGACGAGGTGGTCGACTGGGAGGGCGTACCGCAAAAGCCCGTCCTCGACGCCCTCGCGGGACTGGATCTGCTGGTGCTGGGCGGCGGCGGGATCCTCTACGACGGGGAGGCGCGGCGCTATCTGCGGCTGGTGAAGGCGGCGCACGAGCGCGGCGTCCCCACGTTCGCCTACGCGGTTGGTGCGGGCCCGCTGCGCGATGCGGACGACCGGGAGGCCGTGCGCACCGTGCTGCCGGAGATGACCGAGGTCGTCGTCCGCGACGAGGAGTCACGCCTCGTCCTGGAGGAGGTCGGCGTCGAGCGCGAGCTCACCGTCACCGCCGACCCGGCGTTGCTGCTCACGCCGGAACCCTTCACCGAGCAGATGATGCGGCAGGAGGGGCTTCCGCTGAACGCCCGGCTGGTCGGGATGTCCGTGCGCGAGCCCGGCCGGGCGGCGGAGAAACTCGACGAGGAGGACTATCACGGGCTGCTCGCCGACGTCGCGGACTTCCTCGCCCGGCGCCTGGACGCCCACGTGGTCTTCGTGCCGATGGAACGCCAGGACGTCCGGCAGGCCCACGGCGTGCTGTCCCGGATGAGCGCCCCGGACCAGGGCCGCATCCTGCACAACACCTACAGCCCCGGCGAGGTCCTCGGCTTCATGAGCCACCTGGACCTGGTCGTGGGCATGCGCCTGCACGTCGTGATCTTCGCCGCGCTCTCCGGCCTGCCGGTGCTGCCGCTGCCGTACTCGGGCAAGGTCTTCGACTTCGCCCGCCGTACGGGGGCGCCCGCGCTGGTGGGTGTGGCGCGGGAGCAGGCCGGGCTGCTGCTCGCCGAGGTGGACCGGCTCTGGGACGAGTTCCCGCGGCGGCAGGAGGACATGAAAGCCCGGGTGCGGGGGCTGCGGGCGCTGGCCCGGGAGACCTGTGACCGCTGCGGGGCCCTCCTGGACTCCGTCGGCATCGACGGCGGCGCGCGCGCCGCGGGGCGGGTGGAGGGCGCCGACCTGATTCTGACCCCGGGCACGCCCACGGCCGACCTGAGGGACCACGGCGCGTGACGCCGGGTTCCGCCGCGGGCGTCGGCCGTCACGGAACGCGCCGTCCGCAACCGACCCAGTCGACGGGAGAAGCGATGCCGATCCTGGAACCGTCCCGCCCCGTCCGGACCGTCACCCTGCCACCGCGGGAGGCCCGCCACGGCGGCCGCACGGACGTCCTGGTCGTCGGCGGCGGCCCGGCCGGCACCGCCGCGGCCTGTGCGGCGGCCGAGGCCGGCGCCGACGTCGTGCTCGTGGAGCGCTACGGCTTCCTCGGCGGCAACGCCACCGTGGCGCTGGTCATGCCGCTGATGTCGTTCCACAACGAGCAGAAACAGGCCGTGTTCGACGAGAGCGGCCACCACAGCAGGCTGCTGCCCACCGACCACGGGGAGGGCGAACCGGTGGTGGCCGGCTTCCTGTGGCTCCTGCTGGACCGGCTCACCGCCCGCGGCGGCTGCGTCCCGCCGTCCCCCGACACCGGCTACACCGTGCCGTTCGACCCGGAGATCTACAAACTCGTCCTCCTCGACCTGCTCGACGAGGCGGGCGTGCGCATGCTGTTCCACTCCTTCGCCTCCACCGCGCTGCCCCTCGACGACGGCTGGCGGGTGGTGTTCGAGACCAAGTCCGGCCCGGTGGTGATCGACGCCGGTGTCGTCGTCGACGGCACGGGGGACGGCGACATCGCCGCCGCCTGCGGGGCGCCGTACGAGATCGGGCGGCCGGAGGACGGGCTGGTGCAGCCGATGACGCTCATGTTCCGCGTCGTCGACTTCCTGCAGCCGCAGTTCTCCGAGTACGTCGGCGAGCATCCCGACCAGTGGCGGGGCGTGCACGGGCTGTGGGACCTGGTCCAGGAGGCCACCGAGGCGGGCGAACTGCGCCTGCCCCGCGAGGACATGCTGTTCTTCGGCACCCCGCACTCACGCGAGGTCAGCGTCAACAGCACCCGGGTCACCCGTGTGCTCGGCACCGATGTGTGGGACCTGAGCCGCGCCGAGTACGTCGCGCGCCGCCAGATGGAACAGATCGACCGCTTCCTGCGCGGACACGTGCCCGGCTTCAAGAAGTCGTACGTGGCACAGAGCGGCGTCCAGATCGGCGTACGGGAGACCCGCCGCATCCTCGGCGACTACCACCTGACCGGCCATGACATCCTCGCGGCGCGCGCGTTCCCGGACGCCGTCGCGCACGGCGCCTACCCCGTCGACATCCACAACCCCAGGGGCAGCGGCACCGTCCTCAAGCGCGTGCCCCGCGGACGCTTCTACGACATCCCGCTGCGCTGTCTGCTGCCCAAGGACACCGACCGCCTGCTGGTCGCCGGGCGCTGCATCTCCGGCTCGCACGTGGCGCACTCGTCCTACCGCGTCATGCCCATCTCCATGGCGACCGGCCAGGCAGCCGGGGTCTGCGCCGCGCTGTCCGTACGGCTCGGCCGCAGTCCCCGCGACGTGCCCTACCACCTCGTCCAGCGCGCGCTGCGGCGCCAGGGCGCCCACCTGAGCCTGGAACCCCGGGAACCCGTGCAGCAACGCGGCTGACGTACCCAGCACTTGAGGCCCCGAGCACTTGACGCCCCGAGCGCTGTCGAGGTGAGCGCGCGGCCTAGGGTGCGGGCATGACCTCGCATCCCTACCTCTCCGAACTCTTCTCGCTGGACGGCCGGGTCGCCGTGGTGACCGGCGGCAGTTCCGGCATCGGCCGCGCCATCGCCGAAGCCCTCGCACGCGCCGGAGCGAGCGTCGTCGTCGTGGCCCGCAAGGAGGCGGAGTTGGCCGCGACCGTCGGCGAACTGGCCGCCCACGGCTGCCGAGCGGCCTGGGTGAGCGCCGACCTGAGCACGCGCGACGGCGTGCGCGCGGCGGCCGAGGAGGCGGTCGAGGCGTTCGGGGAGCCCGACATCCTCGTCAACTGCGCCGGGATCAACCTGCGGCCCCCGATGGGCGAGTTGGGCGAGGACGTGTGGGACACCACGATGGCCGTGAACCTGGAGGCGCCCTACCTGCTGGGTCAGCGGTTCGGGCCCGGCATGGCCGAACGGGGCTTCGGGCGGATCATCCACATCACCTCCCAGCAGGCGCACCGGGCGTTCGTCCAGAGCGGCGCCTACGGAGTCTCCAAGGGGGCGCTGGAATCGCTGGCCCGTTCACAGGCCGAGGCATGGTCGCCGTACGGCGTCACCTGCAACACGCTCGTGCCGGGGTTCGTCATGACGCCCCTGAACGCACGCCTGTCGTCCGACCCCGAGAAGGTGGCGGCGCTCGCCGCGCGCACGATGGTCGGGCGCAACGGGCTGGCCGAGGACTTCGCCGGCGCGGCGGTGTTCCTCGCGAGCGGCGCCTCCGCGTACGTCACCGGGCAGGCGCTCTTCGTCGACGGCGGGCTCTCCGTGCACTAGGGCGTGTTGCGAAAGTCCCGTCTGCCGGGCGACGCCTGGCACGCTCCCCCAGAGGGGGCGCCCCCACTCGCCGCACCGGGCGAAAGCCCAAGTACGTCCAGTACGAGGGCTTCCGCCCGGCACGCCGAGAGTACGCACCAGACGCCGCCCGGCCCGCCCTCCGGGCGGACGACGGGACTTTCGCAACACGCCCTAGCCCGGCGCGGCCGATCCGTCAGCCCCGCAGGTCGAGCCGCATCAGGATGCGGGGATGGCCGGCCAGGACCGAAGTCGTGTCGGCCGCGTGGACGAACCCGGCGCGTTCGAAGTTCTTCCGGAGCCCGGCGTACGCCATCGTCAGATCGACCCTGGCATCACCGTTGTCGAGGGGGTACGCCTCGATCATCGGCGCGCCCCGCTCGCGGGCGAAGTCGACCGCGCCGGCGATGAGGGCGTGGGTGATCCCCTGCTTTCGGTGGCCGGGGCGTACGCGGACGCACCACAGCGACCAGACCGGCAGGTCGTCGACGTGCGGGATCTTCCGGTTGCGCGCGAAGGACGTCGCCGAGCGCGGCGCCACGGCGGCCCAGCCGACCGGCTCGTCCCCGTCGTAGGCGAGCACCCCCGGCGGGGGATCGGCACGGCACAGGTCGGCGACGTACTCACCGCGGGCCGGCCCGCGCAGCTCCTTGTTCACCTTGGACGGGATCCGGTAGCTCAGGCAGTAACACACGCTCGCCTGGGGCGACTTCGGGCCCAGCACCGCACGGACGTCCTCGAAGACCGAAGCCGGACGCACATCGATGGCCATGGCCCCACGATGTCACGCGGCCGGGCGCACCGCCCCGTCGTTCGTCCGTCACGCCGTGGCGTGGAACGTGTGCAGGGTGTCCGCGACCTCGGTATCGGAGACCTGGCCGAAGTCCTCGTACCACTCACCGACCGCGTGCAGGGACGGCGGCTGCACCAGGCACACGAGGTCGTCGCACTCGGTGCGCAGGGCGGCCGTCGTCCGTGGGCTGCCGACGGGGACCGCCAGGATCAGCCGGTCCGGACCGTGGCGGCGCAGGTAGCGCAGTGCCGCCGTGACGGTGAGGCCGGTGGTCAGGCCGTCGTCGACGAGGACGACCGTGCGGCCGCCCACGGACGGGGTCGGACGGCGGCCGCGGTAGACGTACTCGCGGCGGTGCAGCTCGCCCCGTTCGCTCGCGACGACATCGCCGAGCCGGTCCTCGGACAGATGCATCATGGCCAGGCTCTGCCGGTCGTACAGCGGCGGATCGTCGGCGACGATCGCGCCGATCGCCGTCTCCGGACGGATCGGGGTGCTGATCTCGCGTGCGACCAGCACGTCCAGCGGAGCGTGCAGCGCGCGGGCCACCTCCGCGGCGACGGGCACGCCGCCGCTCGGCAGGGCCAGCACGAGCGGATTGATCAGATCGCCGGAGTCGGCCCACTCGACCAGCCGCAGGGCGAGTTCCCGTCCGGCGTGAGTACGGTCGCGGAATGACACGGCGGTCCTCCCTCGAGGTCGGCGCAGCCCGCCGAGTTCCCGGCGTGGGGCAGGGCGAAACGGGCCACGGCCGTCGGCGACCAGGGGTGTGCCCGCGCGCCGGGCCGGCATCGCGTGTGGCCCGCGCCCGGATGGGTACTGCGGCGCGCATGACTGGCATCGAACTCACGAGCTCCGCGTTCGAGGATCACGCGATGATCCCGCGTCGTCACGCCTTGGAGGGGCAGAACGTCTCTCCGCCCCTGACCTGGTCCGGCGTGCCCGACGAGGCGGTGGAGCTGGCCCTGCTGTGCGAGGACCCGGACGCGCCGTCGGGGACCTTCGTCCACTGGCTGGTCACCGGCATCGATCCGCACGCGGACGGGCTCGCGGCGGGCAAGACGACGCCGGGCAGCCACCCGCACAGGAACGGTTACGGAGAATCCGGGTGGGGCGGTCCGCTGCCCCCGGTCGGCGACGACGCGCACCGGTACTACTTCCGCCTCTACGCTCTCCCGGGCCCCGTCTCCGTCCCGGAGGCGGCCACGTCGGACGAGGCACACCAGGTGCTCGACCGGCAGCAGCTGGCCACCGGAACGCTTGTAGGCCTCTACCAACGCTGACGCCGCCGCACCCCGGCCGGTCACGAGCCGCGCGACGGACTGGCCGGTCCGGCCGGTACGCCGGGCTGCGTTTGCGCCGCGCAGAGCGCATGGTGGTGGCATGAGCACGCGTCCCCCAGTGGTGGTGCAGCCGCCCGCGTCGGACGGCGGGCGTCAGGTGACGATCCGCGGTGAGCCGACCGGCATCGCGTACAGCCTGTTCGACGTGCTGGACCTGGTGCACCGCGCGGGCCTGCCCGGCGAGGACCGGGCCGTCGACGACCCCGAGCTGATCGAGTGGCTCGGCGGCGGACCGTACGACTGGAACGGCCCGGACACGCCCGGCACGCCGGATGCACCCGACACGCCCGACACACCCGATGCGGCGAACGGGTGAACGCAGGCGGCACCCGCGTACGGCGCGGACGCCACCCTCGGATGTCCGAGGTTCCCGTCGGAGCGCCGCTGACCTTGACTGGCAGCGGCAAGTCCGAACGGAACCACGACATCACGGGGACACACATGAACCGCAGGAAGAGCATCTTCGCAGCCGGCCTGGCCACCACCGTCTCGGCCCTGGCCCTCACCCTCGGCGGCATGGCCGCCCCCGCACAGGCCGCGGGGACCGTCGACTGTGACGGCTGGGTGCACAACAACAACCCGGACCACGGCATCGCGGGCTGCCAGAACAACACCGATCGCACCGTCACCTTCCGCGCCGAGGTCGTCTGCGGCTGGGCGCCGGACGTCTCCGGCCAGTGGGTGACGCTGGCGCCGGGGCAGTACAGCGAGTCCTCGGGCGTCTGTGCCGTCTACAGCTCGGGTGTCGGCAGCGTGGGCTGGACCATCCAGTAGCGGCTACCGGCCCGGTGCCCGATCCGGGTCGGGACGGAACACCGGGTGGTAGCTCTCCGGCGGCGCCAGATAGCTGACGGGCAGCCCGCCGGTGTCGATGACGATCTGGTCGACGGCGATGCCCGGGTCGACCATGAAGATCCGCAGGACGTGCTCACCCGGCTCGTCCACCGTCACCATGGCGGTCAGCTTCTCGACGCCGTCCTCCACGTTGCGGGCCCAGGCGTCGCCCCGGTTGCCGGTGGCGACGGCCTGGCCCGCGAGGACGGTGGCCGGCCGGTCGTCGAGCGCGACGGCCAGCCGGCGGTGGCCGCGCTCGTCGAGGGACGGCAGCCGGAAGACGGTGACGGGGAAGGTGCCCGCACCGCCGAAGCGCACCCGGTAGCTCAACTCAGGCGCCCTGGTGGCGAAGTCGGCGGTGACCGGGGCCGCCGTCGACGGCACGGCCTCCAGGGCGCCCGTACGGCGGCCCAGCCCGCGCACCACACGCCAGCGCGCCCCGCCGCGCGCCACCCGCTGATCGGTGTGTACGGCGTCGATCGAGACGTACCCGTGGGCCTCCACGAACCCACGGGCCCGCCGGCGCGCCCGCTCCCCGTCGTTGACCACCCGCAACAGCACCTCGACCCGCTGCCCCGCCCCGCTGACGGCGACCGTGGCGTCGTGCGTCCCCTCCGGCATCCGCGCCCAGTCGAGCTCCACCCACACCCGGGTCTGCTCGGTCAGAGAGCCGCCCGCCGTGCTGAGCAGCACCCAGGGGTGGCTCGCCTCGGCCGACCAGTCCAGCGGCAGGAAGCCGGTGTTGAAGACGTCGAGGAAACGTCTGTCCCGGGTGTAGGAGGAGAAGGACAGCGGGCGCTCCGTCCCGGTCTCGTTGCCCTCGGCAGCCACACCGAGCCCGGCGGTCTCCTGCCGGGCGACCCGGGTGACGGCGGGACGGCCGGGCGCCTTCGGGATCTGGGAGGGATACGGGTTGACGATGCCGTCCCACTTACCGCCCGCCACCTCGGTGTTGTACCGCTTGGTGAGCGCCGCTTCCTCGGCATGGGCCGCCTCCGCCAGGTCGGCGAAGCGGTTGGTCCCGGCCCCGCGTCCCTGCCGGACGGCGAGCGCGTTGCGGTCCGCCCAGTAGTACTTCAGGTTCATCAAGTACGCGCCGTGCACCGGGTATTCGACCAGTTCGAAGAAGGCGTCCCGGTACTGCTCGGGCACCTCGGCCCGCACCGCCCGTACCCGCGTGAGCAACTCCTCGTACGCGGCCGTCCGCCGGCCCGCCTCGTCACCGTGGTGGACCACGGAGAACACCCCGCGGTCGATGAACTCCGGACGCCGCTCCGCCGCGAGCCGGTAGTACTCGGTACGGATCGCGGCGATCTCCCGGCCGTACCGCCGCCCGAACTGCCGCCCGGCCCACTCGGCGAGGAAGTCCTCGACGCCGTCGGCGTCCCACCGGTCCACGTCCCAGGCCATGTCCATGGAGAAGGACAGACCGGTCTCGATCGACTTGACGTCACCGACGTTGAAGATCCACATGCGGTCGACGCCGTGCTCGTACACCCGCCGCAACTCCTGCCAGACCTTGGCGAGTTGGGTGGTGTCCAGCCACAGATAGCTCTTCGGGCGGCCCCAGTAGGACAGGTGGTAGTAGATGCCGTTGCCGCCCGCACGGCTGCGCTCGGCGTCGTTCGGCAGTTGGCGCATGTTGCCGTGGTTGTCGTCCGGCCAGATCAGCGTGACGTCCTCGGGGACCCGGACGCCCGCGTTGTACAGCTCCAGGACCTCCTTGTACGGGATGAAGATCTGCGGCTCGACGGCCGCGCCGACCTCCTCGGCCAGGATGCGGCGCTGGTCGGCGATGATGTCGTTCATCACCGCGACCTTCTCGGGAACGGTCGTGGCGTACTTGGTCTCCAGCGCGCTGTCGTGCAGGCCGCGCATGCCGATCGTCCAACTGCTCTCGTACGAGGCGTTCTGTCTCGCCCGGGCTCTCCAGTAGTCGGAGATGACACCGGGATTCACCGTGTAGTCGTACACCGGCAGGCTTCCGTCCGCGCCGCGATGCTCCTCCGCCCACGGCGCCCACTCGTGGACGCCGTTGCGCAGCAGTGCCTCGGGGTGGCTGGAGCCGACGACGATGCCGTAGCGGTCGGCGAGTTCGGGGTTCTCGCGGTGCTTGTTGAAAAAGTCGGAGTACGGATGCATCGCCGGCCACAGGTAGTTGGCCTTGAGGCGCAGCAGCAGCTCGAAGACGCGCTGGTAGGTCTCGGGGCCGATGTTCTTGTCCGGCTCCTGGGTGCGGTGGGACCAAGTGGTCAGGTTCTGCTCGTCGTTGATGAAGATGCCCCGGTAACGCACCGACGGCTCGTAACGCTTGAGCGGCCCCGCGGGCACCGCCACCGAGTCACGGCGGGGGACGGGGACGTCGGCCCACCAGTACCAGGGGGAGACCCCGATGCGCTCCGAGGTGTCGTAGATGCCGTAGACCGTGCCGCGCCGGTCGCTGCCCGCGATCACCAGAGCCCGCTCCACCCCGGGCAGCGGACGCTCCACCACCTGCGTCACCGACGCCTCCCAGCGGCCCTTCACCCGCGAGACGTCCAGGCGTCCCTGTGCCACGAGCCGGTCGAGGACCGGGCTGGCGCCGAGGGTGCCCACCAGGACCAGGCCCGCGGCGCCCGTCTCCGGGAGGGTGTGCCTCAGCTCGGGCCGGACACCGCTGACCCGTTCGACGTCCGCCTGGAGATCGCCGGCCGCGCGGATCACCGCGGGGTCGTCCGCCGCGTCGACGTACAGCTCGACGGCGCCTCCGCCCCGCACCAGCGGGAAGTCGGGCCTTTGCGACGCGGCCCGGGCGGGGGCGGCCGCGGGGAGGACGCCGGGCAGCAGCGGGGCCGCTCCGGCAGCGGCCAGCCCCCGCAGGAACGCCTTGCGGGACCAGGGCTGGGACGGGCGGGGCGATTCGCGGTGCGGCACGAGACGCTTCCTTTCCGCGCATGACTGACAGACATGGCAGGACATGACTGAACGGGGCGTGGTGCGAGGGGACGAACGTGAGCGTGCGTGCGTTTGCGTGGCCAGGCCAGGAGGCAAGGGCTAGAGAGGAGGGGCTAGAAAGCGCTTGCCATCCGGAACCCTAGGCCAGTCCTGTCCGGGCGGTCCAGACCCCTGCGGCGCCGGAAGCCGGGCGAGGCCCCTGGTGTGTCCGTTGCCGGAGGGCGGGGTACGCGGCGACGGACGGAAGGGGAAGCCCATGCAGTTCCGTGACCGCAAGGAGGCCGGGCAGGAGCTGGCGGAGCAGCTGCGCATCCGGCAGGACAAGGGCACCCTTCCGCATCCCGTGATCCTCGCGCTGCCGCGCGGTGGCGTCGCGGTCGCCCGGGAGATCGCGCGGGCCCTGGAGGCCCCGCTGGACGTGCTCGTCGTACGCAAGATCGGGGCCCCGTTCCACGAGGAGTTCGGGGTCGGCGCGCTCGCGGGCGACGGCCCTCCGCTCTTCGACGAGGCGACGCTGTACCGGCTGGGGCTGAGCGAGGCCGACCTGGCGCCGGTGGTGGAGCGGGAGCGCAAGGAGCTGCGGCGGCGCGAGGAACGCTATCGGCGGGGCCGGCCGGCTCCCCAGCTGCGCGGCCGTACCGCCGTCGTCGTCGACGACGGTGTCGCGACCGGCTCGACCGCACGCGCCGCCCTGCGCGCCGTGCGCCAGCAGGAGCCGGGGCGTCTGGTCCTCGCCGTGCCGGTCTGCGCACCGGAGGCGGCCGAGGAACTGCGCCGGTTGGTCGACGAGTTCGTCTGCCTGCACCAGCCGAGGCTGTTCAGCGCGGTCGGCGAGTGGTACCAGGACTTCGGCCAGCTGACCGACGCCGATGTGCTGGAGGCGTTGCGCGGCGAGTGAGGGAGAGGGGGGGAGAAGGGGCAGCCGTCATCGGGTGGCTCGGGCGGCGGGCTTCGTCAGGGTGAGCGCGCCGTCCGCCTCCAGGGCAAGGTGGACGCCGGGGCTGATGCGGTCGAGGGTGCTGTGCAGCCAGCCGCGGTCCTCGGGCGGGGCGGGCTCCAGGCGCATGCGGCGGGCGATCAGGGGCACCATCCGCAGCTCGGTGAGTTCGCCCGTGTCCGCCGCGACCGTCACGAGGTGGGCGATGCGGAGATCGTCGCGGTACTGCTCGTATCCGGGGATGCCTTCGTAGTCGTCGACGAAGTCGCCGCAGCCGTGCAGGATCAGCCGGTCCCGGTAGACCTCGATGGGCCGGGGGTGGTGCGAGGAGTGGCCGTGGACGACGTCGGCGCCGCCGTCGACCAGGGCGTGCGCGAAGCGGCGCTGTTCACGGGGGACGAGGTAGCCCCAGTTGGAGCCCCAGTGCACGGATACGACTACGAGGTCGCCGGACCGCTTCACCCGCCGTATGTGCCGTACCGCGGCGGCGGCCGTGGCGGGCGACAGCTCGGGCACGTAGGCGACGCCGGGCAGGTCCGCCGTCGCGGCCCAGTCCGCGGGGATGCCGCTGTCGTCGGCACCGAGGGCGAACACGAGCATGCGGCCGCCGTGCGGGAGCGGGAGCGCCACGGGCGCATACGCCTCCTCGGTGTTCCGCCCCGCGCCCGCGGTCCGCAGACCCGCCCCGTGCAGCACGTCGAGCGTCTCCTGCAGGCCCGCGCGGCCGAAGTCCTGCACATGGTTGTTGGCCAGGACGCAGACATCGGGCCTGGCCACCGTGAGGGCGGGCAGGTTGGCCGGATGCATGCGGTAGTGGACCGCCTTGCCGGGCGCGAACGCGTCGCTGCGCGTGACGGCCGTCTCCAGGTTGACGATCCGGACGTCCGGGGCGCTCGCCTCCAGCAGCCGCAGCGCCTCGCCCCACGGCCAGGACGGGTCGACCGGCGCCGGGATGGGGCCGTTGACCGCCTCCGCCATGCTCACGTAGGACCGGGCGTCCGTGACGTATCCCTCCCGCAGCACCGGGTCACCGGGCCGGGCCAGGATCTGGTCGACGCCGCGTCCGAGCATCACGTCGCCACAGACGAACAGCGTCACTGTGCCGCCGCTCATGTCTCAACGGTACGAGGTCGTGGTGGGGCGGGGATCGCGTCGCCGGCCAGGGCCGTTCGGCGTGCGGGGGGGGCGAGCGGTGGTGGTGCAGGCCGCAGATCTCGTCGCGGGGTGTGGCGGCGCGTGGTGCGCGTCGGTGGCGCCTCGGGCGCGAGGGCGCTGTGCGGGCCGCCGCCGAGGCGCAGCCGGTCGCCAGGCCCGGCGCGGGCATGGTGGCCGGGATCCCGGGGCCTGTCGCTCTCCTGTGTCTCCTGTGTCGCCTGTGTCGCCGGGATGCCGGTGGTGCCCGGGGCGTGCCGCGCGCCGGACCTCCCGGCCGCGACCGGACCCGTCGACCCGCAGGTCACCACCTCGCACCGCCCCGGCAGGCGCACCCGATGTCCCCGGCGCCCGCCGCGATACGGAGCCCCCCACGCGGGTACCCCGCACCTGCGATGCCGGGCGCGGGAGACCGCCGGCCGAAGCGCGGGAGGCTGCCATGGAACTGGTCGAGGAAGCTCCCCACCGCTTCCGTATCGACCCGCACGGCCCGATGCGGGTGCCGGGCGTGGTGTTCGCGTCCCGGAAGCTGCTGCACGACGCCGAGAAGTCACTGGAGCAGGTGGTCAACGTGGCCACGCTGCCGGGCATCGTCAGCGCGTCGTACGCCATGCCCGACATCCACTGGGGCTACGGCTTCCCCATCGGCGGCGTCGCGGCGACCGACGTGGCCGACGGCGGTGTCGTCTCGCCCGGCGGGGTCGGCTTCGACATCTCCTGCGGCGTACGGCTGCTCGCCGCCGACACCGATCAGCAGGGGCTGGAGTCCGCGCTGACCGAGGTGATGGACGGCCTCGACCGGGCCATCCCGCGCGGCGCCGGGCCCGGCGGGGTGTGGCACCTGAGCGGCCCCGGGCAGCTGGAGCGGATCCTGCGGGGCGGCTCGCGGTACGCGGTGGGGGAGGGGCACGGCGAGGGGCGCGATCTGACGCGCTGCGAGGACGGCGGGGCGGTCGCCGACGCCGACGTGGACCAGGTGAGCGCGCGGGCGCGAGAGCGCGGGTTCGGGCAGGTCGGAAGCCTCGGGTCCGCCAACCACTTCCTGGAGGTGCAGCGCGTCGACGAGGTGTACGACGAGACGGCCGCCGCCGCGTTCGGGATCGCCGTCGGCCAGGTGTGCGTGATGATCCACTGCGGTTCCCGCGGCCTCGGTCACCAGATCTGCACCGATCACGTCCGGCTGATGGACCGCGCGATGACCCGCTACGGCATCAAGGTCCCCGACCGCCAACTGGCCTGCACGCCGGTCGAGTCGCCGGAGGGCCAGAGGTACCTCGGCGCGATGGCGGCCGCGGCCAACTATGGTCGCGCCAACCGCCAGTTGCTGTCCGACGCGACCCGCGAGGTCTTCCGCCGTGCCGCGGGCATCCGGTTGTCCCTGGTGTACGACGTCTCCCACAACCTCGCCAAGATCGAGACCCACCAGGTGGCCGGAAAAGGCCGCACCCTCTGCGTCCACCGCAAGGGCGCCACCCGCGCCTTCCCGCCCGGCCATCCTGACCTGCCCGACGACCTGCGCGAGGTCGGCCAGCCGGTGCTGATCCCGGGGACGATGGGCACCGCCTCCTACGTCCTGGTCGGTGTGGCGGGCGGAGACGCGTTCTCCTCCACCTGTCACGGCGCGGGCCGCGTCCTCAGCCGCCACCGGGCCGCTCGCGCGGTGGGCGGCCGTGAACTGCGGGCCCGGCTGGAGTCGGCGGGCATAGCGGTACGCCCGCGGTCGCTGCGCAGCCTCGCGGAGGAGACGCCCGAGGCGTACAAGGACGTGAGCGAGGTGGTGGCCGCGAGCGAGGGGGCACGGCTGTGCCGGACGGTGGCTCGGCTGGTGCCGCTGGGGGTGGTGAAGGGCTGAGGGGGAGGGGACGGCGGGCGGTCGTACGGCCGTAAGCCTCGCGCACCGGCCCGTGGACCCGTACGCCTCACACCCCCAGACTCACGCCACCGGCGACCGGCCATGGCCGTCGGTCACCGGGTGACGGCGGTGGGCCACTGGCCACGGCTACCGGCTACCGGCTGACGGCGGTCGGCGACCGGCCACGGCGGTCGGCGACCGGCCACGGCGGTCGGCCAACGGTGATCGGCGACCGGCCATGGCTACCGGCTCACGGCGGTCGGCCACGGGCCATGGCGGTCGGCCACTGGCCGCGGCCACCGGCCAACGGTGATCGGCCACTGGCCGCGGCGACCGGCCAACGGTGATCGGCCACTGGCCGCGGCGACCGGCCAACGGTGATCGGCGACCGGCCATGGCGACCGGCCACGCCGACCAGCCAGAGCCACCCCCCGCCTCACACGTCCACAGTCACCGCGCACGACCACCCGTACGGATCCGGCCCGATGTGCAGCCCGTGCCAGGAGACGCCCTTCGGGGAGGCGCCGGTGATCTCCACGTCCGTCAGTTCGACGAGTGCGAGGCGCACGTCGAGGTCGCCGTCCGTGGGGTCGGCCTCCAGGTCGACGGGCACGCGGCCGTCCACGTCGAGGCGGAAGACGACCTCGTCGAGGAGCGCCGTCAGCAGGCCCTCGTCGCTGTCCTGTTCGAGCCGTACCCGCTCCACCGAGGTGGGCCGTACCGCCGTGACGTCCGCGAAGCACTCCACCATGCCCAGCGCGGCCTCGACCAGACAGCGCTCCCGGCTCACCCCCCACGCCTCGACGCGGACGTCGGCCGTGTGCGGGACCGCCCGGTGGCCGCTGCCGCCGCGCCGCCGTGTCTGGATGTCGTCGTCGGTGTCGCCGACCATGTGCACTCACCTCTGATCCGCTCGGCCGGCCAGGCCCGGGAGCCGTCTCCCCCGCGAGGGGAGATACATCGATAGGGGTACCCGCGTGGGGGCACCCGTACCGCTGAGGCCGAAGGAGCGGACAGTGCCGGACATGGAGGAGGACGAGGCGCGTCGTCGGTTCGCCGCTGCCCGGGTGGCACGGCTGGCGACGGTCGACCCGGTGGGACGCCCGCACCTGGTGCCGGTGGTGTTCGCCCGGCGCGGCGACCGGATCGTCACCGCCGTCGACCGCAAGCCGAAGCGCTCCGAGCGGCTCGGGCGGCTGCGCAACATCGCCGGGCACCCGGCGGTCAGCCTGCTCGTGGACGCGTACGACGACGACTGGGACCGCCTGTGGTGGGTCCGGGCCGACGGCGACGCCCGGATGCTGCTGCCGGACGCGTCCGACGAGACGACGCGCGACGAGTACGCCGTCGCGGTCGGCCTGCTGCGGCAGAAGTACCCCCAGTACCGGCGACAGCCCCCGGCCGGCCCGGCGATCGTGATCACCGTGGTGCGCTGGAGCGGCTGGCGGGCCTCGTAGATCGGCGCATGGGCGCGCCCGCAAAGCCACCGTTGCAGACCCATTCGCTGCAGACCCATTGACCCTTGACCATCCACGAACATAATCTCCGTCCTCATATGTAGACCACGTCTTCATATGAGGACCCCGTTCGTCGGGGTGAACGTAAGCGGCCGACGTTCGAAGGAGAACCGCGCTATGCCGCTCGTGGTGGTCGGGGTCAGTGTTCTGGTCCTGCTCGTACTGATGACCAAGCTCAGGCTGAACGGCTTCGCCGCCCTTCTCGTGGTGGCCGTGGGCGTCGGCCTGGTGCAGGGGATCGGACTGGAGGAGATCCCGGACGTCCTCGCCGAGGGCATCGGCGACCAGATCGGCGACACCATGCTCACCATCGGGCTCGGTGCCATGGTCGGCCGGGTGATGGGGGACTCCGGCGCCGCCCAGCGGATCGCCGGCCGGCTCCTCGATCTGTGCGGGCCGCGCTGGGTGCAGGTGGCCATGGTGCTGACGGCCATGCTCATCGGCGTGACGATGTTCTACGAGGTGGCCTTCGTGATCATCGTGCCGATCGCGTTCACCCTCGTCCGGGTCACCCGGTCGAACCTGCTGTGGGTGGGGCTGCCCATGTCGATCGCCCTGTCCACCATGCACAGCTTCCTGCCGCCGCACCCCGGCCCCACCGCGGTGGCCGCCACCTTCCACGCCTCCGTCGGACTCACCCTGTTCTACGGCCTGTTCATCGCCGTCCCCGCCGGCGCGCTCATCGCCCTGCTGTGGCCGCGCCTGCCCTTCGTCCGGGCGATGAACCCCGATGTCCCCAAGGGCCTGGTGAGCGAGCGCGTCTTCGAAGAGCAAGAGATGCCCGGCCTCGGCTGGTCGCTGTCCGTGGCCCTGCTGCCCGTGGTGCTGATCGCCGGGGCGGCGGTGACGGACCTGGCCGCCTCCGGAGACAGCGGCCTGCTGCACCTCATCGCCTTCGTCGGCTCCGCGCCGATCGCCCTGCTGCTCACCCTGCTCGTGGCGATCTGGGCGTTCGGCCCGCGCGTCGGCCGCAGCCTGGCCGAGGTCAGCGCCTCGTGCAAGGAGGCCGCCCAGGCGATGGCGATGATCCTGCTCGTCATCGGTGCGGGCGGTGCCTTCAAGAACGTCCTCGTCGAGGGCGGCATATCGGACTACATCAAGGACGCGACCGACGGCTGGTCCATCTCCCCGATCCTCCTCGCCTGGCTGATCGCGGCCGTCCTGCGTGTGGCCCTCGGCTCCGCGACGGTCGCCGTCGTCACGGCCTCCGGCGTGGCGCTGCCCCTGCTCGCGGGCAGCGGCGTCCACCCCGAGGTGATGGTCCTCGCCGTGTCCTGCGGCTCGATCGCCTTCTCCCACGTCAACGACCCGGGATTCTGGATGTTCAAGGAGTACTTCAACCTGTCCGTCCTGGACGCGATCAAGGCACGCACGACGTACACGACCGTGCTGGCGATCCTCGGTCTGGGTGGCGTACTGGTGCTGGAACAAGTCCTGGACGCCCTGAACATCTGACCCGCTGCGCCCCTCCCCACCCCGTCGTCACTCCCGAGAAGGGCACCGGCCCCGCAATGAGCCAACCCGTCGTCACGAAGTTCGCCGTCCATCCGGTCGCCGGCCGCGACTCCATGCTGCTGAACCTCTCCGGCGCGCACGCCCCGTACTTCACCCGCAACGTCGTCGTCATCGAGGACTCCGAAGGGCGTACGGGCCTCGGCGAGGTGCCGGGCGGGGAGAAGATCACGCGGACCCTGCGCGACGCCGAGTCCCTGGTCGTCGGCGCACGGGTGGGCGACTACAAGCGCGTCCTGCGCGCGATCGAGGCGACCTTCGCCGAACGTGACGCGGGCGGTCGCGGCGCCCAGACCTTCGACCTGCGCACGACGGTCCACGCGGTCACCGCCGTCGAGTCCGCCCTCCTGGACCTGCTGGGGCAGCACCTGGAGGTCCCGGTCGCCGCCCTGCTGGGCGACGGCAAACAGCGTGATGCCGTACGGGTCCTCGGCTACCTCTTCTACGTCGGCGACCCGGACCGGACCGACCTGGACTACGTCCGCGAACCCGACTCGGACGTCGCGTGGTACCGCGTCCGGCACGAGGAGGCGCTGACCCCCGAGGCGATCGTCCGGCAGGCCGAGGCCGCCTACGACCACTACGGCTTCCGTGACTTCAAGCTCAAGGGCGGCGTCCTGGCGGGCGCGGAGGAGGTCAAGGCCGTCACCGCGCTCAAGGAACGCTTCCCCGACGCGCGGATCACCCTCGACCCCAACGGCGCCTGGTCCCTGCGCGAGGCCGTCGAGCTGTGCCGCCCCCTCGTCGGCACGCTCGCCTACGCCGAGGACCCCTGCGGGGCGGAGGGCGGCTACTCGGGCCGCGAGATCCTCGCCGAGTTCCGCCGGGCCACCGGGCTGCCCACGGCGACCAACATGATCGCCACGGACTGGCGCCAGCTGGCCCACGCCCTGGCCCTGCAGTCGGTGTCCATCCCGCTCGCCGACCCGCACTTCTGGACCATGCAGGGCTCGGTGCGCGTCGCCCAGCTGTGCAACGCCATGGGGCTGACCTGGGGATGTCACTCCAACAACCACTTCGACATCTCCCTGGCGATGATGGCGCACTGCGGAGCGGCGGCCCCGGGCGAGTACAACGCCCTGGACACGCACTGGATCTGGCAGGAGGGACGGGAACGGCTCACCGTCGAGCCACCGAGGATCACCGGCGGCGAGGTCGCGGTGCCGGACACGCCCGGACTGGGGGTCCGGCTGGACCGGGACCGGCTCCTGGCGGCGCAGGAGCTGTACGAGGAGAAGGCGCTGGCGGGCCGGGACGACGCCGTCGGGATGCAGTACCTGATCGACGGCTGGACCTTCGACGCGAAGCGGCCCTGTCTGGTGCGCTGAGCCGGGCTTCGGGCCGCCGCCGGCAGCGCCGTCAGAGGGCGAAGACGCGGCGGGCGTTGCCGCGCAGGAACAGCTCCCGCGTCTCCTCGTCCAGATTCAGGGCGTCCAGGTGCTCCAGGGCCCGACTCGGCGTGATCATGGGGTAGTTGGAGCCGAACAGCACCTTGTGACGGCCCCGGCCGCGCAGGTACTCCACCAGTTCCGGCGGATAGCGGCGGACGGTGTAGGCGCTGGTGTCGATGTACACGTTCTCGTGCTTGTCGGCGACCGCGATCATCTCCGTCGTCCACGGGTAGCCGATGTGCCCGCACACGATCGTGAGCTCGGGGAAGTCCAGCGCGACCTGGTCGATGTACGGGATGGGCCGCCCGGTCTCCGACGGCCGCAGCGGGCCCGTGTGCCCGACCTGGGTGCAGAACGGCACGCCGAGGTCCACACAGGCCGCGTACAGGGGGTAGTACAGCCGGTCGGTGGGCGGCAGCCCCCACAGCCACGGGATGATGCGCAGCGCCACGAAGCCCAACTCCCCGACGGCGCGCCGAAGTTCCCGTACCGCCGCCATGGGCCGGGCGAGATCGGCGCCCGCGACGCCGCGCAGCCGCCCGCCCGACCGCTCGACGAAGGCGGCCACCTCGTCGTTGTCGATCAGTGGGCCCTGCGGCCCGTACCAGGCGGCCGCGAGGCCGACCTCCACGTCCGCGGCCGCCAGCGCCGCCACCGTGACCTCGACGGGCAACGGCTTGTCGAGCCGCTCCATGCCGGTCCACCGGCGCAGCGACTCGAACATCTCGTGGTGGGAGTGGCGCAGCGTCGGATGCTGCATCCAGGCGTCGATGACGGGCACGGTGGGCCGCCTCTCTGTGGTCGGGGAGGGGCAGGGTGCGTCGCGCTCGGTGCCCCGCGGGCCAGGGCCAGGGCTGGGGCCAGGTCGAGGGACTCGTACACACCGGCCCCCTCACTTCACTAGTGAAGTGAGAATGGCGCCGCCCCGTGACGTCTGTCAACATCGGTCCATGCCCGAGCCCGATCAGCGTCTGTTCTTCCTGCTCCAGCGGGCGGCCCACCAGCTGCGCACCGCCTCCGACCGGCGCCTGCTGGCCGCCGCCGGGATCACCACGGCCCAGCTCGGCGCGCTGTTCGCGGTCCGCGACGAGCCGGGCATCACCCAGCAGCAGCTGGCCCGCACCCTGGGCCTGCGCGAGTCCGCCGTCACCGGGCTGGTCGGCCGGCTCACCGTGGCCGGTCTGGTCGTCAAGCGGGCGCATCCGCGCGAACACCGGGCGGTGGTGCTGGAGTTGACCGGCGACGGGGCCGCCGCGCTCGACGCCGCGCAGCCGGAGGTCGACCGGTTCAACGCGGAGGCGCGGACGCTGCTCGGCGAGGACGGATTCGCGCAGGCCTCGGCGGCGATGTGCGCCCTGGCGTACTGGGAGTGCCCCTGACGGGGACGGAGGCCGGGCTTTCGTGTCGTCCGGTCGTCCGGTTCCGTGCTCCCGCCCCTATCGTGAGGCCATGTACTCGACGCGGGTCTCCCGGCACGTCAACGCCGCACGCGCGGCCGTGTACCGGGCTCTGCTGGACGCGGACGCCATCGCCAAGTGGCGGGTGCCGGACGGTATGACCGGGCATGTGCACGAGTTCGACGGCCGGGAGGGCGGGGCGTTCCGGGTCTCGCTCACCTACGACGTGCCGACCGGCACGGGCAAGTCAGACGCGCACACCGACACGTACCACGGTCACTTCGTGAAGCTCGTGCCGGACGAGCAGGTCGTCGAGGAGGTCGAGTTCGAGACCGACGACCCCGCGCTGCGCGGCACGATGAGGATGACCACCACCCTCACCGACGCGGACGGCGGCGGCACGGACGTCCTCGTGGTGCACGAGGGGATCCCCGACGTCGTTCCCGCCGATGACAACGAGACCGGTACCCGGATGGCGCTCGCCAACCTCGCCCGGCTGGTCGAGCCCGGAGCGCGGTGACCGTTTTCGGAAAGCTGATCGGCAACCTCTGAGCGTTCGGCGGCGACTGTCGGCCGAGGGGGCTTCCCGATGCCTCCCCGAGACCGAACGAGAGTCACCGCATGAGCACCGGAGCAACGCCGCGCAGGCGCAGTCAGCACCGCAAGAGAACCGACAACCGCCGCCGTCCCCTGCTGATCGGCGCGCTGACGATCACCCTGGTAGCGGCCGCCGTACTGGTCGGCGGCCTGCTGACGACGACGCCCGACTCGGGATCGGACACCGTGAGGAGCGAGAGCTCGACGCTCCGGGAGGCGAGCGGCGCCTTCCCGTCCGTCTCCTCGACCGCCACCTCGGCGTCCCCGTCCCCTGCCGAGCCGTCGCCGTCTCCCTCCGCCTCGAAGGCGTCGGCCTCGCCCCGCAAGAGCGCCGCGGCCGCCGCGAAGCCGACCGGCGCCGCCGACTCCCCGACCGGCTCCGGCTCCTGGCCCACCCCCGCCGCCGACCGCCCGGTGACCGCCACCATCGAGGTCTCCGGCAGCTACGACGGCGGCCTCAAGCGCTTCCACGGCTCCGGAGCCCTCGGCAGCGATGGCCAGGACGAGGACCAGGGCCCGCTCTTCGAACTCGCCGACGGAGCCACCCTGCAGAACGTGATCCTGGGCGCCCCGGCCGCCGACGGCGTGCACTGCCTGGGCAGTTGCACCCTGCGGAACGTGTGGTGGCAGGACGTGGGCGAGGACGCGGCGACCTTCAAGGGCACGTCGGCGTCGGCGACGTACCTCGTGACCGGCGGTGGCGCGCGGCACGCCGACGACAAGGTCTTCCAGCACAACGGCGCCGGGACGCTCACCATCAGGAACTTCCAGGTGTCGGACTTCGGCAAGCTCTACCGCTCGTGCGGCAACTGCGACACCCAGTACGAACGCCACGTCGTCATCAGCGATGTCCGGGTGACCGGCCCCGGCAACGCCCTCGCCGGAATCAACACCAACTACGGCGACACGGCGACCCTTTCGGGTGTGCGGATCGTCGGCGACGGCGGCCGGGACATCACCGTCTGCGCCCGCTTCCAGGGCAACGACTCCGGCGCCGAGCCCAGCGAGACCGGCAGCGGCCCGGACGGCACGCACTGCCGTTACAGCTCGTCGGACGTCACCTATACGTGATCTTTGCCTGGGGTTCGCCGGGCGTATGAAAGCGCTCGCTTCCATGGGTGCGTATGGACACCGAACTGCTGTCAGGGCTGCGCGTCGACTACACCGATCAGGACGATCCCGTGCTGATCCGGCCCGACGGCAGCCCGGTGGACACCTGGCGCGAGAACTACCCCTACCAGCAGCGCATGGAGCGCCCGGAGTACGAGTGGCACAAGCGGCTGCAGCAGATCGAACTGCTGAAGCTGCAGCGCTGGATCAAGGAGACCGGCCGTCGTCTCGTCATCGTCTTCGAAGGACGGGACGCGGCCGGCAAGGGCGGCACCATCAAGCGCTTCACGGAGCACCTCAACCCGCGCGGCGCCCGGGTGGTGGCGCTGGAGAAGCCGACCGAACGTGAGCGCGGGCAGTGGTACTTCCAGCGGTACGTCGAGCATCTGCCGACCGCCGGCGAGATCGTGCTGTTCGACCGGTCCTGGTACAACCGGGCCGGTGTGGAGCGTGTGATGGGCTTCTGCACGGACGACGAGTACCGGCGCTTCATGCGGCAGGCGCCCGCCTTCGAGCGGATGCTGGTGGACGACGGTGTCGACCTGATCAAGTTCTGGTTCTCGGTGTCCCAGGGCGAGCAGCGCACCCGGTTCACCATCCGCCAGGTCGATCCCGTACGGCAGTGGAAGCTCAGCCCCATGGACCTGGCGTCGCTGGACCGCTGGGAGGACTACACCGCTGCCAAGGTCGCCATGTTCCGCGAGACGGACACCGAGCACGCGCCCTGGACGGTGGTGAAGAGCAACGACAAGAAGCGGGCCCGCGTCGAGGCCATGCGCAGCGTGCTGGCCCGCTTCGACTACACCGACAAGGACGAGGAGGTCGTCGGCACCCCCGACCCCCGGATCATCGGCGCGGCCGCGGGCCTGCTGGAGGCGGGCGAGGACGACTCCGAGCAGGCGGGAAGGTGACGCCAGGCCCTAGCCGCGGGGCAGCACCGTGACGCGGCGGAAGTTGCACTCGTTCCCTGCCGGGCGACCGGCAGGGGAGGGCCGGTTCTGATGGGCCTTGAGCGCGGCGCTGACCAGGCTCATCAGCAGATCCACGTCCGTGTCGCAGTCGAGATGGACGGTCACCCAGCCAGAGCCGGGGACCAGTCGGATCGCGGTCGACTCCTGGAGGTCGTCGTGGAACCGCCGGATGGCCGACACCGTCAGATGCAGGTCCACGTCCCGGTCGGAGTGGAAGTGCACGATCTCGCTGTGGACGGAGCGCAGTGCCCGTCCTGCGCCGCAACTGGCCGGGCCCGAGCTGAGGTCGGGCCAGACTTCCAGTCGTTCCATGGCGCGTTGGGCCGGTGTCATGACCCCATAGTCACCCGATCACCGCGCCGCAACCAGAGGTTGAGCACTTCGTAACCGGGGCGTGAGGTGTCTGACAGGGCCCCGCGGCCGGCCGTGAGTACGGCGTCTACTCCGGCGGCGTCGGTGTGTCGTGTGTGCGGTACATCGCCTGCACGTCCAGCTCCAGCTGGACCGTGGGACCGACGACCGCGATCCCGCGGGCCAGCATGCTGCGCCAGTTCAGGGTGAAGTCCTCCCGGTGCAGCTCCGCCTTGGCCAGCGCCGCGCACCGCAACTCCTCGCCGTAGCCGCCGTTGACGGACCCCAGATAGGTGGTGTCCAGCTCCACCGAGCGGCTCACTCCGTGCATGGTGAGCGAGCCGTGCAGGGTCCACTTGGCGCCGCCGCGGTAGGCGAACCGCGTGCTGGTGAAGTCGATGTACGGGTAGCGCTCGACGTTCAGGAAGTCGGCCGAACGCAGATGGTTGTCCCGGGTGTTGTTGCCCGTGGTGATGCTGGAGGCGTCGATGCGCACCGACACGTGGGACTCGGCCATGTCGGGCGCCACCCGGATGCCGCCCGTGAACCGCTCGAAGCGGCCGTGGACGTGGGCCATGCCGACGTGCTTGGCGATGAACCGGATCGCCGTGTGCGGCGGGTCGAACAGCCAGGTGCCGGGCGCCGGCAGTTCCAGCTGCCGGGCCGACGTCAGCTGGACGCGTGTGGCGGGCAGCGGCGGACCGGCGACGACGTCCAGGGTCTCCCGGTGCGGTGTCAGGCCCTCGGCCGTCACCATCAGGCTGTAGCGGCCCGGGGGCAGCGTGGCGAGGAAGAGGCCGTACGGGTCCGTCGTACCGGACGCCACGACCTGGTGCGAGTCCAGTGCGGTCACGGTCACGTCGGCGCCGCGCATCGGCAGTCCCACCGGGTCCACGACCTCGCGGCCCACGACGCCCGCACCGGCCGGCACGGGCAACGGGACACCTGGCGCCCCTCGGGAGCGTCGACTCCCTCGGGAGTTTCGACTCCAGAGCAGACCGAGGGGCATGGCGATCACCTTTCTTCTTTCTTCCGGCGTGGGGGGATCTTCGAGCGTGGGGGGGGGAGGTCAGTGGGCGGCCGCGGTCGGCGGTGCGCCCTCGTACGCCGCCCGCAGCAGGGCGAGCACGCCGTCGGCCGTGACCGGGCGGGGGTTGGCGTACGCCTGGCCCGCGGTCTGCGCGGCGGCGGTCGCCAAGTCGGCTTCGCCGAGGCCCAGTTCGGCGAGGGAGCGGGGCGCGCCCAGGCGTCCGGCCAGTTCCCACAGGGCGGTCGGCGCATCGGGCGCGTCCAGGGCGCGGGCCACCGCCGCGACCGCGTCCGGGGCGGCGGGCGCGTTGTGGGCCAGGGCGTACGGCAGCACCACCGTGTGCGTCTCGGCGTGCGGCAGCCCGAAACTGCCGCCCAGGACGTGGCAGAGCTTGTGGTGCAGGCCCATGGTGGTGGCGCCCAGACAGGACCCGCACAGCCAGGCCCCGTACAGCGCGCGACCGCGGGCCTCCAGGCACGTCGGCTCCTCGGCCACGTCCGCAAGCGCCCGCGCCATCGCCCGTACGCCCTCCTCGGCCATCAGCGCGATCAGGGGCGAGGTGTCGGGGGCGTACAGGGCCTCGACGGCATGCGCGACGGCGTTGATCCCGCTGGTCACGGAGAGCGGTACGGGCAGGGACAGGGTGAGCTCGGGGTCGTAGACGACGCTGCGGGGCAGCACCTTCGGGTCGCGGCCGGTGCGCTTGACGCCGTGCTCGGTCAGGCCCCAGACCGGGGTCATCTCCGAGCCGGAGTAGGTGGACGGCACCGCGATCAGCGGCAGGCCGGTGCGCAGCGCGATCGCCTTGCCCAGCCCGACCGACGAGCCGCCGCCGACCGCCACGCACCCGTCGGCCCCGGCCGCGCGAGCCGCCTGGACGGCCACGTCGGCGACCTCGACGGGCACGTGCATCCGGGCCCGGTCGTGCACCCCGACGCACACCGGGCCGAGCGCGTCCGCGACCGCCCGCGCGGTGTCCGCGCCCCGCGTCCCGCACACCACGAGCACCCGCCGCAGCCCGAGCCGCCCGGCCTCGTCCGGCGTCGCGGACACCGCCGCGCCGGGCCGGAAGACAACCCGCACGGGCCGGGCCTCGTAGGAGAAGTCGAGGACGTCCTTCACGCGCGCTCCAGTACGAGGTCGAAGCGGGCGCGCCGGAAGGGGTTCGCCACGCCGAACTCCCGTGCCGCCGACGGGTCGTCGACCGAGGCGAAGTCCGTGACAAGGCCCGGCTTGACGGCGAACACCGCGTCCGAGTCCAAATAGTCGCTCCCCGCCACGAAGATGTGCGTGGTCACCGGGGCGTGCCCCTCGGCCGAGGCGATGAAGTGGATGTGCGCGGGCCGGTAGGGGTGCCGTCCGGCGGCCCGCAGCAGCCCGCCGACCGGCCCGTCCGTCGGGATGGGGTACGGGCTCGGCACACACGTACGGAACCAGAACCGGCCCTCGTCGTCCGCGGTGAACAGGCCGCGCCCGTTGCCCGGCGGTTGCACGTCGGGCTGCTGCACGTCGTAGAAGCCGTTCCCGTCGGCCTGCCACACGTCGACGACCGCGCCGGGCAGCGGGCCGCCGTCCCGGGACAGCACCCGCCCGCTCACCACGCACGGCTCGCCGCCGCCCACCAGGTCGATGTTCGCGCCGAGCTCGCGCACCGGCGAGGCGGTCATGTGGAACGGGCCCAGCACGGTCGATTCGGTGGCGCCGGGGCCCTGTCGCTCGTTGATGGTCTCCACGAGCATCGACAGTCCGAGCACGTCCGAGAGCAGGATGAACTCCTGCCGGGTGTCCGTGCAGGCCTGCCCGGTCGCCGTCAGGAAGCCGATCGCCCGCTCCCACTCCTCCTGCGTCAGCCGCGTCTCGCGCGCGAAGGCGTGCAGATGCCGGACCAGCCCCGTCAGCAGCTCCCGCAGCCGCGGATCGTCCGTGCCGCGCAGACTGGCGACCACCTCGTCCGTGACCCTCGCGTCGTCGCCGCCCATGCCGGCTCCTTCCTGGGCGCTCATCTCAACCGTGCCCGAGAATCCGCCGCAGCGCCCCCGTGAGCAACCGTTCGGCGTCCTCGGGCGCGTCGGCGTGCCGGAACGCCACATAGCCGTCGGGGCGTACGAGGAGGGCGCCCCCGTCGGAGATCTCGCTCAGGTCCGCCCAGTCGCCGTACGGGTCCTCGTACTCCTGGCCCGGTCCGACGACGACCGTGGCGATGTCGAGGGGCTGGGCCTCGGCGGCCCGCAGCCACACCTCGCCGCCGATGCCGGTGAGCAGCGTGAAGCGGCCCTTGCCGACGGTGTCGAGGGTGGACAGGGTCCGGGTCCCGGAGGTGATCCAGGCGTGCGGGAGCTTGGCGCCGGGACGGGAGGTGGGCTGGTGGTGCAGCTCGGCGTCGCGGGAGAAGCCGGGGTCGGGCGTGCCGTCGGGGACGACCGCGGCGGAGGCGTAGCGCTGGTTGAGGTCGACGCCGTGCGCGTTGAACTCGTACACCTTGAAGGCGATGGCCTCGCGCAGCGCGGCCCGTTGCTTGGCGGCGGCCTCGGTGGCGTCCTTGCGGGCGGCGATGTTGGCCCACAGCTGCTCGGGCGTCTGCGGCGAGAGCCCGTCGAGCGCCTCGAAGATCGGTGCGGTCTCGGCGATGGACTTGTTGGCGCGGGTCACGATCTGCCTGCCGACCGGCGCGCGCTCCACGGTGTAGGTGTCGAGGAGCTCGGGCGTGGCGACGCCGTCGAGGACGAGCTTCAGCTTCCAGGCCAGGTTGTAGGAGTCCTGGATGGAGGTGTTGGAGCCGAGCCCGTTGGACGGCGGGTGGCGGTGCACGGCGTCACCGGCGCAGAAGACACGGCCGCGCGCATACGTCTCGGCGTACATCTCGTTGACCGTCCACGCCGAGGACGACTTGATGGTCACCGGTATCTCGTCGTCGCCGACCAGCTGCCGTATGACGGACAGGGCGTACTCCTCGGTGAGGTCGGGGGCGCCCGCGCTCACGTCGTAGCCCCAGACGATCAGCCACTCGTTCCAGGGGCGCACGCAGCGGACCAGCCCCGCACCGATACCGCCGACCGTGGCGCCGGGCGCCAGCACCCAGTAGAGGGTGGAGGGCCGGTGCGCGGTGTACTTGCTCAGATCCGCGTCGAAGACGATGTTGACGCTGCCCGCGACCCCCATCTGACCGCCCATCGGCAGTCCGGCGTCCTCGGCGACCTTGGACCGGCCGCCGTCGGCGCCGATCAGGTACTTGGCACGGATGGTGTACTCGTCGCCGCGCAGCCGGTCCTCTACGGTGACCGTGACGCCGGCCTCGTCCTGGACGAAAGACTTGTAGACCGTGCTGAAGCGGAAGTCGGTGCCGCGGGCGATCGCCGCGTTCACCAGCACCGGCTCCATCAGGTGCTGCGGCATGTCGCACATGCGGGTCGGACTGGCCACGTCGTGCGCGGCCTGCACGAGCGGGTCGTTGCCCCAGGAACGCACCCGGCCGAGCTCCTCACCGGCCAGGCTGGTGCAGAAGGTCGTGTTGCCCATCAGGTGCTGCGGCGTCGCCTTGGCGATCACCTCGTCCTCCACACCCAGGTCGCGCAGCACCTCCATGGTGCGCTGGTTGGTGATGTGCGCGCGGGGCGTGTCGGCGAGGCTCGCGTACCGGGTGACGACCATGTTGCGCACGCCGTAGGTGCTCAGGGCGAGCGCGGCCGACGCGCCCGCCGGGCCGCTGCCCACGATCAGTACGTCGGTCTCGACAACGGTGTGCACGACAGAACGCTCCAGGAGATGAGGCACGAGAACGGGCCGGAGACGAGAACGGACTCCGACCTTTCAAGATCATGGAGCGGTCCGGCCGCTTATGGGTGTCTCAATACGAGACAGCCCGCTGTCGCTCCCCGCGGGACGCCCCCGATACGGTGAACAGCGCCATGACCACCGCCGAACATCCTCCTGCCCTCGCCCCCCTCCGCCATGCGCGCGAGCGGTTCCTGACGGGGCGCCCGCTCCCGGACGGCGTACCGGACGACGTCGTCGCGGCCTGGCGACGCGCCCGTTTCTTCGGGGTACGGCCCGATCTCGAAGGCCCGGTACGGGAGTTGGCCCACCCCGTCGACTCGCCCCTGCTGGAGGCGGCGCGTCCCGTGCTCACCCGTATCGCCCAGGCCCTGGACGCCGGACGGTCGGCGCTCGTGCTCACCGACGAACGGCTGAGGGTGCTGTGGTCGGCCGGCAGCGCGCCCGGCGACGACACGTGCGGCGACCTGTCCGAGCGGCAGGTCGGCCACAACAGCGCCGCGCTCGCCCTGCGCACCCGGCGCCGGGCCGAGGTGCACGGTCCCGAGCACTTCCTCGACATGTGGCAGGACGTCTCCGCGGTCAGCGTGCCGCTGCTCTCCCCGGAGACGGGACAGGCGCTCGGCACCGTGACGGTCGCCTCCGGCCTGTGCGCCGGCTGCCGCCCGCACCCCGGCGCCGCCCTCGCCGAGGCGGCCGCCACGGCGGTGGAGGCGGAACTGCGGGCACGCGCGCGTACCGCGGAACGGGTCCTGCTCGACGCATACGAGCGGGCCGTGCGGGGGCGCGAGCGGGCGGTCGTCGCGCTGGACGGCCGTAACCGCCTGGTCAGCGAGGCGGCGGCACGCCTGGCCTCGCCGCAGGTGCTGGAGGCTTTGGAGCGGGGCGTGCGGGCGTGGGGGAGGGGAAGCGGGACGGGAAGCGGGAGGGCGGCCGGTGAGTCGTACGAGATCTCGCTGCCCGAGGACGCCGGGTGCACCGTCGAGATCACTCCGGTACGGCATGAGGGCCGCGCTCTCGGCCTGGTCGCCGTGCTCGCGCCACGTCCCGTGGAGTCGGCACCGGCGCTGCCCCGTCCGGGGAGCGCGTCGGTGGGGAGGTCGGTGCCGTGGCGGCACGCCGTCGCGCAGGCCACGGCCCTGGCCCGTACCGCGGGACCCCTGCTCGTCGTGGGCGAACGGGGCACGGGCAAGACCACGCTCGCTCTCGAACTGCTCGACGGCACGGCTCCGTTGGTCGTGGACGCCGCCGAATCACCCGAACTCGGCCTCGGGGTCCCCCCGGCCGAAGGCTGGGGGAGGGCCGGTGACCGCCCGCTGCTCCTGCGCCACGCCGAACGGCTGGCCCAGCCGGACATCGCCGCCCTCAACTCCCTCCTCGACGAACGCCCCGACGTCCACCTGGTCGCCACCTACACTCCCGGCCCCGCGCCGGGCCCCTGCCTGCAGCGGCTCCTCGACACCCTCGCGGCCCGCTCGGTGACCCTGCCCGCCCTGCGGGAACGCCCCGAGGACATCAGGGAGTTGCTCCCCGCCCTCGCGCCCGCTCCGGCCCCCGGCAGCCCGCCGCTGACCTGGACCTTGGACGCGCTGCGGGCGCTGGAGCAGCACCCCTGGCCCGGGAACGTCACCGAACTCGCCCACCTTGTGAGGGCGTTGGCGAGTCAGCGGCGGATCTGCGGACCCGTTCGGCGCGGCGAACTGCCGGATCCCGTTCGGGAGGGACCCGCGGGACGCAACCTCAGCCCGATGGAGCTCGCCGAGCGGGCGGCGATCCTGGAGGCGCTGCGGCGCCACGGCGGCAACAAGGCGCGCGCCGCGGCGGCGTTGGGGATCGCCCGGGCCACCCTCTACCGGAAGCTGCGGGGGTACCAGGGGCGGGATGCCTCGATCACCCAGAAGCTGCCCTGATCGCCCCGCAGCCTTGACCACCTCGAAGCCCTGCGGGCCTTGTCGTGGTCCGGTTCACCTGTGGGCCTCAGCGCGCCCCCGTCCAGTTGTGCGCCACGTCGACCACGACCCGGCCGGTCGTCACCCACACCCGGAACGGCAGCCGTGCCCGGACGCCGAGCCCGATCTGCGTGTCCCCTTCGAAGCTGCCGGCGAACCGTGCGTCCCGGAAGGTGCGGTAGCCCGTGAGATCCACGCCCTTCAGGCGCTGACCGGCCCGCACGGGATACGTGGGCTCGCCGGTGTCGATGTCATAGGCGGGGGCGGCCACCCGCACCTCGAGGACGGCTCCGCCGCCGACGGGGATGTAGTTGCCCGAACCGTCCTGGTAGAGGCGGCTGACGTACCTGACGGAATAGCCGAGGCTGCTGGTGCCCGCGCCGGGGACGTCGACGACCATGCGGTCGAAGCAGTCGTGCCGGCCGGTCCTGATGTTCGTCACGGACTCCGACGTCGCGGCGGAGCGGGTCTTGGCCAGACTGCCCCAGCCGGTGGGGCAGGCCGTGGTCTGGGTGGTGGTGGCCGTCGTGGCGTCGGCCGGGACCGCCGCCACACCCAGCGTGGCGGCCATGAGCGCGATTGTCGTCGCCCATGCGGTTCTGTTTCGTCCCATTTCATCCCCTGGAAGGGTGGTGTGTCTGATATTAGGCAAGACATTCGGGTCGGCGGAATGGTTGCACCGTTGCGGAGTTCGTTGGTCCGGGCTGTACAACGAGCGGCGGCTCGCTCGGGAACCCGTACCGGACCCGGGACGTTCCACGAAGGACGGCTGCTGCTCAGGGGGCCGTAGCGCGCGTACCAGGGGGCGATGTGACGCGGTTGATCGTCATGGGCGGCGGGATCGCCGGTGCCGGAGCGGCTCTTGCCCTGCACAAGGCCGGATTCGACGTCGCCGTGTACGAGGCGCACCCCGACTCCGCCGAGGACATAGGCGCCTTCCTCACGCTCGCGAGCAACGGCATGCGCGCCCTGGCGCAGGTCGACGCCTCGGCGGCGGTCACCGGGATCGGGTTCCCCCTGACCTTGATGCGAGTCCTCGACGACACGGGCGCCGAGGTGGCCCAGGTGCCGCTCGGCGAGGCCGGCACCCCGCACCTTCGGTACCGGTGCCTGCGACGAGGGGACCTCAACGCCGCCCTGCAGGCCGAGGTCGAGCGCCGGGGCATCCCCCTCCGGCACGGCGCCCGCCTCGTGTCCGTCGAGGACGGCCCGGACGGCGTCACCGCCCACTTCGCCGACGGCAGCACGGCGACCGGCGACCTCCTCATCGGGGCCGACGGCCTGAACTCCACCGTCCGCCGGCTCATCGCCCCCGAGGCACGCCCGGGGTACGCCGGACAGTACGTCTTCTACGGCTACACCGCCGCCGCACCCGGATCCGGCGACGGCGAGACCATCACCATGGTGCGCGGCAGCACCGTCGCCTTCGGGTACGCGGTGTCGCCGGAGGGGGAGACGTACTGGTTCGCGCGCGTCTCCGACGCCCCCTTGGCCGCGGACGCCATCGCGCACGGCACCCCGGCCCAGTGGCGCGACCTGCTGCTGCCGCTGCTCCGCAAGGACTCCACCCCCGCAGCGGACCTCGTCGCGGGCACCCCCGACCACCTCATGGTCACCAACGCCACCGAACTCCCCACCGGGACACCTTGGCGCTCCGCCCGGACCCTGGTCATCGGCGACGCGGCCCACGCCGCGTCCCCCGCCACCGGGCAGGGCGCCTCGATGGCGCTGGAGGACGCCGTCGTCCTCGCCAAGTCCCTGCGCGACGCGCCGGACACCGACGCCGCGCTCACCCTCTACGAGACACTCCGCCGCCCCCGCGTGGAACACAACATCACCGTCAGCGGCAACATCTCCCGCGGCGCCCACACCCCCTCGGTCCCCGGCCCCCGAGGCGCGAGTGCGAACCGGCCGGGCGACGACGAGCTCATACGGCACCTGGAGTGGGGCACCGACCTCTGGCAACTCGCGCCGTGAATCGACGCGTAAATCGACGCCGCAAATCGGCGCCGTGACGCGACGCGGTAATCGATGGAACGACCAACCGACGCAACCCCGGAGCGCACCGGCCCCTCATACAGGTCGAACCAGCCCGGGTTCGCGGAGAGGAGCGCCTGTTGCCCCGTCAGTTGTCCCGCCGCCAGTTCGTGGTCTACTCGCTCGCGGCGACCACCCTGACCGTCGCTGCCCCGCTCGGCTGCGACGGCTCGACCGCGGAAGGCGCCGAGGAAACCACGGACGGCGGCCGCAGGTCGTCCGACGTCCTGGTGACCGGCACCGACGGGGAGATGCTGGTCCTGGAGGTCACCCCGGCCAACAGGGTCGTCGTACGGCTGCCGCGCGTCGAGGTCGGCCAGGGCGTCACCACCGCCGTCGCCATGATGATCGCCGAGGAGCTGGACGCCCGGCTCGCCGACGTGGACATCCCGCTCGCGGACGCCCGCAGCGAGGGCAACCAGTTCACCGGCGGCTCCAGTTCGGTCAGCTCGCTGTACGGACCGGCCCGGCAACTGGCCGCCACCGCCCGCGCCAAGCTCATCACCGCCGCCGCCCGGCGCTGGCACGTCCCCGCGCGAACCCTGCGCACCCGGGGCACCAGAGTCTTCGCCCCGGACGGACGCACCGCCACCTTCGGATCGCTCACCAAGAGCGCCGCCCGGATCACCCGGCCCACCGTGTCGACCCAGCCCAAACCGGCGTCCAGGCATCAGGTGATCGGACGGCCGACGACCCGCATCGACGCCCGCGACATCATCACCGGCAAGGCGAAGTACACCGGAGACCTCACGGCGGCCGGCGCGAAGCCGACGGTCGTGGCCCGGCCGCCGACCATCGGCGGGAAGGTCGTCTCGGTCGACTCCCGGGCCGCCCGCGCCCTGCCCGGTGTCCACGCGGTCGTCCAGATCGACGGCGGTGTCGCCGTGGTCGCGGAGACCTTCCACCACGCCTTCCAGGCCCGGGACGCCCTCCGGATCAAGTGGGCGCCGGGCCCACTGGCGGACCTCTCCGACGCCCAGATCCGCTCCCGGCTGCGCGCCGCGGTCCCGAAGCTTCAGACCCCGCCGCGCGGATCCGAGCAGACCGAGGCCGAGTTCGCGTTCGCCTTCGTCAGCCACGCGCCGATGGAGGTGCTCACAGCCGTCGCGGACGTACGTGAACAGCGGGCCGAGATCTGGTTCTCCTCCCAGACGCCGCAGTCGGCGCGCGAGGAGATCGCCTCGGCGACCGGTCTGCCGGTGTCGAAGGTCCGGGTCCATGTCCTGCACGGCGGCGGCTCGTTCGGGCGCCGCCTGAACTACGACGCCGCGATCGAGGCGGCCCTGATCTCCAAGAAGGCAGGCCGGCCGGTGAAGCTGATGTGGAGCCGGGCCGACGACATCCGGCACGGCAGGATGCGCCCGGCCACCCACCACCGGATCCGGGCCAGCCATGCCCAGGGCAGGGTGGTGGCCTTCGCCCACGCGACGGCCTCGGTCAACGAGTCCTTCGAGAAGCAGGGTCTGTCCACTCAAGGCGGCGTGCGCTCCACCGTACGCGCCCCCGCGGCGGCCCCCCTCCCCAGCGACAGCGGCCTCTACAACTTCGGCCGCCTCTCCGGCGACTCGGGCTCGGTCGACCTCGCGATCCCCCTGGGCGCCTGGCGCTCGGTGGACTCCGGCACCGTGCGCACCGCCGAGGAGATCGTCGTCGACGAGGTCGCCCGCAGCCTCGGCGAGGACCCGGTCGCCTTCCGCCGTACGACACTGCGGAGCAAGGCCGTCAAGGCCGTACTGGACAAGGTCGCGACCGCCGGGAAGTGGGGCCGGACCATGCCGCCGGGGCACGCCCAGGGTGTCGCCGTCCACGAGGAGTACGGCTCCTGCGTGGCCTGCCTCGTCGAGATCGACGCCGTCGATCCGAAGAACCCCCGGGTGACCAAGGTCGTGATGGCCGCCGACGTGGGAACGGCCGTCAACCCGCGCGGCCTGGAGGCCCAGCTCATGGGCACCGCCGTCGACGGGATCTCCACCATCCTGAGCGCCGGCCTGCACATCGACCGGGGCGCCGTCCGCGAGAGCAGCTTCGCCGACTTCCACTACGCCCGCCAGCGGCACGCCCCCCAGCGCTTCGAGGCGCACATCATGCCCTCCCGGCGCGACCCCGGCGGAGCCGGCGAACTCGGCGTCCCCGCCGCGGCCGGTGCCGTCGCCAACGCCTACGCCCGGGCGACCGGCACCAAGCCGCGCCGCTTCCCCCTCGACTTCTGAGTCACCTTCGACTGCTGAGCCACCTTTCGAGAAGGTACCGATGCCCTCCTACTCCTTCACCCTCAACGGCGAGCGCGTCACCGTCGAGGCACCCGCCGACATGCCTCTGCTGTGGGTGCTGCGCGACCTGCTGAACGTCACCGGTCCCAAGTACGGCTGCGGCGTGGGCGCCTGCCGCGCCTGCACCAGCCATCTCGACGGCGACGAGATCCAGCCCTGCGTCGTACCGGTCGCCGACTGCGCCGGCCGCAAGGTCACCACCATCGAGGGCCTGGCCGACGGCGACAAGCTCCACCCCGTCCAACAGGCCTGGCTCGACTGCGACGTCGCCCAGTGCGGCTTCTGCCAGCCGGGCCAGATCATGGCCACGGCCGCCCTTCTGAAGAAGACGCCCCGGCCGACGGACGCCGACATCGACCGGATCGAGAACGTCTGCCGCTGCGGCACCTACTCCCGGATCCGCGAGGCGATCAAGAAGGCGGCCGCCGACAGTTGACCAGCCGACAGTTGACCAGCCGAGAGTTCAGCAGCGGACAGTCGACCAAGTGACTTCAGTACGGCCGAAGGCCGCCGTACCCTGATCGCCGTGCACAACTCCTGCGAGGGCCCTGGCGCCACGGCGACGCGGTTCACCGGGCTCGCGGTGACCGGCGAGCGACAGCTCTCCGGGGCGCTCGCCGAAGTCACCCTCGACGGTGGCCGAGTGGTGATGGTCAAGCGAGGCGACGGCCCCCGCGCCGCACAGGCGGAGGCGGCGGGACTGCGCTGGCTGGCCGACGCCCACGCCGTCCGCATCCCGGCCGTGCACGGCCACGACGGGCAGTGGCTGGTCACCGACCGTGTGGCGACCGGCCGGCCCGGCGCCGACGCGGCGGAACACCTCGGCAGCGACCTGGCCGCCCTGCACGCGGCGGGCGCACCCGCGTTCGGCGCCCCACCTCCCGGCGGCCCCGAGGAGGCGTACATCGGGCTCGCCCCGATGCGCAACGTCACCGGCCCCGACTGGCCCCGCTGGTACGCCGAGCACCGGGTGCTGCCGTATCTGCGCCGCGCGGTCGACGACGGCACGGTCCGCAGCGCGGAGGCCCCCGTGATCGAGCGGGTCTGCGAGCGGCTCCCCGAACTGGCGGGCCCCGCCGAGCCGCCCGCCCGGCTGCACGGCGACCTCTGGAACGGCAACGTCCTGTGGGGCGCCGACGGGCACGCCTGGCTGATCGACCCGGCCGCGCACGGCGGCTACCGCGAGACCGACCTGGCCATGCTCCACCTCTTCGGCTGCCCCCACCTGGACCGGATCCTGGACGGCTACCAGCGGACGGCCCCCCTGGCCGAGGGCTGGGCCGACCGCATCGCCCTGCACCAGCTCTTCCCGCTCCTGGTGCACGCCGTGCTCTTCGGCCGCGGCTACGCGGAACAGGCCCTCACGGCGGCCAGGGCGGCCTTGACGAGGTGACCCGCCCGGGCGCCGCGAACCTGTTGACGCACGGACCATTGACTGGACGCCGAAAGCTCCTGACACTGGCGTGACTACGTAGTCAAAGCAGCGGCGGCACGGCTGTTGCCTTCACTGACTACGTAGTCAAGAGCCGATGACGCCACCTTCCGGGAGCCCCTATGGCGACGACCCCGTCCGAAGGAACCCCCGGCGGGTCGGTGCGTCGCCGCCGGGGCCCCGGGATGACCGAGGTCGCCCGTGCCGCCGGTGTCTCCCAGAAGACGGTGTCGCGGGTCGTCAACGGCGAGCCGCATGTCAGCCCGGAGGTGCGCGACCGCGTGCTGCGGGTCATACAGGAGCTGGACTACCGCCCGAACAACACGGCGCGCGCCCTGCTCCTCGGCCGCTACCGGCGCATCGGAGTCGTCTCGCTGGGCACCGCCCTGTACGGCCCGTCGACGCTGCTCATCGCGCTGGAGCGGGCGATGCAGCGGGCGGGGTACTCGTTCGCCCTGGCCAGCACCCTGGAAGGGCAGAGAGTGTCCGTCGCCGTCGAGGCACTGCTGGAGCAGGGCGTCGACGGGATCGTGCTGTCCGAGCCCATCGATGAAGGCACCCCGCTCAGACTCGGCGCGGACGTGCCCGTGGTCAGCCTCGGTGAGGGCGTCGAACTCACCGACGGCTTGGGCGCGGTCGTCGGCGCCGACGGGGTCGATGCCGCCCGGATCGCCACCGAGCATCTGCTCGCCCTCGGCCACCGCACCGTCTGGCACATCCCCGGCCCGCAGAACTGGTGGGCCGCCCGGGACCGCCTCCGGGGCTGGCGCGAGGCCCTCGCCGCCGCCGGCGCCCCCGAACCGCCGCTCGCCCCGGAGGGCGACTGGAGCCCGGCCGCCGGATACGCGGCCGGCCGACAGCTGGCCCGACTGGCCGACGTCACCGCCGTGTTCGCCGCCAACGACGACATGGCGATCGGCGCCCTGCACGCCTTCGCCGAGTCGGGTCGCGACGTCCCCGGCGACGTCAGCGTCATCGGCTACGACGACATCCCCGCCGCCGCCTACCTCGCCCCGCCCCTGACCACCGTCCGGCAGAACTTCACCGCCGTCGCCGACCGCGCCGTCGACCACCTGATCGCCCTGATCGAGGGCCGCCCCGTACCGGCCGATCCCACCGAACCGGAACCGGCCGTCGAGTTGACCGTACGGTCCTCCACCGGCCCCGCCCGCAGTCCCCTGTCGCACGACTGACCCCGCCCGCACCACCCCCGTCGCGATCCGCGTGCGCCGCCCGGGACGGCCGCCGCACGCCCACCCCCGTAGCCGCACCACGTGAGGAGTCACGTGTGTACACCCCACCCCACCCCAATCGCCGCGCCCTGCTGCGCGGTGCCCTCGGCCTCGGCACGGCCGCCGCACTCACCGCCTGCGCGGGCGGCAGCGCCACCGTCCGCACTTCCGGTGAGATCACCCTCGCCCTGTGGACCCACGACCCGGGCTACGAGGCCTTCTTCGAGAAGGGCATCCCGCAGGCCGACCGCCGCACCGACTTCCGCTACCACCTGAAGGTCACCCGCGCCGGAGCCCCCGACATCGTCACCAAACTCCTCGCCCAGGCCGTCGCCGGGCGCGGCACACCCGATCTGGTGGGCTTCGAGATCGGCAGCTTCCCGCGCATGCTGCGCGGCGACATCGCCGAACGGCTGCTGTACGACCTCACCGACGACATCGCCGCCGTACCCGGTCTGAAGGCCGACCTGCTGCCCGCCCGCACGGCCCCCTTCAGCAAGGACGGCCGGGTCTACGCCCTCGACTCGGACACCCCGATGGTCGTCTACTTCTACCGCGACGACCTCTTCGACCGGTACAACCTGCCCAAGCAGACGGTGACTTGGGAGGAGTTCGCCGACCTGGGCGCCCGCGTCCATCAGGAGCACGGCGCGTCGATGTGCGTCGTCTCCACCGCGGGCAGCGACGCCGGCCAGGTCGTGCAGTCCTTCCAGATGCTGCTCTACCAGCGCGGCGGCGCCTTCTTCGACGCCGACCAGAACCTCGTCCTCGACTCACCGGAGGCCGAGGATGTCCTGCGCTTCCTGTGCGACGGGCTGCGCAGCGGCTTCGTCATCGACGTCTCCGACTACTACGGGGCCGCGATGCAGACCGCCCTGAAGCAGGACAGGGTCATCGGACTGCCCATGGCCATCTGGTACAAGAACTACGGCCTGGTCCCCAACGTGCCCGAGCAGAAAGGGAAATGGCGGGTCAAGGCACTGCCCCGGTTCGCAAGGGGCGGCGCGGCCACGGCCGCCGTGGGCGGCACCGGCTTCGGCGTCATCAAGGACAAGGCCAACACACAGGCGACCAGGGAGTTCCTGTTCAACACCTGGCTCACCCATGACGGCCAGGTCCGTCGCTTCACCGAGACCGGCTACCTGCCCACACGCCGCTCGGTCTACGACGACCCCCGCCTGAGCGCCGCCCGGGACGACTTCTGCGGCGGACAGCGGCTCTTCCCCCTCTACCGCGAACTGCTGCCCCAGGTGCCCCCGTTCCACCAGAGCCCCGACCAGTCGATCCTCTACGACGTGCTCGCCGGCAATCTCCTGCGCGCCTACCACGGCGATCTGAGCCCACGCCAGGCCCTGAAGCAGACCGCAGCCGACTTCCGCGACCAGGCCGGCCGCTAGGAGGAGCCCACCATGACCACCGCCATAGCCGGCCCGCCCCGCTCGACCGGTGACCGAGCCGACGAGGCCGACACAGCCCGCCGCCCGAAGAGCTCCTGGGCGCCGTACCTCTTCATCTCGCCCTTCTATCTCCTCTACATCCTGTTCATGCTGGTCCCCATCGTGGTCTCGCTCTGGCTGAGCCTCACCGAATGGGTCGGCCTCGGCACCCCGCACTGGGTGGGCCTGCGCAACTACCGGCTCCTCGCCACCGACATCAGCTTCCATCGGGCCCTCGGCAACACGGCCGTCTTCGTGCTCGTCGCGGTCTGCGTCGTCGTGCCCCTCGCGCTGCTCATCGCCCAGGCCCTCAACACCCGGGGCCTGCGCGTCAGGGACCTGTGGCGCACGGCGTACTTCGTGCCCGTCGTCGTCTCCCCGATCCTCGTCGCGCTCATCTTCGGCCTGGTCTTCGACCGGCAGTTCGGCCTCGCGAACTCGGTGCTGCGCGCCCTGTTCGGCACCGGCGGCGTCGACTGGCTGGGCGATCCGAGCCTGGCCAAGGCGAGCATCGCGCTGGTGATGCTGTGGCGCTGGACCGGCTACCTCACGGTCTTCTTCCTCGCCGGACTGCAGAACGTGCCGAGGGAGTTGTACGAGGCCGCCGCCCTCGACGGCGCCGGACGGCTGCGCACGTTTTCCACCGTCACCCTGCCCGCGCTGAAACCGGTGACCGCGTTCGTCGTCGTCACCTCCTTCATCGGCGCGGCCCAGATCTTCGAGGAGCCGTATCTGCTCACCGGTGGCGGACCGGCCGAATCCACCCTCTCGGTCACGATGTTCATCTACCGGGCCGCCTTCCAGCGCCAGCAGTTCGGCTACGCGGCCGCCGCGGCCGTCGTGCTCTTCGTCCTCGTCTTCGGGCTGAGCCGGCTCGTCAACCGTCTCCTCGGCATCGGGAGGGCGTCCTGATGCGCACCCGCCTGCCGCTGTACGGCGTCCTGGTCCTGCTGTTGCTGGCCTTTCTCGCCCCGCTCCTGTGGGCCCTGAGCGGCTCGTTCAAACCGCGCGGCGACATCTTCGCCTACCCGCCGCGGCTGATCCCCGACCCGTTCACCCTCGACAACTACCAGCGCTTGTTCTCCGGACAGCCGTTCTGGCGCTGGTTCCTGATGAGCACGGTCGTCGCCCTGGCCGCCACTGCTGTGTCCGTCTTCGTCTGTGCCCTGGCCGGCTACGGCTTCGCCAAGTTCCGCTTCGCCGGCAGGAAGCTGCTCTTCGGCGTGATGTTCAGCTCGCTGTCCATCCCGTTCGCGGTGATCCTCGTGCCGCTCTTCGTGATGCTGGTCAAGACCGGGCTGGGCAGCCCGTGGTTCGCGCTGATCGTGCCGTGGGTGGCGCCCGCGTTCGGGATCTTCATGATGCAGCAGTACATCGTGCAGTCCATCCCGGACTCCGTGCTGGAGGCCGCCCGCATCGACGGGGCCGGCGAGTTCGGCATCTTCCGGACCATCGTGCTGCCCCTGCTGCGCCCCGCGCTCGGTGCGCTGGCCGTCTGGCAGTTCCTGCAGAGCTACAACAGCTTCCTGTGGCCGCTGGTGCTGGTCTCCGACAGCTCCCAGTACACCCTGCCGCTCGGCCTGCAGACCCTGTTCGTGTCGGAACAACGGCAGTACGACCTCGTCCTCGCCGGAGCGGTCATCGCCGTGGTCCCCGCCGTCGCACTGTTCGTCCTGCTGCGCAAACAGCTCCTCGAAGGCCTGTCCACGGGCGCCGTCAAGGGCTGACGCTCACTCAACCACCGTATGGGAGAAGGATGTTCGAGCTTCCACCCCGGGTCCTCTTCGGCGCCGCCTACTACCACGAGTACCAGCCGTACGAACGACTCAAGGACGACCTCGACCTGATGGCCGAGGCTCGCTTCACCGTGATCCGGGTCGGCGAGTCCGTCTGGTCGACCTGGGAGCCGGAGAATGGTCGGTTCGACCTCGACTGGCTGCAACCGGTGCTGGACGGCGCCCACGAGCGCGGCATCTCCGTCATCCTCGGGACACCGACGTACGCGGTGCCGCCGTGGCTGGCCCGGCAGTACCCGGAGATCGCGGGGGAGTACCGCACCGGCGAGCGCCACGGCTGGGGTGCCCGGCAGGAGGTCGACTTCACCCACCCGGCGTTCCGCTTCCACGCCGAGCGGGTCATCCGCAAGATCGTCGGCCGCTACGCCGACCACCCGGCCGTCATCGGCTTCCAGGTCGACAACGAACCCGGCCTGCACCTCTTCCACAACCACGGCGTCTTCCAGCGCTTCGTCGACCATCTGCGCGACAGGTACGGGGACGTCGAGACCCTCAACCGTGAGTGGGGCCTCGTCTACTGGTCGCACCGGCTGTCGACCTGGGCCGACCTGTGGACGCCCGACGGCAACGCCCAGCCCCAGTACGACCTGGCGTGGCGGCGCTTCCAAGCCGGGCTCACCACCGAGTTCATCGCCTGGCAGGCCGAGATCGTGCGCGAGTACGCCCGCCCCGGCCAGTCCGTCACCACCTGCATCTCCTACGACCGCCAGGGCGTCGAGGACGACAAGCTGACCGAGCGGCTCGACGTCACCGCGGGCAACCCGTACTACACGATGCAGGACGCCCTCGCCCTGCCCGACCGGAACCGCTCCGGCCAGGACTGGACGACCAACGGCACCTGGGCGCTGTACCGCAGCGCCGACCGCATGTACTCCTCACGCCAGGAACCCTTCCTGGTGACGGAGACCAACGCGCAGGCCATCGGCGGACCGTGGAACAACCGCCCCGCCTACGACGGCCAGTACCGCCAGGCCGCCTGGGCGCTCATCTCGCGCGGCGCCTCGATGATCGAGTACTGGCACTGGCACACCCTGCACTTCGGCGCCGAGACCTACTGGGGCGGCATCCTCCCGCACAACGGCCGGCCCGGCCGCGTCTACCGGGAACTCGCCCAGCTGGGAGGGGAGTTGGAGAGGGCGGGTGACTTGGTGGCGTCCCTCACGCCGGACGCCGATGTCGCCTTCCTGTACGACGGCCCCAGTAAATGGGCGCTCCAGGCGCAGCCACCGCTGGCCACGTCCGACGGGGGTCCGGACAAGCGGTCGTACGAGACCGTCTTCGACGCCTTCTACCGGGGCGCCTTCGACGCCGGCCTCCAGTCCCGCATCCTCCACCCCGGCCAACTCCCCGACGCCGAACTGCCCTCGGTCCTGGTCGTCCCGGCCTACTACGCCGCCGACGACACCACCCTGGACCGGCTGAAGGCCTACGCCGAGCAGGGCGGCCACCTGGTGCTCGGGCCCCGCACGGCCTACGGCGACCTTCAGGCGCGGGCCCGTACCGACGTCCAGCCCGCGCGCCTGGCCGACGCGGCCGGGGTGACGTACGACGAGTTCAGCAACCTGGACGCCCCGCTGCCCGTGACCGGCGCGGGCGGCCTCGCCCTGCCGCCCGGGGCTCGAGCCCTGCACTGGGCCGACGGCCTGCGGCGGCAGGGCGCCGAGGAGTTGGCGGCGTACGAGCACCCGCACTTCGGCCGCTGGCCCGCCGCCACCACCCATCGGCACGGCGCCGGCCGCATCACCTACGTCGGCACCGTCCCGGACCCGGCCTTCGCCAAGGCGCTGCTCCAGTGGGCGGCTCCGGCCGACGACCCCTGGCGGCCCGGTCACCCGAGCATCACCTCGACCACGGCCGCCTCGCGCGACGGCCGCCGGGTCCGCTTCCTGCACAACTGGTCGTGGGAGCAGGTGACCGTACCCGTGCCGCAGGGCGTACGCGACGTGCTGTCCGGAGCTGTGCACGCCGCCGAAGTACCCCTCGGGCCCTGGGATGTGAAGGTCCTTCAGGACGAGTGACTCAGTCGGTGCCGCGCACGGGACGGCCCGTGAACGCGTCCAGCAGGATCCGGTCGCCGAGTGGGCGGTCCAGCTTGACCGTCACCTTCTTGGCGAGCAGTTGGAGCGTGCAGGGGCCGTCCCCCGTCCCGACGATGTAGCCGGACAGGACCACGCTGCCGTCCGTCTCCAGCACGTCCACGGCGGGTCCGTCGTCGCATGCCCCGTGGTGGGCCAGTACGGTGACGGACCGGCCGTCCGCGGCCACCTCCACCAGCTTGTTGAGTTCCCACAGATCGTCGCTGACCTGGTCGACCGGTCCGATGGGCGCCTCGGGCGGCTTCGAGGCGTTGAGGGCGACCTGCTTGAGCGGGGTGTCATAGCCCTTGAGGGTGAACAGCCAGACCGGGACGGTGGCCGGGCCGCGGCTGGTGGCCAGCGTCGTCTCGCTCAGCTTCGCCCCGGTCACGGTGAGGCGTGGCGCCGGTGAGTCGTTGTTGTCCAGCTTCTCGTACGCCTCCCGCGCGCCCATGAGCGGCAGTGTGAGCGAGTCACCGTCCTGCCAAGTCACCTTCGCGTCCCTTTTCGGGGTCTCGGGGAGGTCGCCGCGCAGTACGAAGTTCTCGCTGATGTACGCCTCCTTGTCGGCCTCGTTGTGGAAGGCGCCCTCGGGCAGTTGCACCGGGTCCGCCATCGGGTAGTAGCCCTCGCGCCAGATCTCGGCAGCCGGTGAACCGTCCCAGGCCTTGGCCACCTTGAGGGCGCGGGGCCTGGTGTCCGGCGCCGGTTCGGATTCGCCCGAGCCTGCCGCGCCCGAGCCCGCGCCGCAGCCGGCGGCGAGCAGGCCGAGCGCGGTGAGCAACTGAACGGTGCGTGAGGTGGACGTGCGCATGGATCCCCCTGAACGGACTGCGACGGGCGCGGCATCAGGGACGGTGCCGGGGCCGTCCCGACACTGTGACGCACGGAGGGCGCGCCGCGTTCGGTCACACCAGCGACTGGGTGCCGACGACGGCGAGCAGCTCCAGCTTCTCGGCCGCCTCGGTGCCCGGTTCGGCCGAGTACACGAGGATGCGCAGGTCGTTGCCCTCGACGCGGAGCAGGTCGCAGTCCAGTGTCAGCAGGCCCACCTGCGGATGCTCGATCGTCTTGCGGGAGGCCTCGAGCCGGCCGACGACGCCCGCGTCCCACAGCTGAGCGAACCGCTCGCTGCTCGCGCGCAACTCGCCGATCAGGCGCCGCAGTCGACGGTCCGCGGGATACCTGGCAGCGGTCGCGCGCAGCTCGGCGACCATGCCGACCTCGAAGGCGCGCTGTTCCTCGGGTGTGTGCCGGACCCGGCTCGGCGCACCGAGGAAACAGCGCCATGCCCCGTTGCGCTCGAAGCCGCGCCGGCCCTGGGGGTCGCCCATCAGCGCCGCGTACATCGGGTTGGCCACCAGCAGGGTGTGGGCCGCGTCGGTGACGCCGACGGGGGTGTCCACCAGCCGGTCCAGCAGCCGCTGGACACTGGGTGTGAGGTACGCGGGCACGGTGTCGGGGCCCGGTGCCGCCAGCCCGGCGAGCCGGAACAGATAGGCCCGCTCGTCCGCCGACAGACGCAGTGCCCGGGCCAGGGCTTCGACGACCTGCCCGGAGGGGCCGGCCGACCTGCCCTGTTCGAGGCGGGTGACGTAGTCGACCGATATCCCCGCCAGCAGGGCCAGCTCCTCGCGCCTGAGCCCGGCCGCACGCCGGTGTCCGCCGACGGGCAGCCCGGCTGTCTGCGGGGCGACCCGGTCGCGCCAGCGGCGCAGCGCCCGTCCCAGTTCCGTCGCCGTCATGCCCTCCAGTGAACACGGCCGTTCGCGGATGTGCCTGGTACTGGGAGTCCCAGGAAGAAGGGTCTCCTGGCTGCCCGGCCGGCCGCACGGCACCGTGGAGGCATGACGACCACACTGATCACCGGAGCCAACAAGGGGCTGGGCTTCGAGTCCGCCCGCCGGCTCGTCGCCGCAGGCCACACCGTCTACCTCGGCGCCAGGGACGCCGAGCGGGGCCGCCGCGCCGCAGAACGGCTCGGCGCACGGTACGTCCAACTCGACGTCACCGACGACAGCTCCGTCCAGGCCGCCGTAAAGACCGTCGAGGCCGACGGCGGGCTCGACGTCCTCGTCAACAACGCGGGCATCGAATACCGGGACGAGCACAACGGCGTGCCCGGTGCCGCGGACCTGACCGCCGACGGCATGCGGACGCTGTTCGAGACGAACGTCTTCGGAGTCGTCCGCGTCACCCACGCCTTCCTGCCGCTGCTGCAGAAGTCGGCCGCGCCGGTCGTGGTCAACGTCAGTAGCGGCCTCGGCTCGGCCGCCCACGTCTGCGACCCGGATCACCCCGCGTACCACTACCCGGGCGTCGCGTATCCCGCCTCGAAGGCCACCGTGAACATGATCACCGTGCAGTACGCGAAGGCGTTCCTGAACATGCGCATCAACGCCGTCGAACCCGGCTTTACCGCCACGGACCTCAACGGGCGCAGCGGCACCCAGACCGTGGAGGAAGGCGCCGAGATCATCGTCCGTATGGCACAGATCGGTCCCGACGGCCCGACCGGCGGCTATGTCGACGTCAACGGGCCGCTGCCCTGGTGACGCCCGCTGCCTCGACGCTCTGGCGCCGCGCCCCTCTCAGATGACGGCGTCCGCGCGCAGGGCCTCGATCTCCACGCCGGTACGGCCGAGTTCGGCGAGGATCGCCTCGGTGTGCTCGCCCACCGCCGGCACCGGCTCCATGCGCGCGGGCAGTCTTGCGAGGTCGGCCGGCGGCAGCAGGGCCTGCACCGTCGCGCCACCGGGCACGGCCACGTCGCGCCAGCGGTCGCGGGCGGCGAGGACCGGGTGGTTCAGGAACGCGGCGACGTCGTTGACCCCGGCGCAGGCGATGTTGACGGACTCCAGGTCCTTGAGGATCTCCTCGGCGCCGGAGCGGGCGCAGCGCTCGGCGACGACGGCGTTGAGCTCGTCGCGGTGCGCCACGCGGGCGGAGCTTGTCGCGAATCGCGGGTCGTCGGTCAGCTCGGGCCGGCCGAGGAACTCCGCGCACAGGACGGCCCATTCGCGCTCGTTCTGGATGGAGAACAGCACCTGATTCCCGTCTGCGGCCGTGAAAGCACCGTACGGCGCGAGGGTGGGGTGCTGGGTGCCCAGACGCTGGGGCTGGGTGCCGCCGTATTGCGTGTAATAGGCGGGCTGGCCCATCCACTCCGCCAGCGCCTCGAACAGGGACACCTCCACCGGGTGGGCCGTACCCGTGGTGGCGCGGGTGAACAGGGCGGTGAGGATGCCGCTGTAGGCGTACATCCCGGCGGCGATGTCGGCGACGGAGATGCCGACCCGCGCGGTCTCGTCGGGGGTCCCGGTCAGCGACACCAGCCCGGTCTGGCACTGCACCAGCAGGTCGTACGACTTGCGGTCGGCCCACGGCCCGGACGTGCCGTACCCGGAGATCGTGCACGGGATCAGCCGCGGCCACCGCTCGCCGAGGGCCTCGACACCCAGCCCGAGGCGGTCGGCGGCGCCCGGCGCCAGGTTCTGCACGAACACGTCCGCGTCGTCGAGGAGTCGGTGCAGGATCTCGCGGCCCCGGGGATCCTTGAGGTCCAGCGTGAGGGACTCCTTGGACCGGTTGAGCCACACGAAATAGCTGGAGTGACCGTGCACCGTCGTGTCGTACCGGCGGGCGAAGTCGCCGTCCCCGGGCCGCTCGACCTTGATCACACGCGCCCCGAGGTCGGCGAGCTGCCGGGTGGCGTACGGGGCCGCCACGGCCTGCTCCAGGCTGACGACGGTGATGCCGGACAGGGGAAGGTGTGGCGCGCTCATAGGGGCCATGTGTACGGGCACAACGGAGATCGCGTCAATGGACGCATGTCAGTGCATGTATGGGGCATGCGGGTTGTGCTTGGGGTGCCCGACCTCAGACGGGTGCGCGGAGTGTCTCCACGGCCCGGACCAGTGGGGCCAGTTCGGGGTTCTTCGCGGCTTCGTCGAGGGCTTCGCGCAGGGCTGTGTCGTTGGTGGGGCGGGCTTTTTCGAGGAGGTTGAGGCCTGCTTCGGTGACGTCGGTGTAGATGCCGCGGCGGTCGGTGGGGCAGAGGTAGCGGGAGAGCAGGCCGCGGTCTTCCAGGCGGGTGACGAGCCGGGTGGTGGCGCTCTGGCTGAGGACGACGGCGTCGGCGACCTGTTTCATCTGCAGATGTCCGCCTTCGCCGTCGTGCTGGCGGCTGAGTACGTCGAGCAGGGAGTACTCGCGCACGCTCAGGTCGTGTCCGGTCTGCAGGGCGCGCTCGATGTGCGCCTCGATCCTCCCGTGCAGCAGGGAGAGGGCGCACCAGCCCTGGGCGAGGGCGGTGAGCGCGGGGTCCGTGGCGGTCATGGCGCCGGTGTCCTTTGTCCCGAGGTGAATGACACCCAGGATAGGCCATACGTGAAATTTCCAGCGAATGCGTGTAGAGCGCGCCTGCAAGCATTGGGCGACGCCCCGCGACGCCCCGCGACGCCCCGCGACGCCCCGCGGAACTCCATGAAACTCCGTGGCCGTCGCGCTCGCGGCATGGGTATCGTCCGATCCCATGATCAGCCCGCCCCCGACCACCACCCTGTGGCGACCCACCGGCCCCAAGGAGCTGGACCTGGTTCGCGCACTCAACTGGCGCGCCTGGCCGCCGCGGTTGCCCGAGCAGCCGATCTTCTACCCGGTGCTCAACGAGGACTACGCGGTGAAGATCGCCCGGGACTGGAACGTCAAGCACGACGGCGCCGGCTTCGTGACCCGGTTCGAGGTCGAGTCGGAGTTCCTGCGCCGGTACCCCGTCCAGCAGGCGGGCGGCGAGACGATCCTCGAGCTGTGGGTGCCCGCCGAGGAGCTCGACGAGTTCAACGCCCACATCGTCGGCGCGATCGAGGTCGTGCACGAGTTCCGGTGACGGCGGCCGCCTGCTGGGGCAGAGGCCTGTCCTAGGGCCGGGCCAGGTGCCGCATCGCCAGTGCCAGCCCCAGCCTGAACCGGCCCTGCGGCGTGCGCAGCGGCCAGCCCAGCAGGTGCTCGGCGTGTGCCAGCCGCTCCTGGAGGGTGGAGTGGTGGACGTTGATCTCCGCTGCCGCCGCCCGCAGGCTCACCGTCGAGGCGACGGCGTGCAGCGTGGCGAGCAGCCAGGGCGCGGCCGCCGCGGCCCCCTCCAGGGCCTGTACGTCGGGCGGCGGCTCGGCGCCCGGTACGACCAGGTCGGCGAGGAGGGCGACATCGCCCAACTCGTCCGCGTGCACGACGCCCGGACCCGGGTCCTGCGCGGTGCCCTCGGCCGTGAACCGCAGTGCGATGCGGGCCTGCGACCAGGAGCGCGGCAGGTCGAGCACCGGGACGGCGGGACCCACCCCGACGCGGCCGGCCGGCGGCTCGGCGTCCGGGAGCGCCGCGACGACGCGGGGGCGGCCTTCCAGCGGGGCGAGGGCACGGGCCGGAGCGGCGGGGTCGAGCCCCAGGCGGCGGGCCGCGTGCAGCCGGGCCGCTTCCGGGGCCGTGGCGTCGAGGACGGTCTCGACCAGCGCGGGATCATCCGCCGGCGCCCGCCCGCGCGTTCGGTCGAGAACGAGCCGTATCGCCCCGGCGGCCCGCTCCAGGATCACCGCGTCGACGACGCTCGGCTCCGCCTCCTGAGCCCGCTCCAGCCACAGCGCCGGAGCACCGCCCGGCGTCAGCGCGGCGGAGGGCCAGGCGGCATCCGGTGGCAGGTCGCTCGCCCGCCGCGTCCCGTCGACCTCGACCCGGACATGCACCCGGCGGTCCACGTCCACCAGCCGCGCCGGCACCCCGGCCAACACGGCGGCGCCGCGCACCAGCGCCTCCAGCCCGGCCCGTGACTCGGCGAGCCGATCGAAGTAGGCGATGACCCGGACCGCGGCGCCGGCATCCGGATCCAATGCGGTCAGACGTCCGGCCAGCTCTTTCATAGGCCCATGGTGCGGTATGGCGTCAAGCGGCGGGGAGCCCGCGCACGGTGGCCGACCCCAGGGGTGCGGGGCCCTGTCGATATGCGGCTCCGCCGCGTGGGCGCGACAGGCCACCTGCCACCCGCACCCGAACCCGCACCCGAACCCGCACCCGAACCCGCACCCGCAAAGCCACAGAACCCGGCAGACGAGCAGGCGCAACGCAGCCCCCGCTGCCGTGCCGCCCGGGCCCCCGCCCCCCCCCCCCCCGCGTTTCAGCTGCCCAGCAGCCTCTTCAGCCACGCCAGATGCGCCGCCCGGCACGCCTGCGACAGTGCCGCCTGAGGTGCGAAGCCGTCGAAGCCGTGGAAGCCGCCGGGCCACACGTGCAGCTCGGCCACCCCGCCGGCCTGCCACAGCCGAGAGGCGTAGGCGACGACCTCGTCGCGGAACGTCTCCGCCGAGCCGACGTCCAGGAAGGCCGGGGGGAGCCCGGACAGGTCCTCGGCGCGGGCCGGTGCCGCGTACGCCGGCACGTCGGGGCCGCCACGGCGTTCGCCGAGCAGCGCCGTCCAGCCGGTCTCGTTGGCCGTACGGTCCCAGACGCCGAGGCCCGCCATCTGGTGCACGGACGGCGTGTCGTTGCGGTCGTCCAGCATCGGGCACATCAGCAGCTGGCCGATCAGCTCCGGGCCCCCGCGGTCCCGGGTCAGCAGCGCCAGCGCCGCGGACAGCCCGCCGCCCGCGCTGGCACCGGCGACGACGATCCGCTGCGGGTCGCCGTCGAGCTCGGCGGCGTGCTTCGCCGTCCACTCCAGACCGGCGTACACGTCCTCGATCTGCGCCGGGTACGGGTCCTCGGGCGCGAGCCGGTACTCCACGGACACCACGACCGCGTCCAGCTCCTTCGCCCAGGCCAGGGCCACGTCGACGCCGACGCGGTTGTTGCCGATGACCAGGCCGCCGCCGTGCACGTGGTAGATCACCGGCCGCGGGCCCGCCTCGGCCGGGGCGGCCGGACGGCAGATCAGCAGGGAGATCTCCGGCGCGCCCTCGGGACCCGGCACCACCCGGTCCTCGACCTCGAAGAAGCCGTCCATGGTCAGATCCAGCTGGGCCAGCATCTGGATCCCCGGACCCTGGCGGATGTCGGCTATCTCGTCCATCGTGAGGCCGGGCGAGATCACGTCCCTGATGAGCTCCAGGGCGGCGGCGAGCTCGGGGTCGAACGGGGGCGGAACCTGGGTCATGGCTTCTCCTCACACGGGGGCACGTGGATGCCCGGCGGCTCTGTCGTCATGATCCGCGTACCGGCCCGGACCGGGGGGCCGCCGTTCGGCGGAACCTGCCCGCCGTACGGCGGGTGGCAACTGTGCGACCTGGAGCTTGCCATGACATGACCTGCTGTTCACCTGCCGTAGGTGGAAGTCACCCCCAGCGGCGACAACCCTGTCAAGGCCCCACCTGCACCAGGAGTACTACCAGTGAACGTCTCCCTCTCCGTCTGGCTGCTGACCGTCGTCGCCCTGTGCGCGCTCGTCGCCGTGGACTTCCTCATCGGTCGCAAACCCCACGACGTCTCCATCCGGGAGGCGGGGACGTGGACGGTCGTCTGGATCGTCCTGGCCTGTCTGTTCGGCCTCGGTCTGTTCATCTACGGGGGTGGCAAGCCGACGGGCGAGTTCTTCGCCGGGTACATCACCGAGAAGTCGCTCAGTGTCGACAACCTCTTCGTCTTCGTCCTGATCATGGGGAAGTTCGCGGTGCCCTCGCAGTACCAGCAGCGCGTGCTGATGGTCGGCGTGATCATGGCCCTCGTGCTGCGCGCCGGTTTCATCGCGGCCGGCGCGGCGATCATCTCCACGTTCTCCTGGGTGTTCTACCTCTTCGGCGCCTTCCTGATCTGGACCGCCTGGAAGCTGGTCCAGGACGCCCGCAAGGACGAGCACGAGGAGGAGTACCAGGAGAACAAGCTGCTGAAGATGGCGGAGGAGCGCTTCGGCGTGGCCGACCGCTACCACGGCACCAAGCTGTTCATCACCGAGAACGGCAAGCGGATCATGACCCCGATGCTGGTCGTGATGCTCGCGATCGGCTCCACCGACGTCCTGTTCGCGCTCGACTCCATCCCGGCCATCTACGGGCTGACGCAGGACCCGTACATCGTCTTCACGGCCAACGCTTTCGCCCTGATGGGTCTGAGGCAGCTGTACTTCCTCATCGGCGGCCTGCTGAAGAAGCTGGTCCACCTCAGCTACGGCCTGTCGATCATCCTCGGTTTCATCGGCGTCAAGCTGGTGCTGCACGCGCTGCACGAGTCCGGCGTCCACGTCCCCGAGATCAGCATCCCCTTCTCGCTCGGCTTCATCGTGCTCGTCCTGGCGGTCACGACGGTGACCAGCCTGCGTGCTTCGAAGAAGCAGGAGCAGGCAGAGGCGGAACGCGTGTGAGCACATGGCGGGCGAGCGCCACGGCGGTGAGCGTCGCGACCAGCACGCACACGCCGGTCCACCCGAAGCGGCCGTAGGCGCGGGCGCCGAGCCAGGAGCCGACCGTGCCACCGAGGTAGGCGCAGGTCATGTACGCGGTGTTGAGGCGGCTGCGGGCGTCCGCGCCGAGGCCGTAGATCCGCACCTGGTTGGCGACCATCCCGGACTGCATGCCGATGTCGAGCAGCAGCGTGCCGACGACCAGCGCGGTCAGCCCGGGCGCCCCGCCCAGGCCGCCGAACGCCAGCACCACCGCCGACACACCGACCACGACGAAGCACCACAGGTTGACCCGGTCCGGCCCCCGGCGGTCCACCAGCCGACCCGCGACCGGCGTGCACAGCATCGTCGCGGCGTTGACGAGGGCCAGCAGCCCGGCCGCTTTCGCGCTCATGCCGTACACCGGGCCCGTGAGCAGCAGCGCCACCCCGGTCCACACCGCGCAGAACCCGGCGAACACCGTCGCCTGGTACAGGCAGGAGCGGCGCAGCTCGGGCTCGGTGCGCAGCAGCCGCAGCGGTGCGGCGAGCAGGGCCGGGTAGGGCGCCGCGGCGGCCCGGGGCAGTGCGGGCAGCAGGCGGGCCAGCAGGGCGGCGACCGTGAGGGAGAGCGCGGCGGCGAGGACGTACGGCGCCCGCCAGCCCAGCCAGTCGCCGAGGGCGCCGCCGACCGCGCGGGACAGCAGCATGCCGGCGAGGGCGCCGCTGAGCAGGGTGCCGCTGACGACGCCGCGCCGCTCGGCGGGCACCATACCGGCCGCCAGCGGGCCGGCGAGCGGGGCGATCACCGTGGCCGTGCCGACGAGGGCGCTCGCGGCGGCCAGCGGCATCAGCGCCTGCGCCGTACTCGCGGCGAGCAGGGCGAGGCCGGTCGAGGTGAGGAGGGTGACGAGCAGCCGGCGGGGGCGCAACCGGTCGCCGAGCGGGACGAGCAGGAAGATGCCGGCCGCGTAGCCGAACTGGGTCGCGGTGACCACCGTGGCGGCCGCGGCGGGGGAGACACCCAGCCCCGAGGCCACCAACGGGCCGATCGCCTGCGGGAAGTAGACATTGCCCACGGCGACGCCGCACGCGAAGGCGAGCAGCGTGATCGCGAAGGTAGTCTGCCGGTGGTGGTGATCCGTCATACGCCGAAGTCCACGCCGGCGACGACCGGTTGCCAAAGGATGTAGCCCGGGGCTTAATGATCAGCTTCCTGCTCGACGTCGACGACCTCGCGGACACCCGGTTCGCGATCTCACCGTTGCGCGAGGTCATGGGCAGCCTGCGGGCCCTGCGCGCCCCCGCTCTCTTCCCCCTGCACACCTCGTGGCGCCGCTCGGTGCTCGATCGTCTCGCCCCCGCCGACGCCCGGCTGCTGCGGGCCCTGGTGGGACAGAACCTGACCCTGCCCGACTTCCTGACCCCGCGCCCGACGACCTTCGCGCCCGCGCTGGAGGCCCAGCTCGCCTTCGTACGCGCGACGCCACCGGATCTCGTACGACGCGACCTGCTCACGACCCATGCCCCGCACCCCCTCCCGGACGCCCTGCGGCAGATCACCGCACCCGGCGACGCCCCCGTGGCGGAGCTGCTGGAGGAACTGTGCGAACTCCTGCTCCGATACTGGGAGTTGGCCATACGGCCGGACTGGCCAAGGATGCGGCTGGTACTGGAGGCCGACATCACCCACCGCGCCCGGCAGCTGGCCACGGGCGGCACCCACCTGCTCTTCTCCGACCTGCACCGCAACGTGCGCTGGCGCGACGGCGTCCTGCGCGTCGACCAGATGATCGGCCGGCACGAGGTGGACGGATCGGGGCGCGGGCTGCGCCTGGTGCCGTCCCTGTTCGCGCACAAACCCGCGCCCCCGGTCAGCGCCGAGGAACCCCCGATGCTCGCCTATCCCAGCCGGGGCGCCGCGACCCTGTGGGAACCGGAGCCCGAGCCCGACACCTCCGCCCTCACCGCACTGCTCGGCGCACCCCGCACCACCGTCCTGCGGCTGCTCGCCGAACCGCTGCCCACGGTCGAGGTCGCCCGCCGCCTCGGCGTGACGCCCAGCGCGGTCTCCCAGCACCTGAAGGTGCTGCACGCGACGGGACTCGTCACCCGGGCCCGGGACGGACGGCGGGTGCTGTACCGGCGCACCGCACTCGGGGACCAACTCGCCGGCCGGGGTTGACTTCGAGAGCGCTCGAAGTTCTAGCGTCGTCAGGGTCGGTGCAAGGCCCCGGTGAACGGAGACAGGACATGCGGGTCGGCGTGCACATCAATCGGTTCGACCATCCCGGAGGCGGCCCCGCGCTCGGCGGCGAACTCGCCGCGGCGGGCGCCGCCGCCGAGGCGGCCGGCGTGAGCTGGCTGTCGGTGATGGACCACTACTTCCAGATGGAGTTCAACGACCGCGCCGAGGACCCGATGCTGGAGGCCTACACGACCCTCGGCTACCTCGCCGCCCACACCTCCACGGTCCGCCTCGGCGCCCTGGTGACCGGCGTGACCTACCGCCACCCCGGCCTGCTCGCCAAGATCGTCACCTCGCTCGACGTGCTGTCCGGCGGCCGGGCCGCCCTCGGGATCGGTGCCGCCTGGTACGGCCGGGAGCACGAGGGGCTCGGCGTGCCGTTCCCGCCGGTCGCCGAGCGCTTCGAGCGACTGGAGGAGACCCTGCGGATCTGCCTCCAGATGTGGGACCCGCAGGCCGAGGGCCCGTTCGAGGGCGAGCACTACCGGCTGGCCGAGACCCTGTGCGTGCCCGCGCCGGTCAGCGCCCCGCACCCCGAGATCATGATCGGCGGGGGCGGGGAGAAGAAGACGCTCCGGCTGGTGGCCCGCTACGGCGACGCGTGCAACCTGTTCACCACCTCTCCGGAGGAGGTCGGGCACAAGCTCGACGTGCTGCGCGGCCATTGCGACACCGAAGGGCGCGACTACGACGAGATCCGCAAGACCGTCCTCTACATGGGCGACGCGGCCGCCGAGGGCGACCTCGACGCCTTCACCCGGGACATCGCGGGCTACTCGAAACTCGGCATCGACACGGTGATCCTCGGCCCGCGCACCGGCGAACCGGCGGCGTTCATCGAGAACTTCGCGGCTCCCGCCGTGCAGCGGCTGGCCGGGCTCGACTGAGCCGCGCGGCTCATCGGCACGGCGCGCTCGACCGGGCGTCGGCGCTGGCGCTGGCGTTGGCGCTGGCGCTGGCGTCGGCCGGGCGGCTGCGCGAGACGATCCGCATCCCGCGGGCGTCGAGCACCCGGACCTGCAACGAGCCGCAGCCGCACCGCGTCCACACCGTGCTGCCCGCCGCGGTGCTGTGCCGGGAGACCACCTGGAAGGGCTCGGCCCCGTCGGGCCACCCGCAGTGCGGGCAGGCGGTGCCGGTCGTGCTGGACATGGCGACTCCTCGTACCTCGTGGCTGGTTGACCGTCGCGACACGACCAAGGGTGCGGTGCGGCCTTCGTACACGTCCAGGTTGACTTTCCGGACCTGACCTTGAAGCGTGGGCTTCATGATTGACCTGCGCCGACTGCACGTCCTCCGGGCGGTCGCCCACTACGGCACGGTCACCGCGGCCGCCCGCGCCCTGCACTTCACGCCCTCCGCCGCCTCCCAGCAGATCCGGCAGCTGGCCCGCGATCTCGGCGTCGACCTGCTGGAACCGCAGGGCCGCGGGGTGCGCCTCACCGCGGCCGCCGAGAGTCTGCTCGCACACGCGGACGCGATCCAGGCCCGCTGGGAGGCGGCCGAGCTCGACCTGCGCGCCGAGTACAGCGCTCCCGCCGGACAGCTGCGCGTCAGCGGCTTTCCCATGGCCGTGTCGGTGCTGCTGGCGCCGATGGCCGTACGGCTGCGGGAGCGGCATCCGCGGCTGAGCGTACGGATCCAGGAGACGGGGGTGCCGGAGAGCTTCGACCTGCTCTTCGAGGGGGAGGCCGACCTGGCCGTGGTCGAGGTCACCCCGCACAACCCGCCGCTGAGCGACGCGCGCTTCGACCAGCAGCCGCTGCTGGACGACCCGTACGACCTCGTCGTCCCCGACGACCATCCGCTCGCCGCCCGCGGACGCGTCGACCTCGCGGAGGCGGCCCACGAGGACTGGATCGCGCCGGTGCCGGAGAGTCCCTGTCGCCCGCACGTGATGTCGGCGTGCGGGGCGGCCGGGTTCACCCCCGACGTGATCCATCACGCGCTGGACTGGAACGTCACCGCGCACCTGGTCGCCCACCGGCTCGGCGTCGCCCTGATCCCACGGCTGGCCCAGCTGACGCCTCACCTGCCGATCACGCGGGTGCGCTGCGCGGGCGACCCACATCGCAAGGTACTCACCTGCACCCGCCGAGGCTGCCGGGAACGCCCGGCGGTGAAGGCAGCGCTGGGGGAGCTGCGGGAGCTTGCGGTCACGGCGGTTGCGTGACGTGAAGGGGTGGCTGGGCGTGTAGCGGGGTGGTTGGCGTGCAGTGGGTTGCTTGGCACGCGGCGGGGCCTGGTGTGCGGCGGGTTGCCTGGGCGAAGGGGGGGCTGGGCATGAGGGGGTGCGGTGCCTGGGCGTGCAGCGGGGTGCGTGGCGTGAAGCGGGTTGCCTGGCGCGAAGCGGCGGCTGGGGCATGAAGCGGGTGCGTGGCGTGCGGCGGGGCCTCGCATGAAGCGGTGGCCTGGCGTGCAGCGGGTGCCTGGTGCGAAGGGGTGGCCGGGCTTGAAGCGGGCGCCTGGCGTTGCAGTGGTGGCCTGGCATGGAGCGGTGGTCTGGCGTGAATCGGTCGCTTGGCGTGAAGCCGTGGTCCGACACGGAGAGAGGCCGGAGCTCTGGGCTCCGGCCTCGTGGGGGCCTCCGGTCCGATCAGGCGGCGGCTGCCTCACCCGCGTGCCCGTGGACGCGGGCGATGACCTCGGTCAGCTGGGCGGCGACCTCGGCGTCGTCGACCGGGTGCGTCTCGGCGAAGCGGGTCACCGAGCCGGGGATGGAGAGCTTGACGTCCTCCAGTACCTTGGCGCCGGCCACACCCAGGGACTTGCGGGTCTCGTCCTGCGCCCACACGCCACCGAACTGGCCGAAGGCGGTGCCGACCACGGCGGCCGGCTTGCCGCCGAAGGCGCCGGCGCCGTACGGGCGGGACAGCCAGTCGATGGCGTTCTTCAGCACGGCCGGGATGGTGCCGTTGTACTCGGGGGAGAAGAGCAGGAACGCGTCGGAGGCCAGCGCGGCCTCGCGCAGCTTGGTGGCGGCGGCGGGGACGCTGCCCTCGACGTCGATGTCCTCGTTGTAGAACGGGACGTCGGCCAGGCCCTCGAAGAGCACGACCTCAGCGCCCTCGGGAGCGAGCTTGACGGCCGCCTCGGCGAGCTGACGGTTGTGCGAACCGGCGCGAAGGCTGCCGACGAGCGCGAGGATGCGAACAGACATACGAACTCCAAGGGTGCTGAAACACTGCCGTAAGGAACCGGACCGAGGTCCGCTTAACGTTTCTAGCACCCTAACCGGACCGCGGTCCAGTTTCATTCCCGATGCTTTACGCTGGCTTCATGTCCGCCGCCCTGCCCCCTTTCCCGCAGCCTCAGGAGCCCATCGACAAGCCTCAGTTGCTGGAGGTCGGTTCCGCCGCCGAAGAGCCCTGCCTGCGCGCCGACGCGGCCCGCAACCGTGCCCGGCTGCTGGAGGCCGCCGCCCGGCTGATCGCGGAGCACGGCGCGGCCGGGGTCACCATGGAGGCGGTGGCCGCGGAGGCCGGCGTGGGCAAGGGGACGGTCTTCCGCCGCTTCGGCGACCGCACCGGTCTGCTGACGGCGTTGCTGGACCACTCCGCGAGGAATCTGCAGGCCGCTTTCCTCGGCGGCCCGCCGCCGCTGGGCCCCGGGGCACCCCCGGTGGAGCGCCTGCGGGCGTTCGGCGTGGCGGTGCTGTACCGCGCGGCCGAGCAACTGGACCTGCAACTGGCCGCCCAGCCGGAGCCGACCCGCCGCTACTCCCATCCCTCGGTCCGGGCGCTGCATACCCACGTCACGGTGCTGCTGCGGCAGACCGTGCCGGACGCCGACTGCGATCTCCTCGCCCAGACGCTCATGGCGTACCTCGACCCCGCCCTGATCAACCACCTGACCAGGCAGTGCGGTATGCCCATGGAGCGGCTGGAGAGGGGCTGGCTCGACCTGGTCGACCGCGTGACACACGCCGGGGTGTGAGCACGGGGAGACCCTGAGTGAGCCCCGCTCACAGGTTCTGCAAAGATGCCGTACGTCATGGTGCAGATACCGAAAACGCCCGCGCCCGCTCCCCCCGCACCGCGCTCGGTACCCACGAGCGCTGATGTGGCCCGCCTCGCCGGCGTCTCGCGCGCGACCGTCTCCTACGTCCTGAACAACACCAGCGCCGTCCGGATCAGCGAACCCACCCGCCGTCGCGTCCACGAGGCCGCGAAGGAACTCGGCTACGTCCCGCACGCGGCCGCCCGCAGCCTGCGCGCCGGGCACAGCCGCATGGTCCTGATGCCCGCGCCGAGCTTCCCCGTCGGCCCGCTCTACAGCCGTTTCCTCAGCGACCTCCAGCTGGCGCTCGGTCGCCTCGACTACACGGTCGTGCAGTACGGCAGCGTCGGCCTGCACGGCGACGAGGCCGCCCGCGCCTGGGCCGAGCTGCGCCCCGTCGCCGTACTGGTCTCGGGCTCCGGCCTCGGCCCGAAGGGCGTGACGGTGCTCCATCGCTCCGGCGCCCGGGCCGTGGTCTCGCTCGGCCCCGAGTCCGTCGAAGGTGCCCACGCCCTGCTGATGGACTACGAGGCCGTGGGCCACTGCGCGGGCAGCCACCTGTACGACCGCGGCCGGCGCCGGATCGGCGTCGTCGTGCCCGAGGAGGACGGCCTGGAGTCCTTCTCCGCGCCCCGCCTCGAAGGCGTGCGCCGGGCCCTGCACGGCACGGACGCCACCGTGACCGAGCTGCCCCTCGCCTACACGGAGGAGTCCGCCGCGCGGCTCGCCGCCCGCTGGCGCGCCCTCGGCCTCGACGCCGTGTTCGCCTACAACGACGAGTACGCGATGCTGCTGATGCGCGCCCTGCAGGACGAGGGCGTCCGCGTCCCCGCCGACACAGCCGTCATCGGCGCCGACGACCTGATGCTCGGACGGCTGCTGCGGCCTAGGCTGAGCACCGTGCACATCGAGCTGCCGTCCGGCCGCGAACTCGCGGAACTGGTCGACCGCGCGGTGCGCAACCCCGGCGCCGCACCCGAGACACACAAGGTGCTGGGAGCGACGGTGGTGCACCGCGAATCCAGCTGAACCCAGGGGAGGCGGGACATGCGCACGACCGTCGGCATCATCGGAGGCGGCCCCGCCGGACTGCTGCTCGCCCGCCTGCTGCACCGCGCCGGCATCGACTGCGTCGTCCTGGAGAGCCGCACGCGGGAGTACGTCGAGCAGCGCCAGCGGGCCGGGATGCTGGAGCAGGGCACGGTCGACGCGTTGCGCGAGGCCGGCGCCGCCGAGCGGCTGACGGCCGAAGGCCTGGTCCACCAGGGCATCGAGCTGCGCTTCGACCGGGAACGCCACCACATCGACTTCCCGGCCCTCACCGGCGGCCGTACGGTGACGATCTACGCCCAGACCGAGATCGTGAAGGACCTCGTCGCGCTGCAACTCGCCGACGGGCCACCGCTGTTGTTCGAGGCCGAGGCGCTCGCCGTCGAGAAGCCGGAGAGCGCGACGCCCGTCGTACGGTTCCTGCACGAGGGCCGCGAGCAGACGCTGACCTGCGCGTGGGTGGCCGGCTGCGACGGCTTCCACGGCATCTCCCGGGACGCGTTCCCGGCCGAGGTGAGCCGCTCCTACGGGCACGAGTATCCGTACTCCTGGCTCGGGGTCCTGGCCGAAGTGCCGCCGTCCTGCGACGAGTTGATCTACGCACGCGGTGAGGGCGGCTTCGCGCTGCACAGCATGCGCTCGGCCTCGGTCTCCCGGCTCTACCTTCAGGTCCCCAACCACACCGACCCCGACGACTGGCCCGACGACCGTATCTGGGACGAACTCGCCGCCCGCTTCGCCATCGACGCCGACTGGACCCTCAACCGCGGCCCCATCACCGCCAAGTCCGTGACCACGATGCGCAGTTACGTCCACGAACCGATGCGCCACGGACGGCTCCTGCTCGCCGGGGACGCCGCCCATATCGTCCCGCCGACCGGCGCCAAGGGCCTCAACCTCGCCGTGTCCGACGTACGGGTCCTGGCCCGCGGCTTCATCGAGCTGCACCGCACAGGGAACACACAACTTCTCGACAGGTACTCCGAGTTGTGCCTTCAGCGTGTGTGGCAGGCGAGCCGTTTCTCGGATGACATGACTAAGATGTTGCACGCTCAACCAGACGGGGATGCGTTCGACCACCGGATGCAGCTCGCACGTCTGCGCCGGATCACCGCATCCCGCCACGCGGCCGCCGAACTGGCGGCGAACTACTCGGGACTTCCGCTCCCCGCGTGAGTCCCGCCGGTGATCGAACGGAGAGTCGCAATGCCGTTGCTCGACCCGAAGGCCTGGCAGTCCAGCTCCCTGTCGGGAGGTGAGTACGCCGTCACCGAGCCCGCCACCGGCGACACGCTCGGCACCGTCACCCTGGCCGGCGCCGAGGACGTCGGCACGGCCGCCGAGGCCGCCCGCGCCGCCCAGGCCGAGTGGGCACGCCTCCCGCACTTCGTACGCGCCGCAGTGCTGCGCAAGGCCGGCGACCTGTTCGCCGCGCACGCCGACGAGCTGCGCGAGTGGCTCGTCCGCGAGTCCGGGTCGATCCCCGGCAAGGCCGACTTCGAGCTGCACGTCGCCGCCCAGGAGTGCTACGAGGCCGCCGCCCTCGCCTCCCGCCCGGCCGGGCAGGTCCTGCCCAGCGAGGCGCCCCGCCTGTCGTACACGCGCCGGGTCCCCGTCGGTGTCGTCGGCGTGATCTCCCCGTTCAACGCCCCGCTGATCCTCTCCATCCGCTCCGTCGCCCCGGCCCTCGCGCTCGGCAACGCGGTCGTGCTGAAGCCGGACCCGCGCACGGCGGTGTGCGGCGGCCTGTCGCTGGCCGCGGTCTTCGCGGAGGCCGGTCTGCCCGAGGGGCTGCTGCACGTCCTGCCGGGCGGTCCGCAGGTGGGCCAGGCGCTGGTCGCCGACCCGCGCGTGCCCGTCATCTCCTTCACCGGCTCCACCGCCGCGGGCCGGGCCGTCGGCGAGGCCGCGGGGCGTCATCTCAAGCGCGCGCACCTGGAGTTGGGCGGCAACTCCGCCCTGGTCGTGCTGGAGGACGCCGACATCGACGCGGTGATCTCCACGGCCGCCTGGGGGTCCTTCTTCCACCAGGGCCAGATCTGCATGACGACCGGCCGCCACCTCGTCCATCAGTCCCTGTACGAGGAGTACGTCGAGCGGCTCGCGGCCAAGGCCGACTCCCTCGCCGTCGGCGACCCGCACCGCGCGGAGGTCCACCTCGGCCCGCTCATCGACTCGGGCCAGCTGGGCAAGGTGCACGGCCTGGTGGAGGCCAGCACCTCCCGGGGCGCCAAGCTCGCCGCGGGCGGCACCCACGAGCAGCTCTTCTACCGGCCGACCGTACTCGCCGGCGTCGACGACGAGACCCCCGCCTACGCCGAGGAGGTCTTCGGCCCCGTCGCGCCGGTACGCCCCTTCGCCACCGCCGACGAGGCCGCCGCCCTCGCCGCGGCCGGCTCCTACGGGCTCTCCCTCGGCATCGTCACGGGGGACGCCGCCCGCGGCCTCGACCTGGCCGAGCGGATCCCGACCGGCATCGTGCACATCAACGACCAGACCGTGAACGACGAGGCCGTCGCGCCCTTCGGTGGCATCGCCGCCTCCGGCACCGGGGCCCGGTTCGGCGGCGAGTCCAACCTGGAGGCGTTCACCGACGTGCGCTGGACGACGGTGCGCGGCGACGTGGCGGCGTACCCCTTCTAGACCGGGGCTCTACTGGCCGTTCTGCTCGGCCTGCGCCTGCTGAGCGGCCACGGCCTGGCGGACCTCGTCCATATCGAGCTTGCGGGCCTGCCCGATGACGTCCGTCAGGGCGGCCTCGGGCAGTGCCCCGGGCTGCGCGAACACGGCAACACGGTCACGGACGATCATCAGCGTCGGAATCGACTGGATGCCGAAGGCGGCGGCCAGCTCCGGCTGCGCCTCGGTGTCGACCTTGCCGAACACAAGGTCCGGGTTCTCCTCGGCGGCCTTCTCGTAGACCGGGGCGAACTGACGGCACGGCCCGCACCAGGACGCCCAGAAGTCGATCAGGACGAACTCGTTGTCCGTGACCGTCTCGTCGAAGTTCTCCTTGGTGAGCTCCACGGTGCTGCTCATCGCGTATTCCCTCTTCCTGGTGTCGGGGCGAAGCCGTCGGCGACAACACGACCGTACGGCGGCGTATTCCGCGCGCGTACCCGTGTGGCCAGGCCGCACACCACCCGTAAGACTGACCCCATGACGGAAACGGATTCCATCGCGTACGACGTCGTGGTGCTCGGGGCCGGGCCCGTGGGGGAGAACGTCGCCGACCGCACCCGTGCGGCCGGCCTCTCCACCGCGGTCGTGGAGAGCGAGCTGGTCGGCGGCGAATGCTCGTACTGGGCGTGCATGCCCAGCAAGGCGCTGCTGCGCCCGGTCATCGCCCGCGCGGACGCCCGCCGCCTGCCGGGCCTCAGCCAGTCCGTACAGGGCCCCCTCGATACGGCCGCGGTCCTCGCCCGACGCGACGAGTACACCTCGCACTGGAAGGACGACGGCCAGGTCGGGTGGCTGGACGCCATCGGCGCCGACCTCTACCGCGGCCACGGCCGCCTCACCGCGCCCCGCACGGTGGAGGTGACCGGCCCCGACGGCGTACGGCACGTCCTGACCGCCCGGCACGCCGTGGCCGTCTGCACCGGCAGCGGCGCCCAGCTGCCCGGCCTGCCCGGACTCGCCGAGGTCAAGCCGTGGACCAGCCGCGAGGCCACCAGCGCGAAGGCCGCGCCCGGCCGGCTGGTGGTGGTCGGCGGCGGTGTGGTCGCCACCGAGATGGCCACCGCCTGGCAGGCGCTCGGCTCCCGGGTCACGCTCCTGGTCCGCGGCAAGGGCCTGCTGTCCCGCATGGAGCCCTTCGCCGGCGAACTGGTCGCCGAGGCGCTCACCGAGGCGGGCGTCGACGTCCGCACCGGCACCTCCGTCGAGGCGGTGACCCGGGAGAACGGCACGGTCGTGGTCGTCACCGACGGCGGCGACCGCATCGAGGCCGACGAGATCCTCTTCGCCACCGGACGTACCCCGCGCACCGACGACATCGGCCTGGAAGCCGTCGGCCTGGAACCCGGCTCCTGGCTGGAGGTCGACGACAGCCTCCGCGTCACCGGCAGCGAATGGCTCTACGCGGTCGGCGACGTCAACCACCGCGCCCTCCTCACCCACCAGGGCAAGTACCAGGCCCGTATCGCGGGCGCGGCCATCGCCGCCCGCGCCTCCGGCGTGCCCCTCCTGGAGTCGGACCCGTGGGGCGCCCACGCCGCGACGGCCGACCACGCCGCCGTGCCGCAGGTCGTCTTCACCGACCCCGAGGCGGCCGCCGTGGGCCTGTCCCTGGCGGAGGCCGAACAGGCCGGCCACCGCGTGCGCGCCGTAGACGTCGAGTTCTCCTCGGTCGCCGGTGCGGGCCTGTACGCCGAGGGCTACCGCGGCCGCGCCCGCATGGTCGTCGACGTGGAACGCGAGATCCTCCTCGGCGTCACCTTCGTCGGCCCCGGCGTCGGTGAACTCATCCACTCGGCGAGCATCGCCGTCGCCGGCCAGGTACCGGTCAGCAGGCTGTGGCACGCGGTTCCGTCGTATCCGACGATCAGCGAGGTGTGGCTGCGGTTGCTGGAGTCGTACCGCGACAACTGAGCCCGCCTCATCCGGCCACCCACTCGAGGTAGTCATCGCTCCACAGATCCTCCTCGCAGTCCGGTAGCAGCAGGACCCGGTCCGGGCGCAGCGCCTCGATGGCGCCCACGTCGTGGGTGACCATGACGATCGCGCCCGGATACGTGCCCACCGCGGCCAGGACCTCGGCGCGGGAGGCCGGGTCCAGGTTGTTGGTCGGCTCGTCCAGGAGAAGGACGTTCGCGCCGGAGTGCACCAGGCCCGCCAGCGCCAGACGGGTCTTCTCACCGCCGGACAGGACACCGACGGGCTTGTCGGCGTCGTCACCTGTGAACAGGAACGATCCCAGGACACGCCGCACTTCGCCGTACGTCAGATGCGGGGCGGCGGACGCCAGCTGCGCACCCACGGTCAACTCCCCGTCCAGCGTGTCGTGTTCCTGGGCGAAGTAGCCCGGCCGGAACCCGTGCCCGTGGACCACCCGGCCGCCGTCCGGCCTGGCCTGACCGGCGAGGATGCGCAACAGGGTGGTCTTTCCGGCACCGTTGGGGCCGAGGACGACCAGGCGGCTGCCCCGGTCGACCGCCAGGTCCACGCCCCGCAGGACGCGATGGCCGCCGTACGACTTGGTCAGACTGATGGCGCCGAGCGGGATCCGGCCGCACGGCGCCGGTTCGGGCAGCCGGATCCTCGCCACCTTCGCGGTGCGGCGGACCGGTTCGAGGTCGGCGAGCATACGGTCGGCGCGGCGGGCCATGTTCCTCGCGGCCACGGCCGTCGACACGCGGGCGCGCATCTTCCCGGCCTGCGCGTGCAGCGACGCCGCCTTGCGCTCGGCGTTCGTCCGCTCGCGCGCCCTGCGCCGCTCGTCGGCCTCCCGCTGGGCGAGATAGACGTCCCAACCCGTGTTGTGGACGTCGATCGTGGCGCGCTGCGGATCCAGGTGGAAGACCCGGTTCACCGCGCCGGCGAGCAACGACGTGTCGTGGCTGATCAGCACGAGCCCGGCCTGATGGTTCGTCAGGAACGTGCGCAGCCAGGCGACCGAGTCCGCGTCCAGGTGGTTCGTCGGCTCGTCCAGCAGCAGGGTGCCGTGCTCCGCGAAGAGGATGCGGGCCAGCTCCACACGACGGCGCTGTCCGCCCGACAGTGCACCCAACGGCTGGTCCATCAGCCGGGCGGTAACCCCGAGACCCGCGGCCACCCGGGCCGCCTCGGCCTCCGCGGCGTAACCGCCGGCCGCCTGGAACCGGGCCTCGGCGCGCACGTAGGCGTTCATCGCGCGCTGCGTACCGTCGGCCATGGCCTCCTCGGCACGGCGCAGGGCGCGCACGGCTCCGTCGAGGCCCCGCGCGGACAGGATGCGGTCGGTGACGGTGACCGTCGGGTCCGCGGCGCGCGAGTCCTGGGGCAGATGGCCGACCTCGCCGGTGCGGGTGACCGTCCCGGCGGCCGGGCGCACCGTGCCCGCCAGGGTGTTCAACAGGGTGGTCTTTCCAGCGCCGTTACGGCCGACCAGGCCGATGCGGTCGCCGGGGGAGATGTGGAAGGAGATGCCGGACAGCAGCAGACGCGCGCCGACGCGCACGTCGACACCACTTACGGTGATCATGAGAAGACGCTCCGAACAAGCAAGAGGGCACACGGGTGGCGTGTAAGCGGGTCCTCAGCTAAGAAATTCGGGGCGTAGACATGCGGTCAGGCTAACGCGGGCGCCGTGTCGGACGCCTGCGATTTTTCTCCGTTACGGCAGCTCGAAGCCCAGCGCCTCGGCGGCCCGCGCCGGTGTCGGCCCTGCCCAGCGCTCCGCGATCGCCTGGTTCGAGGAGAGTGAGCGCAGCTCGGCCCGGTCCAGGTAGAGCACACCGTCGAGGTGGTCCGTCTCGTGCTGCACGATGCGGGCGGGCCACCCCGTGAACACCTCGTCGACCGCACGCCCGTGCTCGTCCTCGCCCGTCAGCCGCACCTCGCCGTGCCGGGCCACCACCGCCTGATAGCCCGGCACGCTCAGACAGCCCTCGAAGAACGCGGCGCGAGCGGCGCCGACGGGCTCGTACGACGGGTTCACCAGCACCCGGAACGGCTGCGGCACCCGCCCGCGCGCCAGCCGCACCTCCTCCGGCACCGGTGCCGGGTCCTCGATCACCGCGATCCGCAGTGCTACGCCGACCTGCGGTGCGGCGAGGCCGACGCCCGGCGCCGCGTGCATGGTGACCCGGAGGGCCTCGACGAAGCGGGCCAGCAGCGCCGGGTCCAGCTGGCCGTCGAAGTGTTCGGCGCGGCGCCGCAGCACCGGGTCACCGGCCGCCACGATGGTCAACGGCCCATCGCTGGACAGGAGTTGCTCGACCTGCTCGGCCAGGGGTGCGCGATCGCTCGGAGTTGCCACCGCGCCAGCATGCCACGGCGCCCCCGCCACTCGCCGACTCACCTGTGACGCACGCCACTTAATGAGCCGGGAACTCAACGGCCCCTTCCCCCGACTACTGGACCGCTACAACAGACAAGAACGTCCCCACTCGCCTTTCCCCGCCCAGCCCCGGAGATGCCGCCGATGTCCACCGCTCCCTCGACGACCACCGAGGAGTCGACGCAGCCCGACGCCCCGGCGTCGGCGCCCCGCAGATGGGCACCACTGCGTCCGCTGATCCTGCGTCTGCACTTCTACGCCGGCGTGCTCGTCGCGCCGTTCCTGCTCGTCGCCGCGGCCACCGGCTTCCTCTACGCCGGTGCGTTCCAGGCCGAGAAGATCGTGTACGCCCACGAGATGACCGTCCGGGTAGGCGACGAGAAGCTGCCGATATCCGAGCAGGTCGCAGCCGTGCGCAAGGCCCACCCCGAGGGCACGGTCTCGGCGATACGGCCCTCCCCGGCGGACGACGCGTCCACCAGGGTCCTGCTGTCCGGCGTCAAGGGCGTGGACGCCGACCACACGCTCGCCGTGTTCGTCGACCCGTACACCGCGACGGTGCGCGGCGCCCTCGAACAGTACGGCTCGACCGGCGCGCTGCCCCTGCGTACCTGGATCGACGAGTTCCACCGCGACCTGCACCTCGGCGAGACCGGCCGCCTCTACAGCGAGCTCGCCGCGAGCTGGCTGTGGGTGATCGCGGGCGGCGGCCTGGTGCTGTGGTTCTCCCGCCGCCGCGCCCTGCGCAAGGTGCGCGGGAGCAGCGGGCGCCGCCGCACGCTCGGGCTGCACGGCACGGTCGGGGTCTGGGCCGCGGCCGGGTTCTTCTTCCTCTCGGCGACCGGCCTGACCTGGTCGGCGTACGCCGGCGCCAACATCGACGAGCTGCGCACCTCGCTCGGCCAGGCCACCCCGTCCGTGTCGGCCACGGCGGGCGGCGACCACGCGGCTCACGGCGCCGCCGCGGGTACCGGCGGAAGCGGCGAGCACGGCGTCGGCCTCGACAAGGTGCTGGCGGCCGCGCGCGCCGAGGGCCTGGGCGATCCCGTGGAGATCGTTCCGCCCGCCGACGCCTCGTCCGCGTACGTGGTGAAGCAGGTGCAGCGCAGCTGGCCGACGAAGCAGGACTCGGCCGCGATCGACCCGTCCACCGGCGAGGTCACCGACGTGCTGCGGTTCGCCGACCACCCGGTGCTCGCCAAGCTGACTCGCTGGGGCATCGACCTGCACACGGGCGTCCTCTTCGGCCTGGTCAACCAGATCGCCCTGATGCTGCTCGCGCTCTCGCTGATCCTGCTGATCGTGTGGGGCTACCGCATGTGGTGGCAGCGCGGTCGCGGCTCCGCGTTCGGTCGCCCCATCCCACGTGGCGCCTGGCAGCAGGTGCCTCCGCAGATCCTGGTCCCGCTGGTGGCGGTCGTCGCCGTACTCGGCTACTTCGTACCGCTGTTCGGCATCTCCCTGGCCGCGTTCATCGTCGTGGACGTCGTCCTCGGAGAGGCAGCGCATCGGCGGGGGAAGCGGACGCCCGCGGAAGTGAACTAGAGGGATGAAGGACTTGGGGCCCGGTTCCGGGGGAACCGGGCCCCAAGCATTGCTTTGCTCGATGGCTCGATAGGTCGATGGCTCAGAGCTGCTCGAAGTCACCCGCCAGCGCCGAGGCGAGGCGCAGGTGCGGCTCGGCCTCCTCGTCCCGCCCCTGCCGTTGCAGCGTGCGGCCCAGCATCAGCCGGGCGTAGTGCTCGACGGGGTCGTGCTCGACGATGACGCGCAACTCGCCCTCCGCCCGCCGCAGTTGGGCCGAGTGGTAGTAGGCGCGCGCCAGCAACAGCCGCACTCCGGTCTGCCGCGGCGCCTCCTCGACCAGCTTGCCGAGGACGCGCGCGGCGGCGGCGTAGTCCTTGGCGTCGAAGAACATCTGCGCGCGCTCCCAGCGCTCGGCCGGTGTTCCGTGGTCGTAGTACGTCGTGTCCACTCGTGCCCTCCTTCGACTTCGACGCCGTCAACGGAGGGCAGTCGTTCAATATTCCACTACTTCCTCAGCCGGCCATGGCGGCGAGTTCGGCGTTGGCCCGCTCGGTGATGAGGGTCAGGACTCGCCCGGCGGCGGCCAGGTCCTCCGTCGGGATGCCGGCGTAGATCAGGGCGGAGATGGGGGCGGTCGCCGCGGAAGTCCTGTCGTACAGCTCCTGCCCGGCGTCCGTGATCCGCACCTGGGACGGCTCCTGAGGGCTCAGCAGCTCCGCGGCGATCAGCTCGTCGACCACGGCCTCGGCCTCCGCGGCGTCGATCTTCAGCGCGCCGACGACACTGTCGATGATGCGGTCCCGCTCGGCCGGTCCGTCGGCGACGGCGGCGAGCCGGAGGGTGACGGACTGCTGGAATGTCGCGCCGTGGCGGGCCAGTACCTGCTCGAGAAGCGCGCGGCCGGCGTAGTGGGCCAGAGCTACGACTCGGGGGTCGACCAGGGGAGTGGTGGTGGTCATGTCTGCTCCTTGTCGGACTCGATGTCGGTGGCAAGCGGGTCAAGAGGTGCGTCGAGCAGGGTCGCGAGGTCGCGCGTCAACTCCCGGGTGCGCGCGCTGTCCAGGCCGCCGAGCGGCGCCAGCAGCTGCTGCAGGAGACCTTGGACCACCTTGATCGCCTGCCGGGTCCGCTCGCGGCCCTGCTCGGTCAGCGCCAGCTGCACCGCGCGTGGGTCGCGGGGATCCCGGGTGCGTTCGAGCAGGCCGGCGGTCTCCAGGGAGCGTGCCAGCTTGGAGACGTAGAGGGGTTCGAGCCCGGTGTGGTCGGCGAGTCGCCGCTGGCTGGGGCGCTCTCCGCGGCGCTGCATGTCGTACAGCGAGGCCACCAGCGCGTACTGCGCGTGGGTGAGCCCCAGCGGGGTCACGGCCCGGTCGACCGCGACCCGCCACTTCGTGGACAGGCGCCACACCAGGAAACCGGGCGAGGCGTTCTCGGAACCCTTGCTCATGGCCGATACAGTACATGGCTACTATGTACATGGCTACTATTTTCGGGAACGCATGCGGGAATCCATGCGTGAATGCAACGGGAATGCACCGGAATGCATCGAGACAGGCCCGGGTGACGGACTGACGAAGCGACCCCGGCGGGGCTAGTTTGGGCGACATGAGCAATCTTGATCGCGAGGCGGTGCCCGCCATCTGCGGCGGCCGCGGTTTCGTCGTGGCAGAGCCCGTACGCGAACTTCTCAGCCCTCGTCACGTCAAGCTCGGCGAGTCCACCGAAGTCCGTCGCCTGCTGCCCAACCTGGGGCGGCGCATGGTCGGCGCCTGGTGCTTCATCGATCACTACGGCCCCGACGACATCGCCGACGAGCCCGGGATGCAGGTGCCGCCGCACCCGCACATGGGCCTGCAGACGGTGAGCTGGCTGCACGAGGGCGAGGTCCTGCACCGCGACTCGACCGGGAGCCTCCAGACCATCCGCCCGCGTGAACTGGGCCTGATGACCTCCGGCCGGGCGATCAGCCACTCGGAGGAGAGCCCGAAGTCCCACGCCCGCTTCCTGCACGGCGCCCAGCTCTGGGTCGCTCTCCCGGACAGCCACCGCCACACCGACCCGCGCTTCGAACACCACGCCGAACTGCCCGTCGTCACGGCGCCGGGCCTGCGGGCCACCCTGATCCTGGGCGGCCTCGACGGTGTGCGCTCACCCGGCACGACCTACACCCCGATCGTCGGCGCCGACCTGACCCTCGAGCGCGGCGCCGACGTACGCCTCCCGCTGGAGCCGGACTTCGAGTACGCCGTCCTGTCCATGTCCGGCGAGGCATACGTGGACGGCGTGCCGGTGCTGCCCGGCTCGATGCTCTACCTCGGCTGCGGCCGCACCGAACTCCCGCTGCGCGCGGACTCGGACGCCGGACTGATGCTCCTCGGCGGCGAGCCGTTCGAGGAGGAGCTGATCATGTTCTGGAACTGGATCGGGCGATCTCAGGAAGAGATCGTACAGGCCCGTCAGGACTGGATGGAAGGCTCCCGGTTCGGTGAGGTGAAGGGGTACGACGGGGCCCCACTGCCCGCACCGGAACTGCCGCCGGTGCCGTTGAAACCGCGGGGAAGGGTGCGCTGACCTGCGGAAATGCGTCAGCTCTGGTGGCCGCAGGGCGGAAGGTGGTTGGGCAATTCTCCCTGCCTTCCACCTGCTTGCCGGAAGGCGTCCAAGCGGCCGGCTAACTCAGGCCGGTGCGGTTGGCGATTCCACGGTGTGGCTGTCTGCGGGCGGCTGTGGCAGGACTCTTGCTGACCTAATGCTGACTTTGCTGACGCCTCGTCAGGCTCGGGTGAGCGGCTCTTTTCCCAGCTTCCGGGCTTGCGGAGGCGTTTGCAGGTTCGGTGGAGTCCGGACCGATGCTGACCTGGCTGGCGGTCGAGTCAGGCGTTACGGAGGGACGGCGTCGCTCACACTGCGGTCTTGTTGCGATTCCACAGGATTCCGATGTCACCGCTGTCTGTCGGCAGCGCCGCTTCCGTCCGATCCGAAAGGTGCTGCGCCGGAGAGCGACTAGCAGGTTCTTCGTCTGCTGGCGGTACACGGCTCGGATGTAGTTTGACCAGCGAAAACAGCTCCGATGGCCACAAGCTGCGTACGGCTGGTCCGGATCTGGTCCGGATCTGGTTAGAAGTGTTCGTGGTGATGAGCGGTGCTCGCATGGCGCGCTTGTACGACGATGACGGCCTCGGCACTGCTTCCAGACGCGACGACGGGCTGCAGAAGACTGTCCTGACCGGGCTGCACCAAGGCTGGATCCGGCGCTGGCGGAGGCCAGAGGCGCTTCTTCGGCCCGGCCCTACAACCGTGGCGCTGTCCTCGCAGGACCGCGACGACACCGCGTTAAGAATTCGTCCCGTGGGGGCTCGGGTGGCCGAGGCGTCGCGGCGGCGGGTGATCAGTGCTACCAGTGCCTCCCGACCCTCTGACGCCCCCGGGCCATGGTCGCAGAACCACGGTTCGAGGGGGCGGCTCCGGCGCACTATGCCTGTGAGTGCGCTTCCGCTGCTTTTCGCCATTCGTCGGCAGGTATCCGTCTGGCGTGACTTGGGCTGTTTCCGCAGGTGAGAGACGGACGGTCACGCGCCGTGTAACGGCTGGCGGAAAGGGCCATGGCGAACCGCTTGGGAGCTGAAAAGGGCATTCGTCCAGCTGAACTGCCTCAGGCTCGCTGCCCCATGAATTGGCCTGACGGTATGGGCCCTCCTGGCCTGATGGCGACTCGACCAAGACGTAGCGCCATGATGCCCCATCAGCTGCTGTCAGTGCCCACTGCTACACCCTTTTGTTGGGATGAGCCGCGCTCCGCGGCCCACCGACGGGAGGGGAAACATGTCGAAGGTGCCGGACGGGTTCCACCGGGTACGCGGACACATTCGTCGCAATCCGAAGCCCAGGAGCGCCAAGCGCATGAGCGGTTGGATGATTGCCGGCTTACTGGCCGGCGTGTGGCTGTGGGGGCAGGTGTTCGGGTTCAGTGAGTCCACCGCCACGACGCCACCGACGGATCCGAAGCCGGCGGCCAGCGCGACGGCCGACCGCTGATGGGACGGATACGTCTGCGGCGCCCTCGCGGTGCCGCGGAACTGGTCGCAGCGGCCGTAGTCGCCCTGGCCGTGCTCGTCCTGGTGGCGCGGACGGCGGCCACGGCGGTCGGCACACTGAAGGCGGCCTGGCCTGCCCTCTTGGCTCTCGCCCTGCTCACGGGAGCCGTCGCGGCGTGGCGGATCAAGCAGGCGACCACGATGCGGCGTCGGGAGAAGGAGCGGCTGGCCACTCTGCGGATCACGCTCGCGGAGTTCGACACCATGGACGACCGTCGCTTCGAGTACGCCCTTCGGGATCTGCTGGTCCGCGACGGCTGGCCGGCCCGCAGAGTTGGTGGCGGCGGCGACCAGGCCGCCGACGTCATCGGCGACCATCCGCAGCGCGGCCGGATCGTGGTGCAGGCCAAGCACACCCGCGTCGGCGGGAAGGTGGGCTCAGGTGTGATGTACGCGGTGAAGGGGACGGCCGGGCCGGTCCACAAAGCCGATCATGCTGTCGTCGTCACCAACGGGGCCTTCACCCGCGATGCCATGGCGTGGGGCGACCGGCACGGCGTCCACTGGATCGACCGGGAAAAGCTACGGCGATGGGCCGAGGACGGTGCCGCTCTGCACGAGCTCCTCGGATTGTCCGCGCGCTCCCGCCCGAGCCGATTCAAGCGTGCGGCATGACTGGCAAAGAGCGTGATCGCTGCCCAAGACGTCTGGAGCTGTGGTGTTCGACGAGGACGGGTCGCTCGACCCGCTGCTGAAGTTCCTGCTGTATGCGGTCATCGCGCTGGCCGTCGGAAAGATGCTCTGGGAGTGGCTCACCGAGGACATCGGACAGTGGATCACCGTAGATCTGTGGGGGCTGATAGCCGATCACCCGTGGTGGACCGGGCTCATCGTTGTCGGCGGACTGTCTGCGTTGCTCCTGCTCGGCAGAATCCTGTCATTCGTGGTCGGCGCCGACACCTACGCCAACGCGGACGACACGTTCGCCGCTCCCTCTGGCGATGCGATCGAAGCGGACGCGCTAACTTTCAAGATGAAGCAGCTTTCGTCGATGAGCGCGACGGGTTTCGAGCAGGCGTGCACTGATCTCCTGGCCCGTGACGGATTCCGGCGTCCCAAGCGGGTCGGAGGCGCCGGTGACCTCGGCGTGGACATCACCGCTCGCGATGACGAAGACCGCCTCCTGATCGTGCAATGCAAGCAGTATCAGAGCCCAGTCGGATCAGGCCACGTGCAGAAGTTCAACGGGACAGCCCGCCCACACCACGGAGCCGACCTCCCGATCATGATCGCGCTCAACGGCTTCACGCAGCCGGCGATCGACTTCGCCCAGCATCACCAGCTCATACTCATGGGCCGCCCGGAATTGAAACGATGGGCCCACGGCGAGCACCTCTACGACGTCCTCGGCATCCAAAGCACGACACACTGACGCCAGCGCACACGGACCTGAGTCCGTCCCGGGAGCTCCCGCCTATTGTCCGGTGGTCCCTTTTCGGGCTCAGTCCGGTGCGGCGCGTTGTCATGGACTCCCCCGACAGCCCTCGGCGCCGCATCGTCGAGGCGGCCGTCGAGCTGCTGGAGAAGGGCGGCCCTGACGCGGTGAGCACCCGCGCGGTCGCCGCCGCGGCCGGAATGCAGCCGCTGGCGATCTACCGCCTCTTCGGCGACAAGGACGGGCTCCTTGAGGCCGTTGCCGAGCACGGCTACGCGCAGTTCCTGGATAGAAAGCGCGCGCAGCTCGACCCCGCCCCGCAGGACCCGGTGGAGGAGCTGCGCCGCGGCTGGGACATGGTGTTCGAGTTCGGGGTCTCCCGCCCCGAGTTGTTCGCGGTGATGAACCGGGCCACTGGCCGGGGATCGGACGTAGCACACCGCGCGGCCCTGGAGATCCTCCATGGGCGGGTGCGTGGGCTGACGGCCGGGGGGTGGCTGCGGGTTGACGAGGAGCTGGCCGCCCAGATCATCCAGGCAACCGGCCAGGGCGCGGTCACCACCTGGCATTCCACCCCTGCGGACCGCCGCAATCCGGCGCTGTTGACCGTCCTGCGCGAGTCCATGGTCGCGGCCGCCACCCGCGCCGAGCCGGCGGTCCCTGCCGCGGAGTCCGGTCCCGCCGCAGCGGCCCGCGCGCTGCGCGCCGCCCTCCCCGACGACGCCGATGTCCTGAGCGACGCCGAGCCGCGCCTGCTGCATGAAATGGCTCACACACCCTGGCGGCGGACGGTGGCGCGCCGCATGCCTAATCGCGCGTCAGGCGCCCTCGTGCAGGTTGAACCTTCCGAGGAGAGATCGTGCGATGAAGCGGCGTCCATGAGATGAGCCAGTGGGCGACCACACGGCTCCGGCTGGCTCCCCCTTGTCTATAACGCGGCTCCAACCTTGATCACGTCTCCGCCGCCCACTGTTAACAACGCTCGTGGTCAATACAGCTAGGCCAGCAGGACGGTGCGCTTGAGTTCCTCGAAAGCCCACAGGGACTGCTCATCCTCGATCGGACCGAGGTGCCGCGCCAGTTCCTCCCTCACGCGGGGAAGGTTCTCGGCCCAGTACGCCACCTGACTGCCGATCAACCGGTCAAGAAAGCGCAGTGGGCGACGGCTGGCCGTACCGCCGTTCTGGATTGCTCGGCGTCCGGCGTAGAGCCGATCGAAGCACCACAAGAGGGTGAAGTACGCGGTACGCACCTCGGGAAGGGTGTCGTCGCGGATCGAGCCGGGCGAGTGCACAAGGGTTCCCAGCATGTCGCGGGCCTTGGCCACCTCGCCTCCTGTCAGGTCGGCGTGGAGCAGGCGCGCCAGGTCGAAGACCCCATGCCGACGCTGCCAGTAGAACACCGCTATCGAGGTGCACAGCGACACGATCGAGAGCACGAGTGTCACCACTTCAGTCATGCGCATGCTCTTCCCCCGGCTGCTACCGGCGATGCCGTCCGCTCCCGGCTCGTCGGCTGTGACTGAGCGCTCCAATCGATTCTGGCCGCGCCTCCGTGAAGTGCCGGCTTGATGATGTACAGGCAGCGCATCCCGTGGACCTCGCGCGCCAGGTGGGTCCAACTCCCGGCACCCCACGCCTCGTGGCAGCGCAGGACGTGCTGTCCATCAACCGATCGGTTGATGGACAACGGGGCCTGGACGTCGACACGCCCGACTGGAAAGCGACTTCCTCCAACAAGGGTATTCGGCAACAACGGGCGTTCAGGAGCCGTTCGGCCCTTTTCTGTACGGTGCGGTGTCATGACGAACTACCGCTGACTGGGCGGACTTTGACAGCGCCCTGGAAGCCACCCTCGGGACTGGTGACCTCGCATGTTGAGGTGTCGCGTATTCCGGATGGATGGGGCCGCCGTTTCTGCGCGTCAACCGCGGATGGGAGCTCACCAGTCCGGAGGCCGTAGTGGAAGGGCGAGGGGCCGTCGATCCCCGCCCGCTCCAGGAACAGCCCCTCGTAGTGCTGCAGCAGCTCCATGCCGAAGTCGACCTCCGGGGCCGTCCCGTCCTCCTTAAAACTGCCGAGAAGAAGCTGCGTCCAGCGCTGCTCGACAACTGACCACACCACCAGGTGGGAGGGCGCGAAGAACACCCACATGGCGTCGATCTCGTCTGGCAGCGTTGGGGCAGTCAAGGCATGCGCGATCACCGCGTCGAGACATTCCACGTAGGGCCTGTCGAAAAAGTGGGACACGATGAACACCACCCGCGCCTTGTCGGGCGAGGACTTGTCCCGCAATTGCTTCGCGGCCTTGGCGACCATCGACTGGGCCGCCTCGACGACATCGTTCGCTGACACGAACGTCGACCAATGAGTGCCTGGCTCCTCACCTCGCTTCAGTGCCCGGGAGGCCGCTGCGTCGTGCTCGCGGAAGTCACCAGGTATCGACTTCACCTCGAAGTCGGCGAACTCGACACCGTTGCGGCCGAGCAGCGACGACAGTGCGTCGCTGTCCGAGTCCTTCACGCGGTAGACGAGGTCCACGCCGCCGTTGACGTCTACGGCGGCCGGCACGATGCCGAGATATGCGGTCGCCAGCATCGCCGCGAGATGCTCGCCCGCGGCCAGCTTCAGCTTCTTCAGGTCGTCGGCCGGTACGTGCGCCGACAGCGCTTCCGCCGCCCAGTCCATCACTTCGTAGGTGATGGCGATGACGTGGGTGCCGATGGCTCCGTCGAGGCTCTTGGCGCTGTCGTCGCTCATGGGCGCGAGTGTGGCAGCCCCGTGACGCGGTCGCGACGGGTTTCGGGGCCAACATCCATGTCAGCTCGTACGCTAAGCCTCGCGGCCTTGATTGGCGCTTTGACCCGGGATGATCGTACGGAGTGAGGAAACCCGAGCAGCGGTCGCCGACGCCCTGATCGCCCCGGCCAGCGCTGATTCTGACGAGGACGGGGGAACCCTGGATGCCGGCTTGCCCGCGTAGGTGGGCACGGCGGCGATCGCGACGCCGACCGTAACCAGCAGCAGACCCCAGGCTTGTCGGCGTTCACCGCCATAGGCCGCCTTCCGCGCCTCTTCGCGCATTGTGTCGGCGTACTTCTCGACCGTCCGCTGAAGCCGCTCACGCTCGTTGTGAACGTCCCGCAGGTCGATTTCGAGCTTCGCGGACAGCCGCAGGTGCTGCTCAACGAGCCACTGGAGCTCAGCGCCCGTCGACATCCCCAGCGGGGGGCCGACGCGTTTGATGACGGACGCATTCTCAGCATGGTGAACGCGTCAACGCCGTCCTTGTCCTCGGCGCGGGCTGGACGGAACATGGCGGCAACCGCACGGAAGGGTCGGCAGACGAGGACCCACCGCCGCGACCACTGGGGTGGCCATTGGAAGAACCGCTCACCGGCATGCTTGTTCGTCTGCCAAGTCCTCCACAGTCCGCTCCCGGTAATGATGGCTCCGAGTACCTGCAGCGCAACCCCGGCGGAGACCCATCCCATCCGCCCATCGTCCTGGCCACCGAGTCGGTGACAGCGACAGACACAGGTGTCACACACGGTGTATCTCATAAATGACCATCTGCGAGAGTTCCGCGAGAGCCTCAAAGTGATCATGTTTCCGCAGGTCGGGTTGGAACATTGCTACAGCGGTTAACGCTAGGCCGGTCTTCGACATGCGGATGCCCGGGGAATCGCCGGCCTCCCGCAGCCGCTCAGCACATCGATGCCGCATTAGCTGTCACGTCATCGGAGTCGAATATCACGGCGGTATCAACGTCTACATCCACAACGTCATGTACCGCGGGCGCTTGGACAGCGTCGTACACATCGTCAACGTCAACGACGACCGGACGGGAGGAAAGCCCGGGCTGATCCGTGAACCATTCGCCCACCAGGTCCATGACGTCGTGCAGAGCCGCCAGCGGAAAGTACTCAACCCCCCGGGTGGACAGCCATCCTTCCGTGTCGAGTCCGTCCAGGACGAACCTCTCCAGCGCTCTCGCCATACCGATGGGCAACCCTGTGATCCGTAGATGCTGCGCGGTCAGTCCGTCCTCGGCGTGCTGCCGGAGCCTGTTATAGCCGCCCCCGGAGCTGATGCCGGGCTTCACTGTGTCCTCGCCAGTCGCCGTGTCCAATCCGCTCACGACGTAGTACACGTCGTGGGGTGGGACAGCGCCGCCGTACATCCCCGGGGGACATTGGGGGCAACCATGCTTCATCTTGTTCGGGATCAGGACGAACTCGTGCCCGGCGAAACAGACCGCCTGGTGGGGGCGTGACGCTGCTATCCACTGCGACTCGAGCACAGTGATGCCGAGGTCTTTGGCTCTCTCTGAGAGCTCCTCGAACTTGGCCAGCTTGTTGCAGGTGCCGCAGAAGTCTGGGCGGATGGCCTGACGCCCGTCCCAGCTGTCCACGTAGAACGAGTGCGAGTGGCCGCGACGGCATCTGACGTCGACGGCGTTGCGGTACTCCTTCACCACGGTGGATCGAGTCTCACGGACGACCGCCTCGACTTTGGCGAACCCTTCCGCGTACGCAGCAGTTTTCCGACAGTCTGGGCACAAGGTGTCGACGGGCTCACGCCGCCAGGTCCTCGCGTGGGCCCCGGTTGTCTTGAAGTGGTGTCCCTTCGAGCACTTCGCCGCGAATACGACATGGCCGTCCCCGGACTCGTCTTGCTCGTCCGTGGCGGTCAGTTCTATACCCTCGGTCTTAGCCACCGACTTCAAAACGGCCAAACACTCCGCAACCCAGCCGACGTTGCGGCACTTCTTACACCACGGCTCGTTCGGGTCCATCCCGAAGGGCTTGCGGGTGGACAAGACGTCCCACGCGCGGACTGCGAATTCGTGACCGGCACTACACGTAACATCCGTCCAGCCGACCAGGCTGCGCTCCTCGTCCAGCGTCCACGCCTGTCGTCGGCATGCCTGACGGAACAGGTCCATCAGTGCGTTGATGTGGACGGCGGCTTCCGTGCTCACGTCCGAGGGCTCCGGCTGGTTGCTCGTCATGCGGGTTTCTCTCTCCTTGTCCGTCATCACGCGCGCTCCAGGTAGCGGTAGATGGTCGGTTCCCGAACACCGGCAATGGACCGTCCTCCGCTGCGGGTTTCTGCTACGAGGTGCGCTGGCGCGGGCACAGGGTCGGCGGCTTGTCGGCCGGGTTGGCAAGCATCCGGCGGACGCGCCCTACTTGGGTGGCTCGATTCCTCGTTGCGGGTGATGGGGGCCGGTCCACTCGTACAGGTCACCGGCGATTTCGACCGCGTGACCGGCGCTGATCGCTGTCTCCAGTTCCTTGTGAGGGAGCGATGCCATGTGGTCCTGGAGGGCGCGGTAGGTCTCCGGGGTCGGCACTCCGCCGCGGAGTTGCCCGATGGCGTCCCGGGCGGCCTGCTGGTCCTCATGGGTGAGCTGGGAGCGGATGACGACGACGGCCACGGAGTGCTCGTTGTCGATCATGCGCATTCTGCGGGCGACTTCCGGATAGTCCAGGTTCTCTCGCAGTGCCTCGATGACTTCTCCGGTGGCTCCGTCGGGATCCGTGGAGGAGCGTCCGGCCTGGAGCTGGTAGCGGTGCTGGTAGTAGGAGCGCAGGGTGTCCAGGTCGTCGGGGGCTGCCAGTTCCTTGCCGAAGCGGCGGGATGCTGCGGCGATGCCGGACCGGTTGTAGATCACTTGTGGCTGGAGTCCGTCGGTCGGTTCGAAGACGGTCAGGACGCTGTCTTCGGTTGGGCGGTGGCCTTCGCGGTTGATGCGTCCGGCGGCCTGCTGTTCGGACTCCGGCAGCGACCGGGCGCGGAATCCGTGCGGGAAGTCGAGGTCGACGCCGGCCTCGATCAACGACGTCGACACCAGCAGCGTGCCCAGGCCGGCCTCCAGGCGTTGTTTGGCCGTCTGGATGGTCTCCCGGCGGTGACCGCCGGTCATGCGGGTCGACAGGTGCAGCACGCCGGGACTCTCCCCGCGGCCGTCGAGCCACGTTTTGTGCACGTGGCGGGCATCCTTGGTGCCATTGACCACGACCAGGGCGTCGGTGTGCTCTGCAGCCTCGGCAGCGATGCTCCCAAGCGTCACGGCTGGGCCGGTGCGCCACTCGTACCGGACCCGGCGCAGTCGCTCGAACAGAGGTGCGGGGTTCGCGACGATCTCGCGCTGCGGCAGTCCGGTCTGCCAGGGGTTGAGCGCGGAGAGTTCCGGCTGGGTCGCCGAGGACAGCACCAGGGTCACGCCGTAGTGCTCCACGAGCTCGCGCAGCCCGGACAGGATGGGTGTCAGCAGGTTGTCGGGGAGGGCCTGGACCTCGTCCAGGACGAGGACGGAGTTCGCGATCCGGTGCAGTCGGCGGGTGGCCGAGGGGCTGTTGCCGAAGAGGCTCTCGACCAGGCGGACCGTGGTGGTCACGATGAACGGGGCGTCCCAGTTCTCCGCGGCCAGTTTCGCCCATGGGTTGGGGCGGTGGGACGTTTCGAAGGTCACGGCGGAGTGGTGTTCCAGGACCGTCCGCGGCCCGTGCTCGGAATCCAGCAGTCTGCGGTAGACCGCCGCGTTCTGTTCCGTGATCGAAATGAACGGGACCGCGACGATAACGCGCCGCAGCCCGTGCAGGGCGGCATGACGGAGCGCGAAGCCTCCCCCAGTGAACGTCTTTCCCGCACCGGTCGGCAGGTGCAGCCGGAAGACCCCGGGCTTGCCGGCGGCTGCCTCGACCGCCTCCCCGTAGATGTCCTCGCGGAGCCGGTCCAGCCATGAGGGAGCGCCGCGGCGTCGGCGCTCGGCAATCATCTCCCGGCGGCGGTTCTCGTACCGCTCCCACAACTCCGCCATGCTCACGGCCCTTTGGGGGTGCGTGCCGGGTCTGAAGTGGGCGGCGGTGTCGAGCCGGTCCGCGTCGACCACGGCCGAGTACGTCATGCGGACCAGCATCTCCACACTGGTCCGGTTGTGCGGGTCAAGCCAGTTGGGGGCAGCCGGACAGGTTCCGTCCAGGATCTCCGGCATGACCCTGGCGACGCGGCTGATCGCCTCGTCCACCTCTGCGGAGTCCCGCATCAGGGCCTTGAGCCGGACCTTGAGTTCCGACCAGGCGGGCAGGCCGGTGTGATGTCCCTCGATCACTCCGGCGAACGGTGTCAGCACCGGATGACGCCGGGCCGCCTGGGCGAACAGGAACGCCCCGGCGTCATGGTGTGGAGGGCGGCGGACCTTGCGGCCGGTCGTGGCCTCCTCGATCAGCCCGTCCTGCCAGGCGCACGCGCCCTTACCGGTGTCGTGGTCACGTCCCAGTCGGCAGGCGAGGTCTCCGCCTCCCCAAACGTCGGCGAAGCCGCGGGCCAGCTCGCCGGTGCCGCGGGCGTGGTCTTCGTACCAGTGCCAGACGCCCCGACGGCCGGGTGAGTGGGCCACGAGCCTGCCTTCCGGAACCGGCGCGGGCCCACTTAACGGGTCAACTACCTTGTCTTCAGGCATATTTGACTTCCTGTCGGTTATACGCTGAGATCCCAGCACACCATCACATTCACCGCGATCTGCCCTGCGTCTGTCGTGGATCGCGATGGCGCCACGACGCTAGCGGCCAGCACTGACAACGGGCCGGTTCGGCCGGTGCATAAGGGAGGAAGACGCATGATGACGGGGCATAAGCGGCAGCGCGGGGAGAGGGCTGACCGGCCCCTTTATGTGCAGGTGGAGGCGTGGGGCCCGCTGGCCTGCTTCACCCGCCCGGAACTCAAGGTCGAACGGGTTTCCTACCCGACCATGACCCCCTCGGCAGCACGCGGGCTGCTGGAGGCGATCCTGTGGAAGCCGGAAATCGCCTACCGCATCGAGCGGATCGAACAGCTCAAGCCGGTGCAGTGGACAACCTTCCGGCGCAACGAGGTCAACAACTCGGTCATTACCAAGAAGACCTACGAGGATCTGCGCGCCAACTCCGGCTACCGCTACGACGTCGCCGAGGACCGCGGGCAGCGCGTCACCGTCGCCTTGCGTGACGTCGCCTACCGCATCCACGCCACGATCAACGCCACCGACCGCTGCACCGCGCCGCTGCCGAAGTACCGCGACCAGTTCGACCGCCGTCTCCAGCGGGGTGCCTGCTTTGAGCAACCCCACTTCGGCTGCCGCGAGTTCGCCGCCTTCTTCGGGCCCCGCGGATCAGCTGAGGGAGCCGGCGCCGTCACCCCCGCCGACCCGGCAGGCATCCCCCCGATCGACGAGATCGGACTGATGCTCCACCACATCGAGTACCTGCCCAAGGGCCAGGAGCGCTACCACTGGTTCCGCGCCCGCCTCGAACGCGGCGTCCTGCACGTCCCCGACCGCCCGCTCGATGCCGCCCAGGCGGACGGGATGCCCGGGGCCGAGGGACGTGCCTCTGCCGAAGGGGCGGCCTGACGTGCTTCTGCACAGCCTCGTCCAGCACGCCGACAGCCGCGAGGACGCTGTCCCCGACTACTACCAGCGCCGCCCGGTCATGTGGCAGATCGACCTGTCCAGCAGCGGCGACAGCGAGCCGCTGATCATCGATCTGCGCCCCGCCAAGGGGGACAAGCCACGGCAGGTCACCGCCCCCTACACCGGCCGCTCCGGTACGACCCCGCCGCCGTTCCTGCTCACCGACAGCGCACTGTACGTCCTGGCCCATCCCGGCCTGGTCAAGCAGCCGGATGGTGAGAAGGTTCCGTCGACCAGCCCGAAGGACATCACGAAGGCCCGGCAGCGGCACGCCGCCTACCGCGCGATGGTGACCTCTTGGTGCGACGAACACCTCGGCCTTCCCCAGGCCCGCACCCTGGCCGCGTGGCTGGACAGCTACACGCCCGGCTGCTGGCCGGAGGGGATGGACCAGGCGCACCTCGTGGCCATCAGCGTGGACGGCGCATGGATCCACGACCTGCCGCAAGCCCAAGACTGGTGGGCCCAGAAGGTCAAGAGCGCCAAGAGCGGGAAGCCGGGCAAGAGCCAGGAAGGCATCTGCCTCGTCTGCGGCGAGAGGGGATCCTTGCTGTCGACGCTCCCGGTGCCCGTCAAGGGTCTGCCCAACTCCGGGATGAACACGCAGCTGATCTGCCTCAACCAGCCCGCCCACTACAGGGCCGGCATCAAGCAGCTCGGCGCCACCCCCGTCTGCGTGACGTGCGGAACCAAGGCCACCACCGCCCTGAACACGCTGCTGGCTGACCCCGAGCACCGCACGTTCGCTGGCGACTCGGCCATTGTGTGGTGGACCCGCGACCCCGCCACCGAAACCGACATGTGGACCCTGGACAACCCCGACCCCACGGAGGTCGCCCAACTCATCGACGGGCTCAGCCACCCGCGCAAGGGACGCGATGCGCGGGCCGCCCTCGACGAGGACGCCTTCCACGCCGTCACCCTGAGGGTGAACACCAACCGGGTCATCGTCGCCGACTGGATCACCATCCCCGTCCCTGACCTCAAACAGCGGCTCGGAAGCTGGTTCGCCGACCAGCAGACCTGGGACGGCTGGACCGACACCTACCTCTACTGGTCGGTCTGGCGCCTAGCCCTGGCCGCCGCCCGCTGGGACAAGCGGAAAAACAAGTACATCGACACCACCGTCCCCGCACATCTACAAGCCGACCTGGCCAAAGCCGCACTCCACGGCACCCCACCGCCGGCCCACCTCCTGCCGGTCCTCATGCAGCGCATCCGCGCCGACCACCACATCGACCGACCCCGCATCGCGCTACTGCGCCTCGCTATGACCCGTACGACCACCCGTCACAAGGAGCTGTGCATGCCCCAGCTGAACATCACCTCGACTGAGCCCGGATATGTCTGCGGGCGGATCATGGCCATGCTCGAAGCAATCCAGCGCAAGGCCATGCCCAAGGTCAACACCACCATCACCGACAAGTACCTCACCACCGCAGTGGTCTCGCCCCGAGCCGCCCTCACCCGGCTCCGCATCGGCGCACGCCCCCATCTGCGCACCATCGCCCGGACGAGCGAACCCGCGGCGAAGGCCATGGAAAACCGCATGCGGGAAGCCTTCGACCTGCTCGATACCCTCCCCGCCCACCTGAACGCCGAGCAGCAGGCCCTGTTCATCCTCGGCTACGAACACCAACGCGCCCACTCCGCACGAGCCGCCGCCGAAGCCATCAAGGCCCGGGAACTCGGCAAGGAACTCTCCGGCGAGCAGGCAGCCGACGCCCTCCCCGAAGCCGCCGAGGAAACCAGCAGCACGGACAGCACCCTCGGCTAAGCCCCACCATCCCACAACCACACCACCAGACACGGAAGGACACCAACGCAGCTATGACCGCCGCACACCTGGACCCCACCCGCAAGCACGACTACGTCTTCCTCATCGACGTCAAGGACGGCAACCCCAACGGCGACCCCGACGCTGGCGGCATGCCCCGCATCGACCCCATCACCAGCCAAGGCTTCATCACCGACGTCGCCCTCAAGCGAAAGATCCGCAACGCCATCACCCTCGCCCACCAAGGCCAGCCCGGCTTCGAGATGTACGTCGAGGAGGGCGTCGCCCTCAACCCGCAGATCCAGCGCGCCTACCACGACGGCGGCGCCAAGGAAGGCGAGACCGCCACCGCCCAGCAGTGGATGATCCGCAACTTCTACGACGTTCGCCTTTTCGGCGCCGTCATGTCCGTCGGCGACCAGAAGAAGCACGCCGGCAAGGCCCGCGGCCCTATGCAGCTCACCTTCTCCCGCTCCATCGACCCCGTCACCCCGCTCGAGGCTGGCATCACCCGCGTCGCCCCCAACAAGCCCGAAGACATCGCCAACGGCAAGGTCACCGAGATGGGCAACAAGCACTACGTGCCCTACGGCCTCTATCGCGGCCACGGCTTCTACTCCGGAGCCCTCGGCGCAAAGGCCGGCGTCACTTCTGAAGACCTGGCCGCCTACTGGCAGGCCATGACCATGATGTTCGACCACGACCGGGCAGCCTCCCGAGGCGAGATGGCTATCCGCGGCCTGTACGTCTTCTCCCACGACGACGCGTACGGGCGAGTCCCCGCTCACAAGCTGTTCGACCGGATTCGCGTCAAGCCGCTGGGCCACAGCGAGGCACGATCCTGGGACGAATACGCCGACCGGATCACTGTCGACCAGGACGGAATGCCCGAGGGCGTATCCCTCACCAGCCTGATCGATTGATGCTGATCCTGAATCACAACATCGGCTGACGCACCCCACCGCCGCGAATAGCAGCTAAGCGCAACTCCTGAGAGTTTCGACGGAATTTGGGTAGCCGCGTTGTAGTGGTCGCTCCGCCGGGCGCCCGAGAATCGCAACCACTCCGGCCGGTTGTGCGGCGAGGGCCCGTATCCGCGTGGCGGTCGTCCTCCGGGCGGCCGAGGATCGCAATCGGATGTTCGAGCCGCACGAAATCGGCCGGGCAATGGTGGCGGTCGCCCTTCAGGACGGCCGGGGATCACGACTGCACGGTTGTGTGGGACATGTGCTGGTGGTTGACCTGCGGCGATCGCCGTGCGGGGCGGCCGAGGATCGCAACGTCGTTGACGACAACGCCGACTCATACCCGAAGATAGTGACGGTCGCCCTCTGCGGCGCCCGAGGATCGCAACCAGTACGGGATCGCTCCCGTGAGATCGAGGGCGGGCGGTCGCCTTCCGGGGCGATCGAAGATCGCAACATGGCCGCGATCCCGTGTGGACCGAGCCGACGTGGCGGTCGTCTTCAGGGCCAAGGGCCGCAACCTCGGACTCCACCGACCGATCTCATTCCTCGACGGCATGGCGGTCCCCCGCCGGGACGACCGAGGATCGAAACCACTTCGGCCAGATGGCGCTGAAGACGGGCACGTTGTGGCGGTCGTCCTCCGGGGCTGCCGAGGATCGCAACATCTGGGTCGAGAAGCGGAACTTGCCGACCTCGACGGTGGTGGTCGCCTTCGGGCGACAGAGAACCGCAACAACTTGCCCGCCACGAACAGCCCGCCGCGCTGGATAGAGCTGTTCGTGACCATGGTTCCCCACCCGGGCGTGGCGGTCGCCTTCCAAGGCGACCGAGGATCGCAACTACGGATCCAAGCCCCACACGCTGAGCGGGGTGACCTTGGCGGTCGCTTTCCGGGGGTGACCGAGGGATCACAATGCCGTGGCACCGTGACTGTACACGCGGCGGAGGCGTGCGGTTAGCCTTCGGGGCGACCGAGAATCGCAACATCGAAGACGCCACACCCGACGAGATCGCCCGCGGTGGCGGCGGCTCCTTGGGACGACCGAGAATCGCAACTACATGGTCGCCGGGTCGATCTGGACGGTCGGCAAGGTGGCGGTCGCCGCCCTCCGGGTGATGGAGGGGCGCAACTCCTCGACGTCCAGGCTGTACAGGACGGGGAACACGTGGCGGTCGCACTCCGGGCGGACCGAGGATCGCGACCGGTACTGCCGGAGGCACCAAAGGGCCCCGACTCGGGTGGCGGCCGCCCTTCCGGGCGACCGAGGATCGCAACGACTACCTCGTGACGCGAGGCAAGGTCGGCATGCTGGTAACGGTCGCCCTTGAGGCGGCCGAGGATCGCAACACCGAGTCCTTCGAGGACTACTGCACCCGCATCAGGTGGCGGTTGCCTTCGGGGCGACCGAGGATCGCAACACGTAGACCGGGCCTACTCACCGCGTGTAGACCTGGTGACGGTCGTCTTTCGGGGCATCCGAGGATTGCAGCAATGGGCAGGACCGGCACACTGCCATCCAGCTCATCGTGGTGGTTGTCGTTCGGAGCGACCGAGGATCGCAACTGGGTGCCGGTGGTCTGCGCCGAGGCGAGGAAGCTGGTGGCGGTCTCCCTTTGGGGCGACCGAGGATCGCAACATCGGTGACGTACCGGTCCACTGGGCCGGGCTCCTGTGGCAGTCGGCCTCCGGGGAGACCGAGGATCGCAACGACATGGTGGCCTCGTCGACCACTAGGACGTCGACGCGTGGCGGTCGTCCTCCAGGGTGACCGAGGTTCGCAACTGGGACTGGGTCTGGACGCTCGAAGACCTCGGAACGTGGCGGTCGCTCTCCGGGACGACCGAGAATCGCAACGGGTACCTCGCCCCCTGCTCGTGGCGGTCGCCCCCCGGGGCGTCCGAGGATCGCAACACCCACCATCTCGACCTGACGCTGATCGGCGAGACTCGTGGCGGTCGCCCTCCAGTTCGGCCGAGGAGCGTAACGACCTCCGCCTGCACCCACCCGGACACCTGTACCTGTGGCGGTTGGCCTCCGGGGCGACCGAGGGTCGCAACAACCAGCTCGTCGCGGCGCAGGCCACCGAGGCCAAAGTGGTAGTCGTCCTCCGGGGTGGCCGAGGATCGCAACTTCATTGAGCGGCATGTCCGCCGGCAGTGGGTCGACGTGGCGGTCGCCCTCCGGGGCGATCGAGGATCGCAACGCCGAGAAGCGCCTCCACATGGAGTCCCCCTCCACGGTGGCGGTCGCCTTCCGGGGCGACCGAGGATCGCAACTTCGGGGTGTCGCAGTCACGGAGCCGGGGCTACTGGGTGGCGGTGGCCCTTCGGGGCGACCGAGGATCGCAACAACGACCGGCTGTACATCCGCGCCGAGATCGAGACGTGGCGGTCGCCCTGCTAGGCGACCGAGGTTCGCAGCGTCAACTACATCTGGCCGGCGAACGGCGACCCGAAGGTGTCGGTTGCTCTCCGGGGCGACCGAGGATCGCAACGACGACACGGTCACTCCCGGCGGCGGCTCGGTGGCGGTCGCCCTCCGGGGCGATCGAGGATCGCAACCGCACCTCGCGGTACGGGACGAGGAGGTCGTCGCGGTGGCGGTCGCCCTCTGGGGTGACCGAGTATCGCAACACCGCCATGGGTGTGGCCATGATCGACATGGTGGAAGTGCCGGTCGCCCGGCGGGGCGGTCGAGGATCGCAACTGCTCATCAAGCGAGACACGCCCGTAGCTCACGCAGTGGCGGTCGTCCTCCGGGGCGACTGAGGATCGCAACAAAGAGGTCCACCGCCTGGTCGACGGGCTTACGCAGCGGTCGCCTGCCGGGGCGATCGAGGTTCGCAACGTGTAGTACCAGTCGCCTTTGCCGCAGTAGACCCGCGTGGCGGTTGCCCTCTGGGGCGTCCGAGGTTCGCAACGCCCGAGAGCGGGTGGTGTGGGCGGCCCGGCACGGGGTGGCGGTCGCGCTCCGGGGCGTCCGAGGATCGCAACTACCTCAACCCTGAACACGAGACCTTTCTGTGGCGTGTGGCGGTCGCCCTTCGGGGTGGCCGAGGATCGCAACCTGCCGGTCACGGACGAAGTGTTCGAGGATGAGGCGGTGGCGGTCGCCCTCCGGTGTGACTGAGGATTACAACAAGGCCGCAGTCGATGGCCTCGTCGACGCGGGCCTGTGGCGGTCGCCCTCCGGGGTGACCGTGGATCGCAACACGGCGGCCGGGCTCGGCACGCGCCGTGTCCCACCGGTGGCTGTCGCCCTCCGGTGCGACCGAGATTGCAACATCTCGATGTCCCCCGGGTCGGGACGCCCCTCCGAGGGGTGGCGGTCGCCCTCTGAGGCGACTGAGGATCGCAACGGGGTGCCCGGCACCGGCTTGGCCGGCGCGGGGAAGTGGCGGTCGCCCTCCGAGGCGACCGAGGATCGCAACAGCGACGGCTCCAGGATGTCCGTCGTGTTCAGGCCGGTGGTGGTCGCCCTCTGGGGCAACCGAGGATCGCAACCTGACTCTCCCTCGCACACGCCTCTCCAGGAGACGCCCGTGGCGGTCGTCCTCTGGGGCGACCGAGGATCGCAACGGCGTACTGTTCTGAGTGTCTAGTCCAGAACGGAGTGTGGCGGTCGCCCTCCGAGTGACCGAGGATCGCAACGTCAATCCCAAGGGTGGTGCGACCACCACCACGCTAGTGGCGGACGTCTTCCGGGGTGACAGAGGATCGCAACATCACGCGGCGGGCACCACGCACGCCGTTCCCGACGAGGCGGCGGTCGCCCTCCGGTGCGGCCGAGGATCGCAACATCGTGTCGTCGCTCTGCAGCATCATGGCATTGAGGGTGGGGTCGCCTTCCGGGGCTACCGCGGATCGCAACGACGCCGCGCTGCGACGCTGGGCTGCCGAACGCCCCGTGGCGGTCGTCCTTCGGGTGACCGAGGATCGCAACTGCATGAGTTCCATGTCGCTCATCTCCAACGACGCGAGTGGCGGTTGCCCTCCGGGGTGACCGAGGATCGCAACTTCTTGGTCTTCGCGCTGAAGTAGACGTACACGTACGTGGCGGTCGCCCTCCAAGGCGACCGAGGATCGCAACGATTGCAGCTCGCTGGTTCAGTACGCGTACCGGCCGTGGCGGTCGTCCTCCGGGGCAGCCGAGGATCACAACTGGTTTGTCGTCCTCGACGGCGACAACTTCCAGCGGGGTGGCGGTTACCCTCCGGGGCGACCAAGGAGCCCAATGTCTGCACCCTGGGTTACCGCTACGCAGGCGACGACGTGGCGGTGGACCTCCGGGGCGACCGAGGATCACAACACGGTGGCGGGCAACGACGCTAGGCGCCGGATCCGGGTGGCGGTCGCTCTGCGGGGTGACCGAGGATCGCAACGAGATGACCCAAGAGGAGTGGGTCACCATGCAGGTCGGTGGCGGTCGTCCTCCGCGACGACCTGAGGATCGCAACTGCACGACGAGAACGGCGAGCCGGGCGGCGACCTAGTGGCGGTTGTCTGCCAGGGTGACCGAGGATCGCAATGTGATACTCCAGAGCTACCATCAGGTCGTGCGGGCGTGGCGGTCGCTTTCCGGGGTGACCGAGGATCGCAACTATGCCGTTGGGACATGCCGAGCGCCCCCGCTCCGGAGTGGCGGTCGCCCTCCGGGGTGACCGAGGATGGCAACGGCGCGTCCCGGGTGGAACCGGTGACGGCCCTGGTGTGGCGGTCGCCCTTCCGGGCGATCGAGAATCGCAACTATGTCTTCAAACGACCCGCGGCGTACGCGGGCTTGTGGCGGTCGCCTTCAGGGTCGGCCGAGGATCGCAACCTTGAAAACTGGATAGCGAATCTGATTGGCAGTCGGGTGGCGGTTGCCCTCTGAGGCGACCGAGGATCACAACACCGAGAAGATGCCGACCTCGGCGAGGCGGGCGAGGTCTGTGGCGGGCGATCGAGGATCGCAACTCCGGTTTGAGGACGCGCATGCCGATGAACGCGGCGAGTGGCGGTCGCCCTCCGGGGCGGCCGAGGATCGCAACCTCGCGCTGGAGCCGACCGGCCTGGTCGTGCCTAGTGCCGGTCGCCCTCCGGGGCCGAGGATCGCAATGACTGGGTCGGCGACCTCGACGACACCGTCGCCCTGGGCGGCGGTCGTCCTTCGGGGTGACCGAGGATCGCAACACCTTCTTCATCAGCCAACAGTCGGAGCGGGCCTTCGAGGTGGTCGGTAGTCCTCCGGGGCGACCGAGTTCAACAAGGCTCCTCCGCTCAGCACCGCGCAGAAGTCCGAAGTGGCGGTCGTCTTGCGGGGCGGCCGAGGATCGCAATTACGAACAGGTCCACATTCGCTACAACGGCTCCGAGATGGTGGCTGGCCTCCGGGGCGACCGAGGATCGCAACTCGGTCGGCAACGGCCAGATACACGCAGTCTGCGGCCGTGGCGATCGCCCTCCGGGGCAACCGAGGATCGCGACTTCGAGCCGAGCACGCTTTCGCCGGCTGCGACCATTGTGGCGGTCGCCCTCCGGGGCAACTGAGGATCGCAACACCGCGTCCGGGGCGTGCGCCCTGCTCGGACCCGTGGTGGCGGTCGCCCTCTGGGGCAACCGAGGATCGCAACATGCCCTCCGCCATCTCCAGCACGCCGCGCTGCATGGTGGCGGTCGCCTTTCGGGGCGGCCGAGGATCGCAACGGGATGATCGGAGCCGGGAAGGTCTTCGAGGCCCTCGTGGCGGGCGCCGTCCGGGGCGACCGAGGATCGCAACCCCGTCACGCCGAAGGTCCTGGCGGAGGGCCCGATCGTGGCGGTCACCCTCCAGGGCGACCGAGGGTCGCAACATGAAGTCGCGGCTCTCCGAAGCGGCGTCCGACAGCGTGGCGGTCGCCCTCCTGGACGACTGAGGATCGCAACGGCACGGGTGTGCTGGCGCACTTCGGGCTGTGGAAGGTGGCGGTCGTTCTCCGGGGCGACCGAGGATCGCAAGGGGTCGCCGACCCGCAGCACCACGTCATAGGCACGAGTGGCGGTCACCCTTCGGGGTGACCGAGGATCGAACCACCTGTACGGGCCGGGGGCAGGCGAACGAGCACGAGGGTGGCGGCCGTTGACAGGCGACCGGGGATCGCAACATCAAGCGGTGGGCGCACGAGCGGATCCGCGCCGAGGTGGCGGTCGCCCTGCTGGGACACCGACTACGAACACGCTGAGATCAGTGCGGTCTCCCTCCGAAGGACCGAGGATCGCAACACGTCCGAGGAGATCCTCGGAGCCGACGGCCCCCAGGTGGCGGTCTTGCGATCCTCGGTCACCCTGGAGGGCGACCGCCACCCGGGCACCCAGCACGCACATCGCGAGCGGTGCCTCGTTGCGATCCCCGGTCGCCCCCGAGGGCCCCTCCGGGTTGACCGAGGATCGCACCGACGTGTGCACGCTCTTGCCAT